>NZ_JBMPPI010000004.1:0-376193 GCF_049340245.1 Undibacterium sp. TC4M20W
CCAACGTTGCTAACGCAACAGTCGGCGTTTCCATCGATGCAGGCGCATTGACAGCACAATCTGCACTGGACGTCACACTGGCCCGCGGCGCCAACTTCCTGAGCCTCGGCGCTGGTAATGACCGCGTTGTACTGTTGGGTAACTATGTTGCCGGTACCTACAACACGACAGAAAACGGTGTGAACCTGAATGCACAGTCCACAGCGACTGCAGTTGCCCGCGTTGTAACAGACACGATCAACCTGGGTACAGGTAACGATACACTGGTCACTTACGGTGCGATCAATCTGGCTGGCGCGCAATTGTCGGGTATTGAAAACATCACAGCGAACTCCGCTGTTGTGATCACTGCTTCCCAATACGCTGCTCTGGTTGCTGCCCGTGCTGCTCTGTCCCTGAGCACACCAGTGATCACATTCACAGGTAACGTTCCACATCAACTGACTATCGTTGATGATATCGCTGGCGTGAACAACATCGATCTGTCCCTGATCGCTGTAACTAGCGGCACATTGGTGATCGACACAACGTCTTCTTCCAATGCAACTGGTGGTGGCGTGAACAACACTACAGTTAGCAATGCAGTGACAGTGTCTGGTGGCGCAACAGTAACAACAGGTGTTGTTGGTACTAATCCAGTTAATGGTGGCGGTACAGCATTGACTCCAACAGCATTCGTTGCTGGTGGTAATTACGCAAGTGCTGTCAATGTGAACGACAACTTCACAGGTACAGTAGCTAACCTGAGCGGTACAACTATCAGTGGTAACGTTGGCGATACAGACACGATCACTTTGACTGGTAACTCTAGCATTACTGGTTTCGGTAACGGTACAACTGGCGGTATCATCACCAACATCAAATCTCTGATCACTGATAACACTGGTGGCACTATCACTTTCGGTGCAACTACTACTGGTGTTACTACAGTAACTGGTGGTACAGGTGTTGATAACGTTGATGTGACAGGTGCAGGTACTTCCTTCCTGGCTGGTAACGTTAATCTGGGCGCTGGTGCTGGTCAGACATTGACACTGGGCGCATTCGCTTACACTGGTACTTTCAGTGCAGGTGCTGGCGTTACTGATACTCTGGCATTGGCCGCTGGTGCAAACATCTCTGGTGCTAACATCACAGGCTTCGAAAATCTGACATTGGCAGCAACTGGTAACTACACTCTGACTGCAGCGCAATATAATGCATTCACAGGTACTATCTCTGCAGGCAATACAGAAACACTGACATTCACTACAGCCGGTACTATCGTTGCTAACAATGCGATCGAACGCTTCACTCTGGCTGCTGGTACTAACACATTCACTGCTGGTACTAACACAGTGAGCGTTGTTGGTGGCACAGGTAACGATACATTCAACTACACTGCAACTCAAATCGCCGGCGCAACAACGCTGGACGGCGGCTTGGGTATAGATACACTGAACATCGGTGCTATCGGTGCTAACTTGAATATCACTGCTCTGGTAACAGGCATTGAAACAGTGAACGTAACTGGCTCTGCAGCAACAGGCTGGACTTTCACTAACGAAAATGGTGCTGGTGTAACTCTGAACTTCGCTAAAGGCGCATTTGCTGACACAGTAGTTCTGGGTTCAGGCGGCCAAACAGTTAATCTGTTGGGTACAGCTGCTACAAATGTAACAGTAACTGGTAATGCAACTGGTGTTGATACTATCAACCTGTCCACTACTGCAACTGGTGTTGAAACTATCACTGCTGGTTCCAACATTGCTGCTATCGATACAGTAGCAAACTTCAAAGTTGCTGGCGCTGACGTGTTCAAAACTGGCACAGCAGCAACTTCGTTGAACCTGTTGTCTATCGCTACTGCTGACATCTCTACTTTGGCAGCGGCTATCGCTACAGCAGCAACAGGTGCTGGCGCGGCTCTGGCAGCGAATACTCAGGCTTACATCATCACTGTAGCCGCAGGTACAGCAGCTGGTACTTATGCTTTCCAAAACATCGGTGGCACTGTAGGTGCAGTTGATGCAACTGACTTTATCGTTAAAATCACTGGCGCAGGTTCCATCGTCGCTGGCGACTTCATCGCTTAATTCAGTAAGCTATGCAGGAAAATGGGTAGCTTGCTACCCATGCAGCAGGGAGAAAACATCCTCCCTGCTGTGTAAAAATAAAAAACCCACCCCTGTAAAGCGGTGGGTTTTTTTATGATGGTTGATCCTTGCCGACAACGGTATTTTTGTTGAAGGTCTTTGTTTGAGATTTTTGTTTAATTTTGACGATTAAATTCTGCAGTTCCAGCCCAGTCTTTGCTAGCATGCAGCTTCATCTATCCTGAATCCCTGGTTTTGTCAGTCCTGCGAACGTCTATGAAAAAATTGAGCCGTAACGATCCCTGTTCCTGTGGCAGCGGGAAGAAATACAAGCAATGTTGCATGGCTGCAGACGACGCCGCGCAGGCGCAGGCAGACAAGCAAAAACAGGATGCGCAAAAACAGATTGCTGCATGGGTGGAGCAGGGCATGGGCTTGCACCGCAATGGGCAAATTGAGGCAGCAAGGCAAATCTATCAACAAATCCTTGCAATACAGCCAGAGCATGCAGACACCCTGCATTTATTTGGCGTGACTGCTCACCAGCTCGGAGAATATGCTAACGCAATAGAATTTATCCAGCGCTCTTTGCAAGCCAATCCCCGGAATTTTTACGCCCTGAATAATCTTGGATCGGCATTGCGGGAGTCTGGCCAATTGGTGGAGGCACTCGCATGTTTCCACCAAGCCTGCAAGCTCAAGCCCGACTATGCTGAGGCACACAGCAATATTGGCAATGTATATAAGGACATGGGGCAGCAGGAAGAGGCGATATCCGCTTATAAACACGCAAGCAGCCTTAATCCATCACTGGCCGAGCCCTGGAATAACCTGGCCTTGATTTATCAAAAGCGTAAGGACATAGATCAGGCCATACTATGTGCAGAGCGCGCTGCTGCGCTGCAGCCCAACCACGCAGAGATTCATAATAGTCTGGGTAATATTTACAAGGATGCCGGCCAGACTGCGCAGGCAATCAGCAGCTATCAGCGTGCCGTCGCCCTGGACCCGGAACACGGCAATGCCCTGCATTTCATCCATGTTCTCAGCGGGCAGGCCAGTGCTCAGGCACCAGTCAGTTATGTCAGTAAGGTATTTGATGATTATGCAGAGCGTTTTGACCAGCATTTGCAAGAAGTGCTGGAATACCAGATTCCTGCCATTATTGGGCAGGAGCTCAGTCAATTACGCGTGGCTGACACGAAGGCATGGCGCATACTGGATCTGGGTTGCGGCACCGGTTTGGTCGCGAAAGAACTTGCGCCACTGGCTGCGAGCCTCGTTGGCGTTGATCTGTCAGAAAAAATGCTGGCAAAAGCCCAGGCCAGGCGGCTGTATCACAGGTTGATCAAAGCCGATTTGCTGAGTATGACGCAACAAGAAGCAAGTGCAATCTATGAAGTCGTGACGGCGGCAGATGTATTTGTATATCTGGGGCAACTTGATAATATCATTGCCGAGGTCAGTCGTTTGTTGATCCGCGATGGCTTGTTTGCCTTTTCTGTCGAAGCTGCAGATGGAGGTTCTGCTACCACCCCCGGTAGCACAGGCTATACGCTACGCAATAGTGGGCGTTATGCGCATCAACTTAATTATCTGGACAAATTGGCCTCAGAACATGGATTTACGTGTTTGCAATGTTTGCCACAGACCATCAGAATGGAAAATTTGCAGGCCATTCCAGGTTATCTGCTGATATGGCGTAAGCACTAGCATTGGCGACTGGACTGCTATGATGCCATTACCGCTCTGGTATCAAAATCAGGCATTGACCGTATCCGCTAACAAAGTTGCACCTGCACCCTGGCCTGCCTTGATTTTGCCCCAAACTGCCTATGCTGAAAAAAGCGCCAGCGCTTTAAGCTGCTGATACAATACTGCACTTGATTTTGACCAAAACGTCTTCATTTCAATGTAAGTAGTCGCTTTTTGCGTGTTTTGATCAAAATAAATACTGATTTGTGATTTAATGTCATCTAAGCCTGGCGCTTAACCCATGCCGTCAATGGAAATGGGCTTTTTCTAGTTATTGGAGTTTTACTATGTTTCAAAATGCTCAAACCCTGGACAAGAACCTGCATGCCTCTTTGCGCTTTCAACCAGCTGCTGACTTTGCTTTTGCCCGTAGCCTGACGACTGCCCCACTGGCACCGACAGAAATTCCTGAGGCAGCACAGTTCTATCCAGTCTTGTTCTCACAATCCGGCTTGCTCAATCCGATTGCCGTACTGGGTTTGAGAGAACGCAATGTATTCCTGAATGAAAAAAATCAATGGACTGAGGCCTATGTACCAGTTCATGTACGTCGCTACCCATTCATCCTGGGTCGTATCGGTGACACTGATGACTATGTGCTGGCTGCTGATATGGATGCGCCACAGTTCAACACCAAAGAGGGTGAACTGGTATTTACAGACAAAGCAGAATTCAACCCCAGCTTTGGCAAGGTACTGGAGCTGTTGAACAGCTATGAGAAAAACCTGCGTGAAGGCCGCGTCATTCTGAATGAACTGGAAACCACAGGCGTATTGGTTGCCAAAGACCTCAACTTCCGTGAAGGCGATGAAGTTCACCTGATCGGCGGTTTCCGTATTGTCGATCGTGAAAAAGTCCTGGCACTTGATGATGCAACACTGGCGCGTTGGGTGCGTAGTGGTTTGATGTCCCTGCTGGAATTGCACTGGGCGTCTTTCCGTCATCTGCCTAAAGTGGCACTGGCTTCTTCACGTCCAGATCAGGTACAGTAATCTGTATTTGACTTGATATAGAATGTGCATGGAAAATGGGGCTATATGCCCCATTTTTTTTGTTTAAATTTTGGTTTAAATTACAGGTGATCCTTTGAAATTACTACACGTAGGTTGCGGTCCACAAAACAAGTCAGGTACTACACCTTTCTTTCAGTCAGATGAATGGCAGGAAGTACGCTTCGATATCGATCCTAAGGTCAATCCTGATATCCAGGGGACTTTGACTGATATGAGTGCTGTCGAGACAGGCTCCATAGACGCGGTTTATTCCTCCCATAATATTGAACACCTGTATCCGCACGAAGTACCGGTTGCACTGAAGGAAATTATGCGTGTGCTCAAGGATGACGGCGTCTTTGTCGTGACTTGTCCTGATATGGTATCGGTCTGCAAACTGGTGGCTGAGGACAAATTACTCGAACCCGCCTACATATCACCTGCCGGGCCGATTGCACCTATCGATATCCTGTATGGACACCGCGCAGCCATGGAAAGAGGTAATTTGTTTATGGCCCACCGTTGCGGTTTTACCCAAAAAGTATTGATGAATACACTTGCTGGTGCAGGCTTTCAGACAGTGGTAGCGGCGTCACGTCCCTCAGCCTTTGATTTGTGGGCGGTAGGCAGCAAGAGTGCCAGGCCTATTCCTGAGATGGAGAATTTGTTGCGTGCGCAATTGAAATAAACTTCAAGCGCTGAATATGCATAAGAAAAAAATATCTGCTGTAACCAAAGGTACGAACCCTGCTACCCATGCACGGGTAAACCAGGCAGCACAGTTGCTGCAAAAGGCTTTGGTATTGCATCAGGCCGGAAATCTGGCTGATGCTGCTGCCATCTATCAGCAGATACTAGTCATTGACGCCCGGCATTTTGAAGCCTTGCAATTCCTGGGCATGATCAAGCGCAGCACAGGTGCTTTGCAAGAGGCGCTTGATCTATTGACCTTGGCGGCTTCCATCAATCCAGCCAATACCATCATACATGCTTCACTCGGCAATGTTTTAATGGACCTTGAGCGCCACGCCGATGCCATTGTCAGTTATGACCGTTTCTTGTCGGCCACGCCTGACTTTGCCGAAGTTCTCAACAATAAGGCGAATGCATTGAGCGCCTTGGGGCGAGAAGCAGAGGCCATGGCATGCTATGAACATGTGCTGCGTCAACAGCCAGATTTTTCTGATGCGCATTTTAATCGCGGTAATCTGTACATGGACATGCGTCAGTATGCGCAGGCCCTGGCTGACTATGAACAGGTGCTGCGTAGTCATCCTGGTCATTTTCAATCCTGGAATAACCGTGGTAACGCGCTGCTGAAACTGGAAAGACTGCCTGAGGCCAGGCAAAGTTACCAGCAAGGATTAAGCATCGCGCCCGACAATCCAGAATTGCACGCTTGCTTGGCTCACGCCTATAAAATCACTGGCCAGTTAAATGAGGCGGTTCAGCATTATGCCAAAGTGCTGGAACTGACCACGACCGGTTTTCCCAGGCAAAATGCTGCGCTACAGCTGGCTATCCTGCACTATGTCTTTGGTAGCCCGGCCAATGTAGATGCTTTGCTGCAAGTGGCAAAGGATATGCTGGGCAATGCGCTGATTAAAGACAAAGGTTCTTTGATTTACTGCGCCTTCATGTTGAAAATCCAATTATGGTGGCAGATGTACAGGCAGCAGGCACAAAACCCGCCAGCGCAAGGCACGCTGTATGTCATAGGTGAGAGCCACATCTTGTCGGCCCATAATCTGCTGGTCACGTATCAGGGCCAACATCTGCAATGCAAAGGGCTATGGATAGAAGGCTGTACGCAGTGGCAAATCGGCAAAGTCGAAACCAATCATTACCAGCAACTAATGCAGCAATATCTGCAGGCCGTGCCTGTTGCGTCGAGCGTGTTGATTAGCATAGGTGAAATTGATTGCCGCATTGATAGCGGCATCCTGAAAGCCAATAAAAAATCTGCAAGCACCAGCACTACTGATGCCCACAACGCTCCCAACGCCTCCAACATCAGCCTGACACAGCGGGTGCAGGACGTCATAGTGGCTTTCCTGGATTTTATTGTTGCCCATGCGCAGCCGCGCCAGCTCAAGCTCATCATCAGCGGTGTGCCTGCCTATTTAATCAATGAAAATGGCTATGCGGCAGATCAGTTGCAGGAATTTGGTCAGTTTCTGACACTGTTCAATACCGGTCTGAAACAGCAGGTTGCAGAGCGGGGTCTGGATTTTCTCGATATGTTTACCCTGACCGATGGCGGTGGCGGTAAATCGAATCAGCAATGGCATATAGACGAGCATCATTTGCGACCTGATGCTGTTATCGAAGCGTTTTCCAGGCATTTGCTTGTTCCCTGAATATTTGCCTGCAGCATGAGTGCATCGGCATGACTCTGTGCTGCCGAATAGCGTTTATACTGTAGCAATTTACGAAGTTCGTATTCCTACTCAATTTGCGCTATGAAAATCCTGTTCGTTCACCAAAATTTTCCAGGTCAGTTTGTCCATCTTGCGCCAGCACTGGCTGCAGACCCGGCGAATGAAGTTGTCGCGCTGACCATGCAAAAGGCTGCTCCGGCGCTGTGGAATGGCGTCAAGGTATTCTCATACCAGGTTGCGCGAGGTACCAGTGCTGAAACCCATCCCTGGCTGGCCGATAGTGAACCCAAGGTCATCCGTGGTGAAGCTGCCATGCGTGCCGCGCTTCAATTGCGTGAGCAGGGTTTTGTACCTGATGTGATCATCGCCCATCCAGGCTGGGGTGAAAGCCTGTTCCTGAAAAAAGTATGGCCCACAGCCAAGCTAGGCATCTATGCAGAATTCTTTTATCACGCACAAGGAGCGGATGTCGGGTTTGATCCTGAATTCTCTTCCAATGCGATTGAGCAAGCCTGCAAGATACAACTCAAGAATATCAATAACCTCTTGCATATAGAAATGGCGGATGCTGCCATATCTCCTACGCACTGGCAGGCCAGCACCTTCCCCAGCGCCTTCCGTGAGCGCATCAGCGTTATTCATGACGGCATCAATACGGATATGGTCGCTCCCAACCCCGGTGTTGCCCTGGCCCTGGGTGGGGGATTGAAGCTGACCCGTGATGATGAAGTAATCACCTTCGTCAACCGCAATCTCGAACCATACCGCGGCTATCATATTTTCATGCGTGCCTTGCCGCAGATATTGGCACAGCGCCCCAATGCCCACGTACTGATGGTGGGTGGGGATGATGTCAGTTACGGTGCCAAGTCTGAAACCGGCAGGTCATGGAAAGAGATCTTCCTCAGCGAAGTAAGTCCGCAACTACCGGAAAGCGCGCGCGAACGCATACATTTCCTGGGGAATATCCCTTACCAGCATTTTATTCCCTTGCTGCAATTGTCGCGCGTTCATGTTTATCTGACTTACCCCTTCGTTTTGTCGTGGAGTCTGCTTGAGGCCATGAGCGCAGGATGCGCTATCGTCGCGTCGAATACTCAGCCTTTGAGAGAGGCCATACGTCACAATGAGACAGGCAGGCTGGTTGATTTCTTTGATGTGGCAGCGCTGAGCAAGGAAGTCTGTGATTTATTGGATCAGCCAGAAGAAAGACAGCGTCTGGGTGAAAATGCCCGTCGTTTTGCCTGTGAATTTTATGATCTGCAAAAAGTATGTTTGCCAGCGCAAATAGAATGGGTATATGGCCTGGTTGAAGACACAAAAGTTAACTTAAAAAATGATATATCTGCACAAGCACTAGTAAACACAGTAGTAATTGAGTTAAAATAATATCGTAGCCAGCAAGACCATTAAGAACTCGGCGCCCCGCAACGGATATTGCGGGGCGTTTTTTTTCGCATACCACTTCGCGCTCGCGGCTTTAAGCATACTTACTTAAGCATTCCCAAACTTCTGTAGTGCCGTACACCCCGCTGGACCCCAAAACACGATCACTCTGCACAAGGTCCAATGCCGATAAGGCTACACCAAGTGAGAATTCTGGCTAAGTCACAGCAAATTGCAGCATTTCAAGTGAGAGATATACATTCAATGAGGTCCAACGAAGTGCCGCATGTGCATATCTGATTCTAAATTGACAGCATTTTATGTTTAAAAAGCATGTCAATTAAGTATGTGATGCAATTGACAAAAATTTTTGTATTACCAATATATGGGGAGTATGCCCGTAATATCAATAGTGCTGCAGGAGGTATATGGAGATTTTTGATATACAGGAGGGGGTATGCAAAATATATCGGCTTCGATACACGAAACACGTTTTAAAAGCGTAAAACTTGTGTTACGCTTTCGAAAAATGTGATGTACGTCACATTTAATTGAGTTGTGAACAGGGATAATGCCGCCTTGCCTTAAAAATGCTGATGAATTCCTCCTCTAAAGAGATTACTCATCAAGCGGCCACCTATTATATTGCGATGTTTTTAGCACTTCAGTGTGCAAAGAATACAAATGATCTCGAAACTAAAACTTCCACAAACTGAAATTGCACAGGTTCTGATGACCTTTAAAAGTGCCTTCAGAACCGTTGGCATCTTCAGTGCCATCATCAATCTGTTGATGTTAGCACCTTCCCTGTATATGTTACAGGTTTACGATCGTGTTTTGCAAAGCCGCAACGAAATCACCTTGTTGATGTTGACATTGTTGATGCTGGGTGCTTACGCCTTGATGAGTGCGCTTGAATATATCCGTAGTTTTGTACTGATACGTCTGGGCGCCAAGCTCGACATGCAAATGAACAAGCGTATCTACACTGCTGCATTTGAACAAAACCTGAAACGTGGCGGCGGTAATGCCGGCCAGGCTTTGCAGGATTTGACGCAAATCCGTCAGTTCCTCACAGGTGCAGGCTTGTTTGCCTTCTTCGATGCACCATGGTTCCCGTTCTATCTGGCCGTGATCTTCATGTTTGATACTTATCTCGGCTTGTTTGCGCTGGCTGCGGTGATTGTCATGGTGATCCTGGCGTACGCCAATGAAGTGGTTTCCAAAAAACCTTTGACTGAAGCCAATACCATGGCCATCGTCTCCAGCAATCTGGCGACGAATAATCTGCGCAATGCCGAAGTCATTGAAGCCATGGGCATGCTGCCTAACCTGATGTCGCGCTGGTTCAAATTGCATGGCCGTTTCCTGCAATTGCAGGCAGAAGCGAGCGAGAAGTCAGGCATTATCACCGCTTTGAGTAAATTTGTTCGTGTCTCCGTTCAATCCCTGGTGCTCGGTTTTGGTGCCTTGCTGGTGATTGAAGGCAAGATGTCGCCTGGTATGATGATTGCCGGCTCCATCCTGTTGGGTAAAGCAACTGGTCCTATCGATCAACTGATCGGTGTATGGAAACAATGGAGCACTGTTAAAGGTGCCTATGGTCGTTTGAATGAATTGCTGGCATCCAATCCACCACGTCAGGCTGGCATGGACTTGCCTAAACCGTTGGGTGCTTTGTCTGTCGAAGGCGTGACTGCAGCGCCTCCGGGCTCTACTGTTGTTGTTGTTAAAGGCTTGTCCATGGCTTTGCAACCAGGTGACGTACTGGGCGTGATCGGCCCATCAGGTTCCGGTAAATCCACACTGGCACGTTTGCTGGTAGGCGTCTGGCCAGCTGCGGTTGGTAAAGTGCGTCTCGATGGCGCTGATATCTACCAATGGAACAAAGATCAACTCGGACCAAATATTGGTTACCTGCCACAAGACATAGAATTGTTTGGCGGCACAGTAGCAGAAAACATCGCACGCTTTGGTGAAGTTGATTCTGAAAAAGTCATTATGGCTGCCAAGCGCGCCGGTGTGCATGAAATGATTTTGCATTTCCCTCAAGGTTACGACACCCGTTTGGGTGATGGCGGTGCCGGTCTGTCTGGTGGCCAAAAGCAGCGTATCGGTCTGGCCCGTGCCATGTATGACGATCCATCCCTGCTGGTACTTGATGAACCAAATTCGAATCTGGATGATATTGGCGAACAGGCTCTGGTCGTTGCTGTGAATGATTTGCGTCAACGCGGCAAAACGATTGTGTTGATCACGCACCGTACGACGATTCTGGGCGCCACCACCAAGCTCTTGTTGTTACGTGATGGTGTTGCCCAGGCCTTTGGTCCACGTGACCAGGTACTGGCTGCACTGAATCAGGCAAATCAACAACAGGCACAGCAGATGCAACAAGCCCAGCAAGCTGCGGCAGCACAACAGGCTGCCCAACAAGCGCAGGCTCAGGGCGGTTTGCAGTCAGCAGCTACAGAGCCACCGGCAGATACGCAGCAAAGAATTAATGCTACAGCTGCACAAGAGGAATAATCATGAAAAATGCATTGGTCAAAAAAGGTGATGTCACGGACGTGACAACTCACAACGTAGAAATACTTGAAGTTAATACAGATGCACGCGGCTATTCCCGCCTGGGCTGGATCATCATCCTGATCGGCGTAGTTGGCTTCCTGCTGTGGGCGTTTACTGCCAAGCTCGATAAAGGTGTGCCCATGAGTGGTAACGTCGCCGTGGCCTCCAGCCGTAAAGTCATACAGCATCAGACTGGTGGTACCGTTGATGAAATCCTGGTCAAGGATGGCGATGTCGTCAAAGCAGGTCAAACCTTGCTGAAAATGAACTCTGTCAGTGCCAAGTCAAATGCAGAAATCACCAGGGTGCAATTGTTTACAGCCCAGGCGGTAGAAGCAAGATTGCTGGCTGAACGCGTAGGTGCAAAGTCCATCAGTTTTCCCAAGGAACTGGATGAGGCAAAAAGCGATCCTCGCGTTGCTAACGTCATTTCGCTGCAACAGCAACTGTTCACTACACGTCAGATTTCCATACAAAGTGAGTTGGGTGCAGTAGATGAAAACATCGCTGGTTTGAAATCGCAACACAAAGGCCTGGAAGAATCCATGGTCAGCAAAAAGCAACAGCAACAGTTCCTCAAAGAACAGCTCGATGGTATGCGTGATCTGGCCAAGGAAGGCTATATTGCCCGCAATCGTCTGCTGGATCTGGAACGTACTTATGCGCAGGTGAATGGCAGTATCTCTGAAGACCTGGGTAATATGGGCCGTGTCTCACGCCAGATCATGGAAATGGGCTTGCGTAAATCACAGCGTCAGCAAGACTATCAAAAAGAAATCCGCACACAATTGTCTGATGTCCAGAAAGAAGCAGAAGCCTTGCAAAACCGTCTGACTGCACTGGATTTTGATCTGAATAATGTCGCCGTGAAAGCACCTGTAGCAGGCACCGTTGTCGGCCTGAATGTATTCACCAAAGGTGCGGTTGTACCTAGTGGTTTCAAATTGATGGAACTGGTTCCGCAGGATGATGCGCTGATCGTCGAAGCCAGCTTGCCAGTCAATCTGGTAGATAAAGTGCATGCCGGTTTGAAAACAGAATTGATTTTCTCTGCCTTCAATACCAATACCACACCGCATATTCCGGGCATCATTACTCAGGTATCCGCTGACCGTACTGTTGATGAAAGAACCGGCCAGGCCTTCTATAAAGTCCGTGCAGAAGTAGCACCTGAAGGCAAGAAAATGATTGCCAACCTGAACATCCGTCCTGGTATGCCTGTTGAAATGTTTGTCAGCACTGGTGGCCGCACCATGATGAACTACCTGTTGAAACCAGTGATCGACCGTGCCCATTCTGCAATGACTGAGGATTAATGATGAAAAAATCATGGAAGCGCCTTAATCTGATCGCAGCTGCCTGTGGCGTCCTGGTGATGTCGGCAGGCCAGGCTCAGGCCATGGGCTTGTTGCAGGCCTATGAGGCTGCGTTGGTCAATGATCCTACTTACCGTGCAGCTGTTTCAGAAAATATCGCGGGTAAGGAATACCGTAATATCGGCCGGGCCGGTTTATTGCCAACCATACAGTATGCTTATGGAACAGGTAAAAACCGCGCAGAAATCACCTCGCCGGCGACCAACTTTTTGGGTCAGCCAACTGGTGGTGTGGCGGTCAGTAATTACGATTACACCAGCATCACCAATTCTGTTTCCTTGCGTCAGGTGTTGTTCAGTCTGGATACGGCAGCGCGTTACAAGCAAGGCATAGCGCAGACCAACTATAGCGACGCTATCTTTTCTGCACGTAGCAAAGACTTGATCATCCGCCTGACGACAGCTTATGCGGATGTCAAATTCTCTGAAGATCAGGTAGATTTGTTCCGTGCCCAAAGAGATGCTTATGCCGAACAGAAACGCATCAATGAGCGCATGTTTGAAAAAGGTGAAGGCACCAAGACCGACATGCTGGAAACCCAGGCAAAGCTTGATGTTGCCGAGGCTCAGGTGATAGAAGCGCAAGACAATTTGCTGAATTCAAGGAATGCTTTTTCTGCCATCATTGGCAGTGAAGTAGTGCAGCTTGATGGCTTGCGCCCAGAGTTTACCGTGATGCCTGTTGCCCTCTCCAGTTTTGAAGAGTGGATGACGATCGCAACAGAAAGCAATCCTGAAATTGCAGCCGCCAAATATTCTGTCGAAGCTGCCGAACTGGAAATCAGCAAGAGTAAAGCAGGCCATACACCAAGGCTGGATCTGAACGTTGGTTACAACCGTGGTTTGTCTGACAGTATCACGACACGTACGCAAGATCAGACGATCAAGAGCATAGGCGTGCAATTGGTGATACCGATTTATTCTGGCGGTTATGTCACCGCAATCAGTAATCAGGCCATCGCCAACCGCGACAAGGCCAAAGCTGATCTGGACTCAACCAAGAACAGAATTTCGATAGAATTGCGCAAGCAATTTAATGCTATACAAACCAGTTTGACGAAAATCAGTGCTTTGCAAAAGTCCGTCAACTCCGCGACTTTGCTGGTTGAAGCAACCAAGCAAAGTGTCAAAGGTGGTGTGCGTATCAATCTGGACGTGCTCGGTTCCGAACAACAACTGGTCGCCGCCAAACGTGACCTGGCGCAAGCCAAGTACAATTACCTGATCAGCTACCTCAAGCTGCGCGTCACTGCAGGTAATATCAGTGTGGATGATGTACAGACAGTAGCTGCTTACTTTGCACCGAACTGATATTGATAAAGGCTGCTGCCGGGATTTGAAGCAGACGCCAAGCCCGGCACTAAAAGCCAGACAATAAATCAGCAGGTATAAAAAAACGGCACATCTTCACAGATGTGCCGTTTTTCATTTTCAGCCGGGAATTAACCAGCCAATTTTTTCTTCAGCAATTCATTGACCTGAGTCGGGTTACCCTTGCCTTTGGTCGCCTTCATCGCCTGACCAACCAGGGAGTTGAATGCCTTCTCTTTGCCTGCACGGTATTCATCGACAGACTGCTGATTCGCAGCCATGACTTCGTCGATGATTTTTCCGAGAACATTTACATCAGAAATTTGTCCGCCTATCGATGCGATCGTTTTATCGACTACACCTGTATCTTCAGATGGCGCCTGCCAAATAGCCGTAAACACTTCCTTGGCAATCTTGTTGGAAATCGTGCCATCAGCAATACGTTGCAACAGCACTGCCAACTGCGCGGACGTTACTGGAATAGCGCTGATATCCAGGCCTTCACGGTTCAGAGTCGCTGACACATCACCCATCATCCAGTTGGCCGCAGGTTTGGCTTGTGCGGCACCCGCAGCAGTCACCACCGCTTCAAAATAAGTAGCCATACCTTTGGATTGCGTCAGCACAGTCGCATCATATTCAGGCAAGCCCAATTGCTCGATGAAACGCTGGCGCATCGCAGATGGCAGCTCAGGCATGGTAGCGCGAACTTGTTCTACCCATTCGCGGCTGATCTTCAGTGGTGGCAGGTCAGGATCGGGGAAGTAACGATAATCCATCGAATCTTCCTTGTCGCGCATTTTTACTGTGATCTTTTTATCCGGGTCATAAAGGCGTGTTTGCTGCACTACCTTTCCACCATCTTCGATTAATTCTATCTGGCGGCGCACTTCATAATTAATCGCCTCTTCCAGGAAACGGAAAGAGTTCAGGTTTTTTATTTCGCAACGTGTACCAAATTCTTTTTGACCGACAGGGCGTACGGAAACGTTAGCATCACAACGGAAAGAACCTTCCTGCATATTTCCATCGCAGATGTCCAGCCAGGTCACCAGCGAGTGCAAGGCTTTGGCATAAGCCACCGCTTCAGCAGCACTGCGCATCACAGGTTCAGTCACGATTTCCAGCAAGGGCGTACCTGCACGGTTCAAGTCTATGCCTGTCATGCGGGCGGCTGCACCGTGGGTGGATTTGCCAGCGTCTTCTTCCAGGTGGGCGCGTGTCAGTTCAATATTTCTGAATTCGGCCTTGCCATCTTTTTCAAATACACAAGGCACGAAACCGCCCTGTACTACCGGGATTTCAAACTGGCTGATCTGATAGCCTTTAGGCAGGTCAGGGTAGAAGTAATTTTTGCGGGCGAAGATGGATTCAGGCGCAACCACGGCACCGACGGCCAGGCCAAACTGTATGGCTTTTTCTACCGCACCTTTATTCATGACCGGCAACACGCCAGGCAGGGCCAGATCGACCGGGCTGGCCTGAGTATTGGGCTCCGCACCAAATTGTATTGAAGAGCCGCTGAAAATTTTTGAGTTGGTCTTGAGTTGCGCATGCGTCTCAAAACCGATAACGACTTCCCATTGCATAATATTCCTCGTTATATCTTTGTTTATTGCCTCTGCCTCTTTACAGAAAGCAGTACATCAATTCCATGTTTATGATCTTTCATTCCCTGTCAGAGGGAAGAGGCTCATGCCGGTGCGCGTGTATGCCAGTCTGTCGCTTGCTGGAACTGGTGAGCCACATTCAGCAATTTCGCTTCATCATAATAATTCCCGATGATTTGCAAACCTACCGGGCGCTTCGCATTTTTTTCACCCTGACCAAAACCACAAGGGATGGACATGCCAGGCAAGCCAGCCAGACTGGTCGAGAGGGTGAAAATATCAGCCAGATAGTTGGCTACCGGATCATCCGCTTTCGAGCCCAGATCCCAGGCCACGGTCGGTGCTACCGGCCCCATGATGACATCGCATTTCTCGAATGCAGTGGCAAAATCCTGGGCGATCAGACGGCGTATTTTCTGTGCCTGCAAATAATAAGCATCATAGTAACCGTGCGACAGTACATAGGCACCTACCAGGATACGGCGCTTAACTTCTGCACCAAAACCTTCAGCACGCGACTTCTTGTACATGTCTTCAAGGTCAGTGTAGTCTGCTGCGCGATGACCATAACGTACACCGTCAAAACGGCTCAAATTCGAAGAAGCTTCTGCCGGCGCAATCACATAATACACAGGGATGGACAACTCGGTTTTTGGCAAAGAAATTTCTACCAGTGTCGCGCCCAGCTTTTCATATTCAGCCAGCGCAGCGCGGACTGCCTGTTCCACATCTGCAGCCAATCCATCAGAGAAAAATTCTTTCGGTACACCGATGCGCAAGCCTTGCAAAGACTTGTTCAGGTCACGGTTGAAATCTTCTTTTTTGCGTTCGAGAGAAGTCGAATCTTTCTCATCAAAACCTGTCATCGCATTCAGCAAAATACCGCAATCTTCCGCTGTCTGGGCAATAGGGCCACCCTGGTCCAGTGAAGAGGCAAATGCGATCATGCCGTAACGCGATACGCTGCCATAAGTTGGCTTGATACCGGTGACACCGCAAAATGATGCCGGTTGACGGATAGAGCCACCAGTGTCCGTAGCTGTCACTGCCGGTGCCAGACGCGCTGCAATTGCTGCTGCTGAACCGCCAGAAGAACCACCGGGTACGGCAGTCTTGTCCCAGGGGTTTTTCACCGCACCAAAATAAGAATTTTCATTTGATGAACCCATGGCGAATTCATCGCAATTCAATTTGCCCAGGGTGACGGTGCCAGCCTTGTTGAACAGCTCAACGACAGTGGCATCAAAGGGACTGACATAATTTCCCAGCATGCGTGAGCCTGCTGTAGAACGCCAGTCGCGTGTCACGAAAATATCTTTATGGGCGATAGGTACGCCCGTCAATACACCGGCATCACCACTGGCCAGACGTGCATCAGCTGCGGCAGCCTGTTGCAAAGTCCATTCAGGATTCACATGCAAAAAAGCATTGAGGTCACTGGCAGCAATACGGTTCAGATAATGCTGGGCAAGTTCAGTGGCGGAAACCTGCTTGCTTTGCAGCAGGGCGGATAATTGCGAAATTGTCTTGGTATGCATAAGTGAAATATGACTTATTCAGTCTCAATAACCTGAGGTACGAGGTAAAGGCCATCTTGTGTCGCTGGCGCTGGCTTTTGATAATCTTCGCGATGATTGCTTTCAGTAACCACGTCTTCGCGCAGGCGCAAAGCCATTTCTGGCAGCAGGGCGGCGATAGGGTGGCTCAGAGGCGCCACACCCGTGGTATCGACTGCTCTTAATTGCTCGACCAGCGAGAAAATACCGTTCAGTTTCTCCAGCGTAGCAGTCGCTTCTTCAGGGGAGGTCTGTATATTTGCCAATTTGGCAATTCTTTCTACATCTTTAATTGTCAGTGACATAGTTCAGGAGCGCATTTTTGCGCGAAAAGAGTGTCAAAAAATACATAATTCGACATACCACCAAAAGCATAATTTAGGTGTTGGTATCGAATAAATTTAAACAGATTATAAGGTAGAATGGCGGGTTAATGCCCTAAATGGCTTGCTAAATCCCCTAACATGCTTGGATTGCGAGATGGCTGCTCAGTTTTTACTGGAATCAGTCAGGGTTAAAAATTCGGTAGCACAGCCCGGCAGAGCGGGTTGAGCCCACAATCAGTTAAATACAGGACAATATACATGTTTGGTTTTTTACGTAGTTATTTTTCAAATGATCTGGCGATCGATCTGGGAACAGCCAATACGCTGATTTATGTACGTGGACAGGGTATCGTACTTGATGAACCATCCGTAGTAGCGATCCGTCAAGAAGGCGGCCCTAACGGCAAGAAAACAATACAGGCAGTTGGTAAAGAAGCCAAGCAGATGCTGGGCAAGGTACCAGGTAATATTGAAGCCATCCGCCCGATGAAAGATGGTGTGATTGCCGACTTTACCGTCACCGAGCAAATGCTCAAGCAATTCATCCGCATGGTGCATGACACCAAGTTCTTCAAACCATCTCCACGTATCATCATTTGCGTCCCTTGCGGTTCTACCCAGGTAGAACGCCGTGCGATCCGTGAGTCTGCTTTGGGCGCCGGTGCTTCTCAAGTGTATTTGATTGAAGAACCGATGGCTGCGGCGATAGGTGCTGGTTTGCCAGTGTCTGAGGCAACTGGTTCGATGGTGGTTGATATCGGTGGTGGTACGACAGAAGTCGGTATCATTTCCCTCGGCGGCATGGTCTATAAGGGTTCGGTCCGCGTCGGTGGTGACAAGTTTGATGAAGCGATTGTCAACTACATCCGCCGCAACTACGGCATGCTGATCGGTGAACAGACTGCTGAAGCCATCAAAAAAGCCATCGGTTCTGCTTTCCCGGGTTCTGAAGTTAAGGAAATGGAAGTCAAGGGACGTAATCTGTCCGAAGGCATTCCACGTTCCTTCACGATCTCCAGTAATGAAATTCTGGAAGCGCTGACAGATCCGCTGAACAACATCGTTTCTGCCGTTAAAAACGCGCTGGAACAAACACCGCCAGAGCTGGGTGCCGATATTGCTGAAAAAGGCATGATGCTGACCGGTGGTGGCGCACTCCTGCGTGACCTCGACCGTTTGCTGATGGAAGAAACCGGTTTGCCAGTCATCGTTGCAGAAGACCCGCTGACTTGCGTAGTCCGTGGTTCTGGCATGGCGCTGGAGCGCATGGATAAGCTGGGTTCGATTTTCTCTTACGAATAATAAGACTAAATAAGACTAAGTACCGGACCATCGTGGGAAGACTGTCAGCACCGATGTTGGCTGTACTTCCCGTATTTGATGAAGCTGCATTTTCCTGGCTACTGATGCGCAGGATGTACAGCTGATTTGATTGCAATTTATATGCTTGTTGCGCTGTTCACTGAGAAACACCGGTAAAGTATGGATTACAGCCCGCCACCACTCTTCAAGCAAGGCGCCTCTGCGCGCGTGAGGGTGGTTTTCTTTGCCGTCCTGGCGATTTTTCTATTAGTTGTTGATTCCCGTCTGAAGTCTCTGACTCTGGTCAGGCAAATCCTCGGCAGCGTACTGTATCCGGTGCAAATGGTCGCCGTCATGCCACGTGATACCGTCAAGCGTGCTTCTGATTATTTTGTGTCGGTCACGACACTGGAAAAAGAAAACACGCAACTGAAGCACCAGCAAACCCAGAATGCCGATACCCTGCAGCAGACCGGGCACTTGATGGCAGAAAACACCCATCTGCGCAAACTGCTGGACGCGCGTGAACGTCTGCAAGTCAAGTCTGTCATGGCAGAGATCATCTACGATGCCCGTGACCCTGCCAGCCGCAAGGTCATCATAGACCGTGGCATCAAGCATGGCCTGACCTTGTCCCAGCCAGTGATTGATGACAAGGGTGTGGTCGGCCAGGTGACTCGGGTATTCCCGCTGACGGCAGAAGTAACCTTGCTGACCGATAAAAACCAGGCCATCCCCGTGCAAATCCTGCGTAATGGCTTGCGCAGCGTGGCCTATGGCCGCGGCCAATCCAGCTACCTGGACATGCGCCTGACCACCAATGCCGATATCCAGAACGGCGATCAACTGGTGACTTCAGGCATCGACGGTATCTATCCCCCAGGTCTGGCGGTTGCCAAGGTAGTACAGGTAGAAAACAAGGCCAATACCACCTTTGAAAGCATCTTGTGCGTGCCGACTGCGGGCATAGACCGCAACAAGCAGTTACTGGTCTTGCTGGTATCTGCAGATAATTTGTCGCGTCCGGATACCGAGGACGTGCGCGCCAAGAAAGAAAAAATCAATCGCAAGGTAACCCGTGATGCGGCAGCACCTACATCTGATACCAAGCCTGTCGATCAGCCCATGAAAGATTTGCCGGTCAAGGACGGTGCTGTGAAAGAAACTCCAGCCAAAGATGCGACAGGCAAAGATGCGCCACCTAAAGACGCAGAAGCCAAGGATGCACCTGCCACTGCAAAGGAGCCCAAAACATGAATAGCCCTCACTACATATTATTGCCGGTCAATCCGCTATTTATTGCCATCAGTTTCGCTGTCGCTTTCTTCCTCAATTTCTTGCCATGGGGTGGCTGGATAGGCGTACCTGATTTTGTTGCCCTGGTATTGGTTTTCTGGACCATACATCAGCCGCGCAAGGTCGGCATAGGTGTGGCGTTTGCCATGGGGCTGCTGATGGATGTGCATGACTCCATCTACATGGGTGAAAACGCGCTGGCTTATACCCTGTTATCGTATTTTGCCATCATGATACACAGGCGCGTGCTGTGGTTTCATCCACTGACGCAAACCCTGCATGTGTTTCCCCTGTTTTTGTTTGCACAGCTGGTGCAGCTTGCCGTACGCATGCTGGTGGCACCAGATGCGCATTTTCCGGGTTGGGCTTATTTTACCGTCAGCCTGGTGACGACTGTATTGTGGCCGTTTGCAACTTTGCTCTTGCTGGCACCTCAAAGACGCGCCAAAGATAAAGACCATACCCGTCCTATCTGAGTTTGCTGTATTTCTGATTGCTGACTGTTGTCTGTTGTCTGTTGTTTGACCTGATTAGTCTGCTTCATCTGCTTCATTTGTTTCATCTGCGCCACCTGCTTCACTTTTTTCAATATGACAGAACTTAAAAATACGGAACGCGAACTGCATTATTTCCGCATGCGCCTGATTTTCATCGGTGTATTCGTATTTCTGTGTTTTGCCGCACTGATTACGCGCTTTGTCTGGCTGCAAATCATCAAGCATAATGATTATGCTTTGCTGGCAGATGAAAACCGCATAGACATCGTCCCCGTCGTTCCCAACCGTGGCTTGATCACGGACCGGAATGGCGTCATCCTGGCACGTAATTATTCTGCCTATACGCTGGAAATCACGCCCTCAAAAATCAGCAAGGACATGGATGTCCTGATTGATGAGCTGGCGGTATTGGTGGATATACAGCCCAAGCACCGCAAGCGTTTTCGCAAATTGCTGGAAGACTCAAAAAGTTTTGAAAGCCTGCCTATCCGTACCCGGCTTACGGACGATGAGGTCGCCAGATTCACGGCCCAGCGTTTCCGTTTTCCTGGTGTCGATATCCAGGCCCGCCTGTTCCGTCAATATCCACAAGGCGATTCAGCTTCTCATGTGATTGGCTACATAGGCCGCATCAGCCCCAAGGATGCCGAGATCATTGATGAAATGGACGATGCTGCCAACTACAATGGCACCGACTACATAGGCAAGGAAGGTCTGGAAAAAAGCTACGAAAAAATCTTGCACGGCAGCACAGGTTTTGAAGAAGTGGAAGTCGCAGCAGGTGGCAGGGCTGTGCGTGTGTTGTCCCGTACCCCACCGACCTCAGGCAAGAACCTGATTTTGTCAGTCGATATAGAACTGCAAAAAGTCATAGAAGAAGCTTTTGGCGACAGGCGTGGTGCGCTGGTCGCCATCGAGCCTGAGACGGGTGACGTGCTGGCTTTTGTGTCCAAACCTACCTATGATCCTAACCTGTTTGTCGAGGGCATAGACCAGCAAAGCTGGAATGAACTCAATACGTCTGAAGACAAGCCCTTGCTGAACCGGCCATTGACAGGTGCGTATCCACCAGGCTCCACCTACAAGCCTTTCATGGCATTGGCCGCACTGGAGCTGGGCAAGCGCACCACCTCGCAGGCAATTGCTGATCCTGGCTATTTTACTTTTGGTAATCATACTTTCAAGGACGATAAAGCAGGCGGACATGGCATGGTCGATATGTACCGTTCCATCGTGCAGTCCTGCGATACGTATTACTACATGCTGGCCAATGACCTGACGGTAGATGTCATGCATGATTTCATGAAACCTTTTGGTTTTGGCCAAATCACCGGCATCGACCTGGAGCATGAACGATCCGGCTTGTTACCTTCGACTGCCTGGAAGCGCGAAGCCTTCAAGAAAAAACCGGCACAGCAGCGCTGGGTACTGGGTGACACCATTTCTCTGGGGATTGGTCAGGGACAAAATACTTTCACTCCTTTGCAGATGGCGCATGCCATGGCGACGCTGGCAAATAACGGCATCATCATGAAACCACATCTGGTCAAGATGACAGAAGACCCGCAAACCCGGCAAAGGGTGTTGACCGTTCCCAAAGAGACGGCCCGCATTCCCCTTAAACAGGAAAATATCGATTTCATCAAAAATGCCATGGTCGGCGTCACCAAAGAGGGTACTTCTGCCAGGGTGTTCCAGGGAACTGAATATGTTTCTGGTGGCAAGACAGGTACAGCTCAGGTGGTGGGTATTAAAAAAGGCGAAAAATATAATGCCAAGAACATGGCTGCGCGCCATCTTGATCACTCGCTGTATACTGCGTTTGCCCCGGCTGACCGTCCTAAAATAGCGATCGCCATTATTGTAGAGAACGGCGGCTTTGGTGCCGAGGCGGCTGCGCCCATCGTGCGCAAGGCACTTGACTATTATTTGCTGGGCAAGCGTCCGCAAGACAAGGGTAGCAAGGACCAGGTACCACCACAACCCAAGCCGCAAAGCGACATGGCCTTGTACCGTTCAGACGCTGAAGTCAAGACACCGGCTGAGCCTGATCCGGGTCCTAAACCCGGTGGCGAAACTACAGGCAATAAGGATTGAAAATGCAAAAGAATAGTTTTAACTGGCATTTCATCCGCTCGCACATCTTTGTCTTTGATGCGACCCTGGCGATACTGGTGTTCATGATCATGTCGATAGGCATCATGACCCTGTATTCTGCGGGCATGGATTTTCCCGGGCGTGTTGAAGGCCAGGTCAGGAATATCATGGTGTCTCTTTTCATCATGTGGGTCATGGCGAATATCCCGCCGCAGACGCTGATGCGCTTTGCCATACCGATTTACACCTTTGGGGTGGCTTTGCTGATTGCGGTCGCCCTGTTTGGCCTGGTCAAAAAAGGCTCACGTCGCTGGCTGCATGTGGGTATAGACATGCAACCATCAGAGATGATGAAAATTGCCACCCCGCTCATGCTGGCCTGGTACTTCCAGAAGCGCGAAGGTGCCTTGCGCTGGCGTGATTTTGTGATTGGTGCTGTGATTCTTGGCATACCCGCCGCACTGATCGCCAAGCAGCCGGATCTGGGTACCGCCATGCTGGTTACTGCGGCCGGTTTTACTGTGGTTTTCCTGGCTGGCTTATCTTGGAAGTTTCTGATCTCACTGATTACGGCGGCGGCTATCATTATCCCTACCGTAGTCTGGCCATACATGTTGCATGACTACCAGCGCGACCGGGTACTGACCATGCTGGACCCTAACCGTGATCCCCTGGGCAAGGGCTTCCACATCATACAATCGACCATTGCGGTTGGTTCCGGTGGCTTGCATGGCAAGGGTTATATGAAAGGGACGCAGGCCCATCTGGAATTCATTCCCGAACATACGACCGATTTTATCTTTGCCGTATTCTCTGAAGAATTTGGTTTTGTCGGTAATGTGATACTGGTTACCCTGTACTTTTTATTGATACTGCGCTGTCTGGTGATTGCTGCCAATGCGCCCACGCTATTCTCGCGTTTGATGGCTGGTGCCGTGACTATGATATTCTTTACCTATGCCTTCGTGAATATGGGCATGGTCATAGGCATAGTCCCCGTCGTTGGGGTGCCTTTGCCTTTCATGAGTTACGGCGGCACTGCACTGGTGACGCTGGGTATGGGATTAGGGATAATGATGAGCGTACAGCGTAACCGAAAACTGGTGCAGACATGACATTGCGCATGTCTGTCATGCGCGCCCGTTATGGCCACCTGCCATTGCTGGCAGCCAGCGCAGTATTACTGGCTGCATGCGGCAGTGCACCGAAGAATAACGTCGTTACTGCTGATAACCCCCGTCCTGCCAGCGGCACAAAATCCAGTCCGTTTCAGACAGCAGCCTTGCCCAAGGCAAATTCTGGCAAAGGCGCCTATTACAAGGATGACGGCCCCGGCGACAACATACCTGAAGGTCTGGAAAACACGGTTGATCCCATCCCTACACTGGAGAATTATTCCCGCTCAGGTAACAAGCCCTATGTGGTGTTTGGCAAAACCTATACCCCGATAGCAGACAGCACCACACCATTTGTGCAGCGTGGTGTTGGCAGTTGGTATGGCAAAAAATTCCACGGGCAAAAAACTTCGTCCGGTGAGCTGTATGACATGTACAAGATCACTGCAGCCCATCCCATCCTGCCTATACCTTCTTATGCGCGGGTCACGAATGTCAGCAACGGCAAGCAGATCATCGTCCGCATCAATGACCGCGGGCCCTTTCATGCCAGCCGCATTATTGACCTGTCTTACACCGCAGCTCTGAAGCTTGATGTCATAGGCAAGGGCAGCAGCCAGATTGAAGTTGAGCGTTTGTTGCCCGCTGACATAGAGAGAATGGCTGAGAACCGCAAAAATCAACCATCGCAATCTGCCCAGGTTACTCAGCCTGTGCAAGTCGCAAGGCAGGACACAGCCATCGCGGTCACCACGCCAGTACCTGCCCGGGAATTGCCTGTTGTGCGGACCAATCCCGTCGCGACCATGAGCATGGAAGAATTGCTGGCATCCCAGGACAGCAAGCCAGTAGAAAAATTTACTCCGCCCTTAGCTGCTACCGGCACAGCCAATACATCAGCTAATTCAGCAGGCAATACCACAGCGTCGGCAACTCCTGGCTACTACATACAATTCGGCGCTTACGCGATACGCGCGAATGCTGAGGCCATCATGAACCATCTCAAGGGACGCGCAAGCAGCAAGCTGCCTGGCTTTGATATCGTGCAACAAGGTAGTCTGTATCGTCTCGTCAGTGGGCCATTTGCCAACCGTAGCGAAGCAACAGCAGCAATTGTTCAGGCCAGTGATCTTGGTGTGGGCAAACCTCTGATCGTGCAGCGCTAGTGAATTGTTGCAGTCCCCAGGATTTATTCTTCGTCTGCCTGTTTCATCTCCAGCGCCATCTGGTACAGGGCATTTTTCTTTTGCCCGGTCAGTTGTGCTGCCAGACTGGCAGCCTGCTTGACTGAGCATTCTTCCAGCAATATCTGCAAGACCCGGCGCGCTTCCAGTTCCTGATCATCGGCGGCAGCCGGTGCAGCTTCGATGAGTATCACGTATTCGCCTTTTTCCCTGTGGCTGTCAGCCGCCAGCCAGCTCTCTGCTTCAGCCAGGCTACAGCGGTGGATTTCTTCAAACAGTTTGCTGACTTCACGCGCCAGCACGATGCGGCGTGCGTCACCAAATACTGCTCGCATGGCGGCTACCGCTTCGATGATACGGTGCGGCGCTTCATAAAAAATCAGGCTGGCGGGTATGGCTTGCACTTCCCGCAAGATACTGTCGCGCTGTCCGGCCTTGGCTGGCAGGAAGCCGACAAAATAAAAACGGTCATGTATCAGGCCGCTGGCTGACAGGGCGCTAATGGCGGCAGATGCGCCTGGCAAGGGTGTGACCGGCAAGCCGGCCAGTTTGACGGCATCAACGATCTTGGCACCGGGGTCTGACACACCGGGTGTACCAGCGTCAGACACCAGTGCGATGCGTTCGCCTGCCTGCAAGCGGGCCAGTATTTTTTCTGCCACTTCGCGCTCATTATGCTGGTGAGCTGCGATCAGGGGTTTGCTGATACCATAGCGTGATAGCAATTGTGCAGTATTGCGGGTATCTTCGCAGGCAATCGCATCTGCCAGCGACAGCAGGTGCAGGGCGCGCAGGGAGATATCGGCGACATTACCAATAGGAGTAGCGACTACATATAAGGTCGCTGCGGGATAATTTTGCCGCGTGACTGCCTCGATCACAGTCGCACTCGTGAACAGTGCCTTATCGGTGGTGCTCATGCCTGTTCCTTTATATAGTATGCAAATTAAGCAAATGAATTAGCCGAGATTGTACGCCAATGAGACTCGCAAAGACTGCAGAAACGCCAGATAGCAAATCGGGAGCTGACCAGCGCACCAGTCGCCGCCGTACCGGCGACGAGGCAGAAAGCCTGGCACTGCTGTATTTGCAAAAAGCTGGCTTGAAACTGATACAACAGAACTTTTTATGCAAAGGTGGCGAAATCGACCTTATCATGCAGGATGGTGCTGTGCTGGTCTTTGTCGAAGTCAGGAAACGCAGTTCCATGCAATTTGGCGGTGCCATTGCTAGCGTCACACCAGCCAAACAAAGGCGCATGGTGCATGCTGCGCAAGTCTATTTGTTAACAAAAAAGACCCAACCCGCTTGTCGTTTTGATCTGGTGGCCATAGATGGTGAGCAGATCAACTGGCTAAAGAATATTATCGTCGCTTGAGGAAATGACAGGCTAGTGGACTGGAATAGTGAAAGCTGAAGTGAAGGGCGCGTGCCCGGCGGCCAGGGCAAGGCAAGGGCAGAAGCATGCGCAGCGATAGTCGGACTATCGCGAGTATTTGCAACGCAGCCTTGGTCGGCGCGCACGTGACAGGCACTCTGCTTTCACTGTTACGGTCCACTAATGCTCAGCCTGCCGTATAATCTGACGCAATCAGACTAAGTAAGCATTATGACAAATCAACGCATATTGGCGCACTTCCAGGAAAGTGCAGAATTAAAGATGCGGGCTGGCACAGAGCTGGCCCAGCCTATTTCAGAAGCGGTGGAACTCATGTTCTCGGCGCTGTCTAATGGTAACAAGATACTCGCCTGCGGAAACGGCGGTTCTGCCGCTGACTGTCAGCACTTTGCCGCCGAGTTGGTAGGGCGCTTTGAGCGTGAGCGCCTGCCTTTACCGGCCATGGCACTGACGACAGATACGTCGATTTTGACTGCAGTCGCCAATGACTATAGTTTTAATGAAGTATTTTCCAAGCAGGTACAGGCGTTTGGGCAGTCTGGCGATATCTTGCTGGCCTTATCCACTTCAGGCAATTCGCTGAGCGTGGTGAATGCCATCAACGCCGCACTTGAGCGGGATATGCGCGTCGTGGCGCTGACCGGCAAGGGCGGCGGAGAAATTACGAATATCCTGACTGAGGCCGATGTCCATATCTGCGTACCGCATGACAGGACCGCGCGCATACAGGAAGTGCATTTATTAACCATACATTGTTTGTGTGACGGCATTGATGCCGCATTATTCGGAGGTGATGCTGATGATTAAGAAATCCTTGAGCAAGCTGGGCAAATCTGCTGCAGTCATAAGTTTGAGCTGTGCTGCGGCCTTGAGTCTGCAAGGCTGCGTGGAAATGGTCGTAGGCAGTGCTGTAGTAGGTACTTTTGCAGCAACTGACCGCCGTACCTTTGGTGCGCAAACCGAGGACAAGGCCATCGTCATCAAAGGCGAAACCCGTATCTCCCGTTTGCTGGATAAGAATGGCCATGTGAATGTCAATGCATTTAACCGCCGCGTCCTCTTGACTGGTGAAGTGATCGATGAAAATGCCAAATCAGCCGCCGAGCGCGAAATGCGTGCCGTTGAAGGCGTAACTACCGTCACCAATGAATTGATCATAGGGCCAGTCTCCAATTACACATCACGTTCAAATGACACCCTGCTGACGACCAAGGTCAAGGCGACCTTTGTCGATGCCAAGGAAGTGTCTGCGAATGCCTTCAAAGTCGTGACCGAAGCCGGTGTCGTCTTTTTGATGGGACGTGTCACCCAGCGTGAAGGCAACCATGCTGCTGATCTGGCCAGCAGCATCAGTGGTGTGCGCAAGGTCGTCAAGGTATTTGAATATATTACTGAAGAAGAATTGAAGACTTACCAGACCACACCAAATAAAAATCCTCCCAACGACAATTAAACCAGCATGACCGGCTTGATATTTGGCCGGTTTTGTTTTTTCTGGAGACATCATGATTGCAATGATCGTGTTGGCGGTCATCTTCGCAATACTGGCATTCTGGGTGCTGGGCATACAAAAACGTCTGCTGAATTCTCGCAGACGCATCAAATATGCATTTTCACAAATGGATATACAGTTCAAGCGCCGCTATGAACTGATACCCAATCTGGTGGAGATTGCCAAAGGCTATATGAAGCATGAGCGCGAAGCGCTTGAGGCCATCATCACCGCGCTCAATGAGGCTGTGTCTGCCAATGCCATGGCTTGCATCCATCCCCTGCTTGGCATTGCGATACTGCATCTGGCCACGACGGAAGACAGACTGACCGTGACATTAGGCAGAATGTTCGCGATTGCCGAAGCCTGTCCCGATTTGCAAGCCAATGAAAACATGCAAAGGCTGACCACGGAATTGAATGATGCTGAAAACAAGCTCATCTTCGCCCGTCAGGCTTACAACGATTGCGTGGTGCAATATAACCAGAGCATGGAGCATTTCCCCGGCCCTGCCATTGCGAATATCTTCGGTTTTCATGCAGCAGAATTAATGCAGGTGGCAGAATCCGATGGCGGCCTGGTAGCACAGCTTGCGGTTGCATCAGCGTAGTAACTAGTGACTAGTAACTAGTGATTAGTAACAAAGGAGATCCGCGACTATGGATAGTATTCTGGTTTCACTCTTCAGTTACAAGGCCTGGGCCAATGCAGAGATGCATGCTGCCCTTGCCAGATTTGATGCCCAGCGGTACCCCGATCAATTCCAGGCCATGCTGCATACGCTCGATCATGTCAACGTCGTGGACAGGATTTTCAAAGGGCATTTGAGTGGAACGGGGGCTGCTGGTTTTACATCGACAAATTCCGAAAAAATACCGGATTTATCTGCATTGCGCGAGATCGTCAGTGCGACTGATAACTGGTACCTCGACTTTGTATCCGGCCTCAGCACCGAGCGTCTGAAACAGCGCCTGCAATTTAGCTTTACTGACGGCGACAAGGGCACCATGTCATGCGAAGAGATGTTGCTGCATGTGATTACCCACGGCGGTTATCACCGTGGTTGCGTGGGGCAGATTCTGGAAGACATGGGCATCGGTTCTCCCCCTGATTCCCTGACCAAATTTTTGCACAGGCATGAACCTGAGCGGCGCCTGCACCAGTTATAAACCGGAGCGGGGGCACACCTGAATCAGGTTCGTCCAACGATAGACGCAGTCGCCATCAGTTCATCGATCAGGGCCAGCAATATCTTGCCTGACATGCGG
This sequence comes from Undibacterium sp. TC4M20W, assembly GCF_049340245.1. Taxonomy (NCBI): domain Bacteria; kingdom Pseudomonadati; phylum Pseudomonadota; class Betaproteobacteria; order Burkholderiales; family Oxalobacteraceae; genus Undibacterium; species Undibacterium sp. TC4M20W. Next base: position 28,989 of record NZ_JBMPPI010000004.1, read on the forward strand.
TGCGGGTCCAGTACCGGCAAGGGCGAATATTTCAGCAAAATCGAAGGATTGATCTTGCTCATATTTGCCTGTCCCATGGTCCAGCCTGCATAACGGCGTTCCAGAATTTCTTCATAATCAAGCAGGATCACGTCAGTATGGCGGGCATCCCGCAGGATGTGGCTGTACAGGGTATTAACCGCTTCGCGGCCACCCTCCAGCACCTGCATGAAGACCTGATCGCTGTGGCAAAGTACGCCGGTGATGCCGTGTTGCGGGTTATGCTGGCGAGACTGGCTGACGATGGATTGCACGATATCGCACATTTTTTCATCCACGACACGGCTGGCGTAAAGTAAGCGTACTAGCATGGCAAGTCCTGGTTAGCGTTTGATCAGGGATAAAAATTCACGGCGCAGATTCGCATCCTTCAAAAAGGAACCGTGCATCACACTATTGATCATGGCGGTCTCCATGTCTTTGACACCACGCCAATGCATGCAAAAATGGTCTGCTTCCATGACCACTGCCAGGCCATCTGGCTGCATTTTTTCTTGCAGGGTATCGGCCAGTTGTACCACCGCTTCTTCCTGTATCTGCGGACGGCTCATGACCCATTCAGCAATGCGCGCATATTTCGACAGGCCGATCAGATTCGAATGTTCATTCGGCATGACACCTATCCACACCTTGCCAATAATCGGGCACAGATGATGTGAGCAGGCGCTACGTACCGTGATAGGGCCGATGATCATCAATTCATTCAAATGCGAGGCATTCGGAAATTCGGTGACTGGAGGCATAGGGACATAACGGCCCTTGAAGACTTCCTGTATGAACATCTTGGCGACGCGGCGGCCAGTATCCTGGGTGTTATGGTCACTCTCGGTATCTATTACCAGGCTTTCCAGTACGGCACGCAGTTTTTCTTCAACTTCTGCCTGCAATTCCTCCATCTCGCCTGCTTCAATGAAACGGGCGATATTGTCATTCGCGTGAAAACGCGTCTTGCTGGCCGTGATGCGTTCACGTATGCGCTGCGAGACGGGGATATTGACAGCTTTATATGCTAAGGGCGTATCGTTGGACATGCTGAAAACCGGGATATAAAAAGCCTATGGTAACTTAATTGTCAAATTGGCGTTGCTGGCCTGACCAGCCTGTTAGCTAAGCAGCGGGCTGCGGACTGTTGTCAAGCTGGTATTCTGCTTCACGTTCTGCCTTCCACTGTGGCAGGCAATGCGGACAAAAGCAACTGGCATCCATCTTCAACTCACCGTCAGGTAATTTTTTAAATGCAATCGGTGGCAGGGCGGTGCACCAGCATGCCTGGCCGGTATTGTCGGCCATCGCGCAGGTAAACACCGTCTGGCAACGTGGGCAAACGCTCATGTTGCACTACCTGTGCCACCAGTATGATCAGTTTCTGTGGGCAAGCCTTCGCTGGCAGTCTGTTTCATTGCCTTGCGCAAGAAGGACATTTGTCCATTAAAGCCGGTACAGGCGCGGCAAATCGCCAGATGCATTTTTAACTGGCTGCGCTCAGACAGACTGAGCGGGCGGTCCAAACCCTCAGAAATAAGCTGATGTGCTTGTTTGCAAACAATAAAGACACTCATATTTTTTCTCCTGATGACACCCTGCCAAACCAGTTCAGGTCCAGGCATTCACGCAAGCGTAATCGCGCACGATAGAGCACCACCCATAGATTAGACGTGCTCAGTTCCAATTCCTTACAAATTTCTTCGGTTTCCAGTTCCAGCCATTCGCGCATCATGAAAACGCGTGCAGTTTTGGCAGGCAGGTTTTCAAGGCAGACTTCCAGCACACGGAAAAAATCTTTTTGTTGCAATGTTGCTTCAGGCGCACCCCAGGCGGTCGGCATACCTATCACGTGGCCGTTGGCATTAAATAAACTGTCTATCAAATCGTCTTCAGATTCATCATCCTTGATTTCCAGCGGCTTTTCTTTTTTCAGCGAGCGCAGGTGGTCGATGATCTTGAATTTCAAAATGCCTGTCACATAGGTGCGTAGCGAAGAATTACCGGCAAAGCTATCCGGTTTTTCGAGTACGGCCAGCAAGGTCTCCTGCACGGCATCTTCTGCCGCACACTCATTGCGCAGTTGCAATTGTGCAAAGCGATACAGGCCGGGGCGCAGGTTTTCCAGTTGTTGATGTAAATCTGTAATCGATGTCATAAGTCTGGTGACTGAATTGGAAAAGCTTTCGCTGCAAATCCTGTAAAATTCAGGCTTGATGAAATAACCCACTATCATACCTTCAGGATATACCGTCATTATGAGCGATTTGAACGCAAACACGACAGAAGAACTTGCACCGGAAGACCGGTTGGCAGGTGTGGAACCAGCCATCAAGGCGGAAATTCTGGCGGAAGCCCTGCCTTATATCCGTAAATTCCATGGCAAAACCATCGTTGTCAAATACGGTGGCAATGCCATGACAGAAGAACGCCTGAAGCACGGCTTTGCCCGTGATGTCATTTTGCTCAAACTGGTAGGCATGAACCCGGTCGTGGTGCATGGTGGTGGCCCGCAAATTGATAATGCGCTCAAGAAAATGGGCAAGCAGGGTACCTTTATCCAGGGTATGCGCATCACCGATGAAGAAACCATGGAAGTCGTTGAATGGGTACTCGGTGGTGAAGTCCAGCAAGATATCGTCATGCTGATCAACCACTACGGTGGTCAGGCAGTAGGCCTGACCGGTAAAGACGGCGGCCTGATCCGCGCCCGCAAGATGATGATGCCTGACCGTGAAAATCCGGGTGCCATGCTCGACATCGGTTATGTTGGTGAAATTGATGCCATCAACCCGGCGGTTGTCAAAGCACTGCAGGACGATGCTTTCATCCCTATCATTTCTCCTATCGGTTTTGGCTCAGATGGTCAGGCTTACAACATCAATGCTGATCTGGTCGCAGGCAAGATTGCCGAAATCCTGAAAGCTGAAAAGCTCATCATGATGACGAATATCCCTGGCGTGCTCGATAAACAAGGCAATCTGGTGACCGATTTGTCTGCGCGTGAAATTGATGAAATGTTTGCCGACGGTACTATCTCTGGTGGCATGTTGCCAAAAATTTCATCCGCACTCGATGCTGCCAAGTCCGGTGTGAATACCGTACATATCATTGATGGCCGCATAGAACATTCGCTGTTGCTGGAAGTGTTGACCGAACAAGCCTTCGGTACCATGATACGCAGCCATTGATGAATCCATATCAGCTGGTGGAGCGCCTGCCTCATGCGTAGGCGCTCTGAGCCCTTGTGGCTGTTTGACCTGGACAATACGCTGCACAATGCCTCACATGCGATTTTTCCTGTCATCAGCCAGAACATGAATGCCTTCCTGGCACGTGTGCTGGGGGAAGATGGCAAGCCGGCAGATGCCGGGCGTGTAAATGCCATCCGTCAGCAATACTATGCGCGCTATGGCGTCACCATGCTGGGCATGGTCAGGCACCATGGCGTCAGGGCAGATGAGTTTTTGCAAGAGGTCCATCATTTTGATGACCTCAGCGCGATGATCAGGTATGAGCGCGGTTTGAAAAAACTGTTGCGCCGCCTGCCAGGTAAAAAGATTTTGCTGACCAATGCACCGCGCGTGTATTCAGGCCGGGTACTCAGGCACATGGGTTTGCACAAGCATTTTGATGCGCATATCCCGGTTGAGGCCATGCGCGTGCATAGGCAAATGCAACCCAAGCCTTCGCGCCCTTATCTGCGCAAGCTGCTGGCAACTTATGGCAAACAGGCAAGAGACTGTATTTTGGTAGAAGATAGTGTGGAGAATTTGCTTGCTGCAAAGCAAGAAGGTCTGCGCACAGCCTGGGTCACAGGCTATACTCCTGCCCATCAGCGTAAAAGAGCTGCTGCCTGTGCCGACGTCAAAGTAAAATCCGTCCTACAACTCGCCCGTCACATCCATCGTCTGCGCGCCTGAGCTCAGGCAGTGTAGCAAAATGCGAAGGGGGATTGCGTACTGGGCGGCTGGTCTTTAGAATCTCGCCCCGGCGCGGCTGAATTGCCTGCTCTCCTTTTTTGAATTCACTTATTTGACACCTATGGCCAGCACCAAACCCGGCGAACGTAAATTACAGATACTCCAGACGCTGGCGGCGATGCTTGAACATCCCAAAGGTGAAAAGGTCACGACCGCTGCGCTGGCGGCTAAAGTAGCCGTGTCTGAGGCCGCGCTGTACCGTCATTTCGCCAGCAAGGCGCAAATGTTTGAGGGGCTGATTGAATTCATCGAGTCTTCCATCTTTGGCCTGATCAACCAGATCAATGAAAGCCAGGAAGATGGCATGGTGCAAGCTCAGTCCATCATCAACATGCTGCTCAATTTTGCCGAGCGCAATCCCGGCATGACCCGCGTGCTGATTGGTGACGCCCTGGTGAACGAAGATGAACGACTGCAATTGCGCATGAATCAACTTGCCGAAAGACTGGAAATGGCTTTCCGCCAGTCTTTGCGTCTGGCAGCCAGCCAGGGGCATTTTGCTGAAGAAGAAGCACAGGCCCGTGCCAGCCTCTTGTGCAGCTTTGTCATGGGCCGCTGGTTGCGTTTTGCCAAGACCGGCTTCAAATTGCTGCCGACAGAACAGGCAAACATGCACATTGCTTTGCTGTTGCGCTAATCATCAAGGCTTGATTGCACTTCATCGCTAGCTGACGCATCATAGCCCTTGTTTGATTCACACAAGATGCCGACTGCCATTGATGAAGCTGCCCCAGCAACCCGGACGTTTATTTTTATGGCGCGGAGCCGCCCTGGTGGTTTCACCAGGCATAGATTCGTCCCTGCATACCCATTTTGCACTGCAACTGACTCATGGCCTCGAGCGGCCATTCCGTGCCCGCCTGCAGGCAGATCATTACTGGACAGAAACCCGTAGTGCCAGCTTTGCCCCGCATGATGCCCATCAGATAGACAGCGATGGCGGCATGCTGACGCATCTGTTTCTGGAGATGCCGGAGGCCGTGAAGTGGGGTGGGACGGATTTGCAGGCGGCATTCGGGTCCCTGTCAGAATTTCAGGTGCTGGCCGCCAGTCTGGCCGACAACCGTCATCAGTCACTGGACATGGCAGCCGCCCTGCAGATACGGCAAGTCTGGCAAGCCTGTGCTTTGCCGCAAAGCCAGGTTAGTACCTCGCTCGATAGCCGCATCCTGACTGCGCTGGATGCAATAGCCGCCAGCCATGGCGCAGATTGTTGTGGTGAGAACCTGGCCAGACTCGTACATTTATCTGAAAGTCGCTTTACCCATTTGTTCCGTCAGCAAACCGGCATGTCGCTGTCACGTTATCTGCTATGGTCGCGCATGGTGGATGCCGTAGCGGCAGTTGCGCAGGGCAATAATATGACAGCGGCTGCCCATGCGTCCGGTTTTGCCGATCTGGCGCACATGAGCCGTACTTTCCGCAGCATGATGGGGGTAGCACCTTCGGAGTTGCACAGGATGGCGATTGCGTTCAAGCAGGATGCCATTTGATGGATTACTCTGGGGGTATAACAATATCCGGGAGACCCTCATGCAACAAACAAACCAAAGACAGATAGAGCAACTGCTGGCGAAATATAGCGAAAGCCATCTGAACCCCACCAATGAGCTGATCCACTTTGTCTGTGTGCCCGTGATCGTGCTGTCCTTCCTTGGCCTGATCTGGGCTGTGCACCCTATGGCGGCACTTGCTGTTACTGTCATCTCGCTGATTTACTACACGACACTTTCGGTGCCGTTTGCCGCAGGCATGCTGGGAATGTCGGGCACGATGCTGTGGATACTCTCGCAACTGCCACAACACATGGTGTGGCAAATCTCACTCGGTATTTTTGTGGTCGCCTGGATAGGCCAGTTCATCGGCCACAAGATAGAAGGCAAGAAACCATCTTTCTTTGATGACCTGCGTTATTTGCTGATCGGCCCTTTGTTTGTCCTCAGCTTTTTATACCGTCGCCTGCATATTGCGTATTGAGCATCCGATTAGCATCAACTCAGCATCAGATGCTGAGTTGCACTGCCTGAGAAGTCTTGGGCAAGTCTTTGCTATACAGGCGCCAGGTATTGCGGCCAGCGGCCTTGGCGGCTTTCAGTGCAATATCAGCATGATGCAAAAATAGCCGCTGCTCTTTGGCGTGCAGAGGGCAGCAGGCTACTCCCACACTGGCGCTCAGCAAGATTTGCTGGCCGCGCAAGGTCATGGGCTGGTTGATGGCCTTGACCAGCCGGTCTGCCAGCTGTTCTACCACTTCCAGGCTACCCACATTGGGCATGATGGCGGCAAATTCATCACCATCAACACGGCATAGCGTATCAGTACTGCGCAAGACACCGCACAGACGGTTGGCCATGGTCGCCAGGATCAGGTCACCGGCATCATAGCCAAAGCTTTCGCTAAGTCCCTTGAAGTGGTCCAGGTCGATAAACATCAGGGCAGCTATTTCATTATTGGTGACGGCATCTTCGAGACAATTGCTGAGCAATCTGTGGAAGTAATGGCGGTTAGGCAGCTTGGTCAGGCTGTCATGATTATTCAAAATGGCCAGGCGGCTGTCGGCTTCGCGTCTTTCCCTGGCTTCGCTTTGCATATCGTTTTCCCAGGCTTCCATCCGTGCCAGCATGAGATTGAAATGCATGTTGAGGCTGCCCAGTTCATGCTCAGGGTCTTGCGGTGCGCGCAGGCTGTAATCGCCCAGTGTTGCTACTTTTTCAGCAATGACGCTTAATTCCATGATGGGTTGCATGGAGCGTAACTGGTTATTCGTCAGCCAGTAAGCTGCCAGTACAGTGATAAACACAGACAGGAAAGCCGCAATCAGCAAGAACAGCAGGATATGCTGGTACAGCGGCCAGGTGCTGATTTGCAACTGCACCTGGCCTATCACCGTGGTGCCGCTCAGCACCGGGCTGATCGCGTTGAAATTACCAGGGTGAAAATCCACCGTATGGCGCCGTAGCAAAGTCGTGGCTTCTACGCCACTGGTCTTGATCAACTGGCCCTGAGGGTTCCAGGCCAGTATGGGCTGGCCATGCCTGTCATAGACATTGGCAGTTTGCATGTCTGGCGTATTGGTGGCATTCAGCAACAGGCTTTGCAATTGCCGCATGTCATTGGCGATCATCGCGTCTGCCATATTGCTGGCGAGGATGTCAGACTTATACAGGGCTTCTGAACGCAGGTTTCTTTGCAAAAGATAAGCAGATAGTACCAGCCCCAAGATCAGGGCAGCCAACATCGCCAGCGCGATTGCCTGCAAATTCTTGCGAAAAATGCGTTTTGCCATTGGTAACCTGAAGTAAGTGTTTTGCATGAGAAATATTGCGAATTGCCCTGTGGGAAGTACTGCTGTAGTGAATATCAGCGACTATACCTATGTGCCAGAATCATGTCATAAAAAAGTGCCATGGCACTATACTTCTGTCTTGATTGGTGTCTTTGTGCATCGCTTTATGCAGAAGCAGGCATCTGCGGGTAAACTGCGGCACATCTTTATGTTAGCTTGAATCCGCGTGTCAGATTTTTCCAACAACCCTGTCCTGCCATTTCCCCTGCCCCGGGCCGGGGAATGCTTTGCCCTGCTTGATGATGCTCATTCAGAGCAGGCACAATCGCGCTACTACCATCAGCTGCAGACCGTACTGACATGCAGCACTGCGCAGCAATGGCCAGACTTGTGGCGTGATGCAGAGCAGGCTTTGCAACAGGGCAGTTTTGCGCTGGCATTGCTGTCATATGAAAGCGGTGCGCAATTGCAGGGTATTAGTGAACATGCTGCAGCGGCTGTGTCACGCATACTCCTGTTCCGGCAATGTCATATTTTGGATAGCCAGCAAGTCACTGCTTTTTTACAGGCGCAAGAAGCTTCGCACACCATTGCCGGAATCGCAGGTATCGCAGGTATACAGCCCAGTGTCGATGCCAGCCAGTTTGAAGAAGACATAGCCAGGGTCAGGGAATATATCGCTGCGGGTGATACTTACCAGGTCAACTACACTTACCGCTTGCATTTTGACAGCTATGGCCCGCCCGCCGCACTCTACAGCCGCTTGCGCCAGCGCCAGCCTGTGCCTTATGGCGCGCTGATCTGCCTGCCTGATGGCGAGGCTGTCGTTTCGCTGTCACCAGAATTATTCGTACGCCAGCAACAGGGTAAATTGCTGGCCCGCCCCATGAAAGGCACGGCAGCGGCCACTGGCGATGCAGAGCAAGACCAGCGCCTGGCAGCAGAACTTGCTGCCGACAGCAAGAACCGCGCAGAAAATCTCATGATCGTTGATTTGCTGCGTAACGACCTCGGGCGCATCGCCAAAACGGGCACGGTCAGGGTACCCAAATTATTTGAGGTCAAGCGCTTTTCCAGCGTGCTGCAAATGACTTCTACTGTAGAAGCCGATTTGCAGCAATACCTGAATCTCGAACAGATACTGACGGCCCTGTTTCCCTGTGGCTCGATTACCGGGGCACCCAAGCACCGCACCATGCAGATCATCCGTGAGCTCGAGACCGAGCCGCGTGGTCTGTATACCGGTGCCATAGGCTGGTTCGATCCACCTGCACAACCAGGCGCATTGGGCGATTTTTGCTTGTCTGTACCTATACGCACTCTGCAACTGCAAGCCCCTGTTAATAATGCAGAGCCAGTCTTGCGCCGTGGTGTGCTGGGCGTAGGTGCTGGCATCGTGTATGACAGTGTGGCACAGGACGAATATGCAGAATGCCATTTAAAGGCACGCTTCCTGACCGGACTGCCACCCCAGTTTGAGCTGTTTGAAACCATGTATGCAACGCAGGAAGAAGGTTGCCGTCACCAATCACGGCATCTGCAGCGCCTGCAGGCATCGGCACAGTATTTTGGCTTTGCCTGGAACCAGCAGCAGATCAGGCTGGCATTGCAGCAAACATGCGATGCCCTGCCTGCCAGCCTGCCACACAGGTTGCGTTTGGCGCTGAAGCCGGATGGCGAACTGGAGGTGCGAACTGCGCTACTGAGCAGCATGCCAGAGCAGCCCAAGGTCATGCTGGCGACAACTGCCAGCGATAGCCATAATCTGTTCCTGCGCCATAAGAGCAGCTTGCGCCAGCAATATGACCAGGCCTGGCAGGCAGCCGAGCAACAGGGCGCATTTGATATGTTGTTTTTTAACGAAAAAGGGCATCTTACCGAAGGCGGGCGCAGTACAGTCTTGCTGAAACTCAATGGCAAATGGCTGACACCGCCACTCGAAGACGGTGTCTTGCCCGGTATCATGCGGGCGATTTTGCTGGAAGACAGGCGTTACCAACTGACTGAGCAAGTCCTGACGCTGTCAGACTTGCAGGCGGCAGAGCAAATCATGTTGTGCAATTCCCTGCGTGGTGCTTTTGTTGTTGATTTGATTAAAATGGATTAACTAAGTGCATGCAAGACTTGTTTTGCTGGCAAGAAAGCTGACATGACTTGCCTATCTGAAGTATAAAGATAAATTCCGCTCACAAATTTGGTCTGGAAAATTGATCCAGCTTAAATATTGTGCCTGCACGAAGGAAAGGTTACACTGGAAAAAAATTAACCGACCAAGCGGTCGGCAAATTGCATTCTTATTCATATTGTTTGGTAATGATTAATATTGCAGATAATCGCAAAACAGGAGACTACCCATGAAGAAACGGTTTTTACTGGCGGCCTTGCCTGCCATGTTATCGCTGGTACTGGCAACAAATGCTTATGCGCAGATCAAGGTTGGCGTCAATGTGTCGGCCACCGGCCCCGCAGCTTCTCTGGGCATCCCTGAAAAAAATACCTTTGCGCTGCTGCCCAAGGAAATCGCAGGCAAGAAGGTGGAATACATCGTACTGGATGACGCCTCTGATACCACGACCGCTGTCAAGAATGCCCGCAAGCTGATAGCCGAAGATAAGGTCGATATCCTCATCGGTTCTACCATCACGCCTAATTCCCTGGCCATGGTCGATGTGGCAGCAGAAAATGAAACGCCAATGATTTCGATGGCGGCATCTTCGGCGATTATTTCACCTATTGATTCCAAGCGTTACTGGGTATTCAAAACGCCGCAAAATGATTCGCATATGTCCACGGCGATCACCGGCCACATGAACGATGCTGGCGTCAAGACTGTTGCATTTATTGGTTTTGCCGATGCCTATGGCGAAGGCTGGTACAAAGAATTTTCCAAGATCGCTGAATTGCGCAAGCTCAAAGTGGTTGCCAATGAGCGCTTTGCCCGCAGTGATACTTCAGTCACAGGCCAGATCCTCAAAATCCTGGCGACCAATCCTGATGCAGTCTTAATTGCCGGTGCCGGTACGCCAGCAGCGCTGCCACAAAAGACCTTGAAAGAACGCGGCTACAAGGGCAAGATTTACCAGACCCACGGCGTCGCCAATAATGACTTCCTGCGTGTCTGCGGCAAGGATTGTGAAGGCACCTGGTTGCCAGCAGGCCCACTGCTGGTGGCTGAACAATTGTCCAATGATAATCCAGTCAAAAAATCTGCCATGCGCTATGTTAAAGCGTATGAAAAAGAATATGGCGCAGGTTCTGTCTCCACCTTTGGTGGTCATGCCTGGGATGCCGGTCTGTTGCTGGAATCTGCCGCGACTGTCGCTTTGAAAAAAGCCCAGCCAGGTAGCAAGGAATTCCGTGCTGCCTTGCGTACCGCGCTGGAAAATACGGTTAACTTGCCAGTCTCACATGGCATCGTCAATATGACGGACACTGACCATCTGGGTTTTGACCAGCGTTCCCGCGTCATGGTGCAAATCGTCAATGGCAAATGGAAACTCATAGGTCAGGCTAACTGATGTATTGATGAAGTAATCAAGGGAGCTGCGGCTCCCTTTTTGTTCGGCCCAAAGTAATGGGGCCATGCTTGAACTAGTAAGCAAGAAAGTCAGGTTTACATGGATTTTTCAATTGCCGCCATCCTCGCCCAGGATGGTATTACCAGTGGCGCCATTTATGCCTTGTTGGCATTGGCGCTGGTGCTGGTGTTTTCCGTCACACGGATTATTTTCATACCGCAAGGTGAATTCGTCGCCTTTGGTGCGCTCAGTCTGGCTGCCATACAGTCGGGCAAGTTCCCGCATTCTGCCAGCCTGTTACTCGCTTTTGGCTTGCTATGCCTGGGCAAGGAAATTTATGCGCAGCTGCGCAGCAAGCAAGCTGTGAATGCCAAGGCCCTGGCTTTATCTGCCGGCAAGCTGTTGCTGTTTCCACTGGCTGTGTGGCTGCTGGCACGCAATGTCAACGCGCAGGAATGGCCGCTGTTTGCCCAAGTCTTATTGGCGCTGGCGATAGTCGTGCCCATGGGGCCCATGATTTACCGGCTGGCTTACCAACCGCTTGCAGAAGCCAGCACTCTGGTCTTGCTCATCGTTTCTGTTGGTGTGCACTTTGCGTTGACTGGCATGGGTCTGGTGATGTTCGGTGCTGAAGGTTCACGCACGACCGCTTTCAGTGATGCCCGCTTTGAACTCGGTGCCATGCAGATATCTGGCCAGAGTCTGGTAGTGATTGCTGTCTCTGCCCTGTTGATCGCTGCGCTGTATTTCTATTTTGAGCGCAGCCTGTCTGGCAAGGCCTTGCGTGCTACTGCCGTTAATCGCCTCGGTGCGCAACTGGTTGGCATAGGTACCACGCAGGCGGGTCGTCTGGCATTTACTCTTGCCGCGGCCATGGGTGCATTGTGCGGCGTGTTGATCGCACCGATGACTACGGTGTATTACGACGGCGGCTTTTTGATCGGCCTCAAAGGTTTCGTCGGTGCCATCGTCGGTGGCCTGGTGTCTTATCCGGTGGCCGCCGCGGGTGCTCTGCTGGTGGGTTTACTGGAATCGTATTCATCTTTCTGGGCCAGTGCCTATAAGGAGGTTATCGTATTTACCCTGATTATCCCGGTCTTGCTGTGGCGTTCACTCTCCAGCAAACACACTGATGAGGATGAAGAATAATGAAAGCACTCATCAATAACGGTATCAATAAGGGTATCAAACACGGTAAATGGATATTGCTTGCGCTGGTCTTGCTATTCCCCCTGGTGCCGGTACCTGAATTCTGGATCACTCTTGCCAACTACATAGGCCTGTATGCGATCGTCGCGCTGGGCCTGGTCTTGCTGACCGGGGTAGGTGGCATGACCTCTTTTGGTCAGGCAGCTTTTGTTGGCCTCGGTGCTTACTCCACAGCTTATCTGAGTACGGCCCTCGGTTATTCACCGTGGCTGGGTTTGCTGGCTGGCCTGGTGCTGACCATGGTGGCGGCACTGGCGATAGGCCTGATTACCATGCGCCTGTCCGGCCACTATCTGCCACTGGGGACTATCGCTTGGGGCCTGTCGCTGTTCTTCCTGTTTGGTAACCTGGAATTCCTAGGCAAATATGATGGCCTCAACGGCATACCGCCGATAGAAATCGCTGGCTTAAAACTAGATAGCGGCCGCAGCATGTTTGGCCTGATCTGGGTGATATTGTTGCTGGCGATAGTTGCGGTACAAAACCTGCTGCAATCACGTCCTGGCCGGGCCATACGCGCGCTCAAAGGTGGTGGCGTCATGGCAGAAGCCATGGGTGTCAATACTGCGCGCATGAAGGTCATCATCTTCGTTATCGCTGCCATGCTGGCGAGTGTTTCCGGCTGGCTGTATGCGCACTTGCAACGCGCCGTTAATCCCACTCCATTTGGCTTGAATGCCGGTATTGAATACCTGTTCATGGCCGTGGTTGGCGGTGCAGGCCATGTGTGGGGAGCCTTGTTGGGATCAGCCCTGCTGACACTGCTGAAAGACAAATTGCAAAGCATCTTGCCCGCATTGCTGGGCGCGAATGGCAATTTTGAAGTCATCGTGTTTGGTGTCTTGCTGGTCTTGCTGCTGCAACGCGCGCGTGATGGTGTCTGGCCTTACTTAGCCAGCTGGAGCAAGCGCCTGTTTGCCAAATGGTTGCCAGAAGATAAGGGCATACAGGTCGCTGCAGATGCTGCAATATTGCCAGTACGTGCCAAACCGGCAGTCGACACCGTCATCCTCGAAATTGACAAGGCGCGCAAGCAATTCGGTGGCTTGGTTGCCGTCAATGACATGCAGTTTACCGTCAGCGCAGGCCAGATCGTCGGCCTGATAGGTCCGAATGGTGCAGGCAAATCGACGATGTTCAACCTGGTCACCGGTGTCTTGCCCTTGACCAGCGGTGCCGTGCGTTTTTACCGGGATGGCAAATTGCAGGATATCGCCAACCTGCCTTCTCGTGAAATCGTCAAGCTGGGTATAGGCCGTAGCTTCCAGCATGTACGTTTGCTGGCCAGCATGACGGTACTCGAAAACGTCGCGATAGGTGCGCATTTGCGTGCCAAGGGTGGTGATGTCATGGAAGTCATCGCCAGCATCTTGCGCCGTGACAGCAAGGTAGAAAATTCCCTGCTGGCCGAGGCAAAAAGGCAGTTGGAACGGGTAGGCTTGGCACATTTGATCAATGAAGAGGCAGGCAGCCTGGCGCTGGGCCAGCAACGCATACTGGAAATCGCCAGGGCGCTGTGCTGCGATCCTAGTTTGCTGTTACTCGATGAGCCAGCCGCCGGTTTGCGTTATAAGGAAAAACAAGAACTGGCGGAGCTCTTGCGCAAACTGCGTGCCGAAGGCATGAGTATCTTGCTGGTCGAGCATGACATGGATTTCGTCATGAACCTGACAGATCAACTGGTGGTCATGGAATTCGGCACCAAGATTGCCGAAGGCTTGCCGCATGACGTACAACAACATCCGGCTGTGCTGGAAGCTTATCTGGGTGGGATAGATTGATGACGACTACAAATTCTGCAGACACCACGCCAGTCATCCTGGCGACGACTTCCTTGTCTGAACCGGCCTTATTGCAAACCAAGGACCTGCAAGTATTCTATGGCAAGGTCGAGGCTTTACAGCCTGCCAATATACGTGTCGGCGTCGGGCAAATCGTTACCGTCATCGGCCCGAATGGTGCGGGAAAATCGACGATGCTCAATGCCATCGCCGGTGCCCTGCCTGCCAGTGGCAGCATGCGCGGTCAGATATTATTGGCTGATAAAAACCTCGCCAGTGTCAGCATAGAAAACCGCGTTGCTCAGGGCATGTCACTGGTGCCAGAAAAACGCGAGCTGTTCGCTAGCATGAAGGTCGAAGACAATCTTTTGCTCGGCAGTTACCGCCGCTACCAGGCCGGTGAGAAAAATTATGCTGACCAGCTCGATGTTGTCTTCGATCTTTTCCCCCGCCTCAAAGAAAGACGCACCCAGGAAGCGGGTACATTGTCAGGCGGTGAACGCCAGATGCTGGCCGTAGGCCGCGCCCTTATGGCCAAGCCGCAATTGCTGATGCTCGATGAGCCCAGCCTGGGCCTCGCGCCGCTGATCGTCAAGGAGATTTTTCACATCATCCAGCGTCTCAAGCAAACCGGCGTCGCGATTTTACTGGTAGAACAAAACGCTCGCGCCGCCTTGCAGGTGGCCGACTATGCCTATGTACTGGAAACCGGGCAGATTGCGCTCGAAGGTGATGCCGCAGAATTGGCCAATGACCAGCGCGTAATCGATACCTACCTGGGTCTGGCCAAAAAGAATCATTGAGCTGGCCGTGCTAGACTTTGCGGTATGAGAGTATTGATTACAGGTGCTACCCAGTGGGAAAGCCAGGGCGCGATTCGCCGCGAACTGGCTCAGTTGCCGCCAGCGACCATCATCGTCACAGGTGATACACCTGGCATAGATGCGCACGCCAAAGCAGTTGCACTGGAATTTGGTTTTGCAGTCGAAGCGATGAAAAAAACCAATGCTGACTACCGCGCATTTCCAGGTGAAGGATGGAAGGGCCTGAACGTCAGGATGCTGGCGACCGGCATAGATATGGTGCTGGCATTTCATGCTGACTATGGCAAGCCCGGTTGCGCCCGCGGTACGCAACATGCGGTAACACTTGCTGAGCAAGCGCAGATACCGGTCAGGATTTTCACGCAGTAAAAATCCCACACCCAAATAAACGTCACGACCAAATAAGCGTCACGACCAAATAAATACTACAATCAGCGCGAAGGAAAAAGCATGATCTCCCATGTATTCACAGGCATACAGGATTTTGATAAATCTTTTTCGTTTTACTCTGCACTGATGACTGAGTTGGGCCTGGTCTTGAAATTCAAGGATGCTGACAAACCCTGGGCAGGCTGGATGCCAGCAGACCAGCCTCGCCCTTTGTTTGTCATCGGCAAACCATATAACGGCGAAGCCGCCGAACAGGGCAATGGCCAGATGGTGGCATTGCTGGCTGCCTCGCGTGCAACGGTGCAGCGTGCCTACGACGCAGCACTAGCACATGGCGGCACTTGCGAAGGAGCGCCAGGTTTGCGTCCGCATTATCATCCAAATTATTATGGCGCTTATTTCCGCGACCCAGATGGCAACAAGCTTTGCGTTTGCTGTCATCATCCTGAGGATTAAACAGCACGGAGCATATTAAAGATGCTCGCCAGGATTCAGGCATTTTCCGCCATCCATGCCTTCAGGCCATTGACCCATTTTGCCGCCGGTAATTTGCAGGCCAGCCGTATTGCCTTTGCACGTTCATACAAGTCTTCAAAATCCACTGCAGGGGCTTGTTTGAAGGCGATGGCGACGGTGTTGGCATCGTGCACCAATGGCAGCCAGACCACTGCATCAAAAGCCTCTTGTAAAGCAGCGATATTGGCATTGCAGTTGGCGCGGTAATTTTGTGGATTGCCAAACAGGTTCACGGTCAGCATACCATCTTCGCTGAGGCAATTGGCACAGGCCTGGTAAAACGCGGCGCTACCCAGCGCCGGCGCTTCGGCGGCGGCATCGTACAAATCAATTTGCAAGACATCTGTCTGACCATGGTTAGCGCTGTCGTTGACATAGTCCAGCGCATTCATGCACAGCACTTGCAGACGTTCATCATTGTCTGGCAACTTGAAATGCTGGTGGCAGGTAGCGATGACCCTGGGATTGAGTTCTATCGCAGTGACCTTGGCCTGTGGGAAATTGCGGTAGCAAAACTTGGTCAGCGCGGCTGCACCCAGGCCCAGTTGCACAACGTGCTGCGGTTTATATTTGAACAGCATCCACATCATCATTTGCTGCACATATTCCAGCTCTATCTGGTCAGGCATGGCCGTGCGCATGGCACCCTGTATCGCATCAGAGGACAGATGCAGGGTACGCACACCAAGGTGCTCGGCGATGGTGACCTCGGGCAAGTCCATAGCCGCTGCCTGAGTCGCCTTGTACAGATTAAGACCCGTCTTTTGCATGCCGGGAATTAATTACTGGTTTTAGGCCAGGTTTCCAGGCCTTCGATTTCTACCATCTTTTGCCAGCTCGGGCGGGCGATAATCAGTTGCGCGAGTTTGTTCAAGGCTGGCCATTGCGTTGCCGGGCGTGGCATATTGCGTGACCAGCGCATCAGCATGGTCAGTTGCAGGTCAGCGCCAGAAAAAGTTTCACCGAGCAGGTAAGGGCCATTCTTGCTCAGATGCAGGTCAAGCTGATCCCAGATGGCAGCGATACGTTTTTGCAAGGCCGCTTTACTGGCTTCACCATGCTCGGTAAAACCCAGTTCGGCCGGATAAAACCAGGCACGGAAAGCAGATTGCAGGCTGCCGCTGATGAAGACTATCCATTGCCGCCACAGATCGCGTTCAACGGTGCCAGCGGCGGGTGCAAGGCCCGCTTCCGGGTGGCGCTCTGCCAGCAGCATCAGCAAGGCGGCGGATTCCAGATAAGGGCGGTTATCGATGACCAGGGTAGGCACGACACCGTTTGGATTCAGGCGCAGATAATCGGGATCTTTTTGCTGGTTCTTTTCTACATCGACGAGTTTCAACTCATGGGCAGCACCAATTTCCAATAGTGCCAGATGAACGACCATGCTGGCGGTGCCAGGGCAATAGTAAAGAGTATACATATAGTCCTTGATGAATTTTGAAGTGTAGTTTTGAAGTGTAGTTTTAAGCTGCAGTTGTAAAGTACAGATTTAGCCTGGATGAGCTTGCCCGCAAACAGAGCATTGCATATTTTTGCTGATGCCTATGCTATTCCATTCCATGCGCAAGGCATCCAGTAACAGCAGGCGGCCTGACAGTGCCTGGCCTATGCCCATGATGACTTTCAGGGCTTCGGCGGCCTGCATGCTGCCTATGATGCCTACCAGCGGTGAAAATACGCCCATGCTGGAACACAGCACTTCTTCAAAAGGCTGGTCGGGTGGGAACAGACAGGCATAACAGGGCGAAGCCTCGTCACGGCTGTCAAACACACTGATCTGGCCATCAAAACTGATGGCCGCGCCAGATACCAGCGGTACTGCAAATTTGACGCAGGCGGCATTCACGGCATGGCGGGTGGCAAAATTGTCGCAACAGTCGAGCACGATGCTGGCCTGGCTGACCAGTTCTTCCAGCCGCGCATCGGCAGCCCGCTCTTGCAGGGCAATGATATTTATTTCAGGATTGATGGATTCCAGCGTGTGTTTGCCTGAGCCAACCTTGGCCATGCCCACGGCTGCCGTGGTATGCATGATCTGTCTTTGCAGATTGGTCAGATCGACGCTGTCATTATCGACCAGGGTGATCGTACCCACACCAGCGCTGGTCAGGTACATGGCCGCAGGTGAACCCAGGCCACCGGCACCGATGACGAGCGCATGTGCTTCCGTGATTTTTTGCTGGCCCTCTATACCTATCTGGTCCAGCAAGATGTGGCGGGAATAGCGTAAGAGTTGCTGATCGTTCATCGTCGTAAAAAAGGCCGCTGTTGGAGTAAGCGGCCTTTTTTTATGAAGGTTAATTTCAGGGTTTATTTTTTCTTGCTGTCGGTTTTGTGCTCGGTCTTGTGTTCGGCTTTGTCAGCTTTGTCAGTTTTAGCTGGCTTGTCAGCTTCTTTACTGCTGTCTTTGCCTTCCTTGCCTTCTTTATCAATAACCTTGGCTTCAGTGACCTTGACTGGCAAACCTTTCAGGTGGTTCAGGGCCTGGGCCAGCTGGAAGTCTTCGGCACCGCCGTATTCAAGAGGCTTGCTCTTTTTCGCCAGCGCGATCAGGCGTTGCTCTTCTTCGGCTTCATCGACTTTAGGACGGGCAACTTCTTTTTCCTTGTCGTTTGTCAGATGTTTTTGCAAGTCAGCTTCACGCGCACGCAAGCCATTGAAGCCATCGCCATCTGCTGTTTCTTCGACGTTCAGGTCAGGGACGATGCCTTTGGCCTGGATAGAGCGGCCATTCGGCGTGTAGTAGCGCGCTGTGGTCAATTTGACGGCAAAGTCTGGATTGCTGCTATTGAACGGGAAGCGGATGATGGATTGCACTGATCCCTTGCCAAAACTTTGCGTGCCCAGGATGGTCGCACGTTTGTAGTCTTGCAAGGCACCCGCCACGATTTCTGAGGCAGATGCAGAACCGGTGTTGATCAGCACCACCATAGGTACTTTTTTGATTGCTTCCGGCAATTTGCTCAGAGGATCAGTCAGCGTTGCCCTGTCATAGTCCTGGCGGCGGGCAAAATAAGTTACTTTTTGATCTGCCATCTGACCATTGGTGGATACGACCGGCACTTCCTTGGGCAGGAAGGCGGCAGACACGCCGATGGCGCTATCAAGCACACCACCCGGGTCATTGCGCAAATCGAGTACCAATCCCTTCAAATTTGGGTCTTGTGCATACAGGCCCTGGATTTTTTTGGACATGTCGTCGGTGGTTGGTACCTGGAACTGTGCAACCCTGATCCATGCATAGCCAGGCTCGACGATTTTTGCCTTGACGCTTTGCTGCTTGATCAGTTCACGGGTAATCGTGACGACGATGGGTTTTTCTTCGCTCTTGCGGTAAATCGTCAGCGTGATCTTGGTATGCGGTTCACCACGCATTCTCTTGACGGCTTCATCCAGCGTCAGGCCTTTGACCGGTTCAGAATCGAGCTTGGTAATCAAGTCGCCGGATTTCAGATTCGCGCGGTAGGCAGGAGAATCTTCAATAGGGGAAATGATTTTCACATAGCCGTCTTCCATGCCGACTTCTATGCCCAGGCCGACAAACTTGCCCTGCGTGCTTTCATTCAGTTCCTTGTAGGCTTTTTTGTCCAGATACACTGAATGCGGGTCGAGAGAACCGACCATGCCGGAAATGGCATCCTTGATCAGTTTTTTGTCTTCGACTGGCTCGACATAGGCAGATTTGATCAATCCGAATACGTTAGTCAGGTCTTTTAGCTCGTCGAAAGGGAGTGTCTCCGCAGTGCCTTTTTGTGCCACAGCAGAAAACTGCATCGACACTGCCACACCGGCAATCATGCCGAGTCCAATTAAACCGAAATTCTTGAATTTGCTGCCCATGATTCACCTAATGCCTATTTAGAGATCCAGTTGAGAGGATCAAATACACGTCCTTGATGACGTACTTCAAAGTATAAACCTGATTCTTCATTACCGCCGCTGTTTCCGGCACTGGCAATGACATCACCGGTTTTTACCACATCGCCGACATGCTTCAATACTGCTTGATTATTGCCATACAGGCTCCAGTAACTGCCGCCATGGTCAACAATCACCATATTTCCATACCCCTTCCACCAGTCAGCAAAAATCACTTTGCCTGGGGCGATGGTCTTGATTTCTGCACCTTCATTCGCCTTGATGAACATGCCTTTCCAGCTGGGACCATCAGCGCGTTTGCTACCAAACCGGGCAAGAATTTCACCTTTTACTGGCAAGCGTAATTGCCCTTTCAGCTTGTCAAATTCACCTGCAGGTGGGGTCGCCACCTTGGCTTGCCTGGGCGGTTCGTCATCATCAATCGCATTAGGATTGGTGATTTTCGCTGGTTTCTTGCCCTGTGCTGCCTGTCTTGCTCTTTCTTTCTGTGCTGCTGCAATTCTTTCCTGGCGTTGTTTTTCTTCCAATGCCGCTTTGGCCGCATCTGCCTTGGCCTGCTCTTCAATCAGTTTATTTAATTGTGAGACCAGATTACTCAGTCTTTGTTCATCTTTTTCGAGACTATCAGCCTGTTTTTTTTGTATATATAATTTTTCTGCCAACTGACTTACCAATGTGGCATGTCGTTTTTTCTCTTTTTCCAGCGCCAGCTTATGGCTTTTTTCTTCATCAGCTATTTCATCGAGTTCTGCCTTGGCTTCTATCGCTTCTTCGGCATTTTTTTCCACAGCTTGAAGGCTGATGCGCAAACCATCTATCAGTTTGGCCTGGGTTTGCGATACATAACTCATGTACTGCAGTTCGCGGTTGATACGGTTGGGGTTGTCGCCCGACAGCAGCAATTTGATGCGGTCACTGTCGCCGCGCATGTATTGGCGGCGTAAAAAATTCGAGAGTTGTGTTTTTTGTTTTTCAACTTTATCAGCCAGGGCTTGCTGCTGCTCTGTCAGTTGTTTGACTTTGGCTTCAGTCTGCGCCTGTTCGGCCTGCAAATCACGCAAAGAACGGTTGGCTTCAGAAATGGATTTTTCTGATTCGGCCATCGCATCGCTGGCATTGTCTTTGGCCGTTTCAGTTTTATTGATATCGTTTTTCAAGGACTTCAGGCGGTTTTGCAACTCTGCCCGGTCTGCTTCTGCCTTGTTTTTTTGCTGGGCGCGGGCATTGCTGGCGGCCATTGCAGACGTTGCTGTGCCTGCCAGAGTCAGGCACAGCAAACTTGCAATTAAAAACGGTGAAGACTTGGTGTTAAATGACATTCAATACTTATTATTTGGACTTGCCCTGGCTGGCCACAGCTTGCAAGGCCGCGGCGATGGCTTCCTGGTCACCCAGATAATAATGTTTAATTGGCTTCAGGTCGGCATCAAGTTCATATACCAGTGGCTGGCCATTTGGGATATTCAGGTTGACGATGTCGTCATCGCTGATACCGTCAAGCATCTTGATCAGGGCGCGCAGGCTGTTGCCATGGGCAGAGATCAGGATGCGTTTGCCAGCGCGTATGGCTGGTGCAATGCTGTCGTCCCAGGCTGGCATGACGCGGGCCACCGTGTCTTTCAGGCATTCTGTCAGCGGTATCTGGCTGCGGTCCAGGCCTGCATAGCGCGGATCGTTGAACGAGGTGCGGTCATCATCTTCTGCCAGCGGCAGAGGTGGCGTGTCGTAGCTGCGGCGCCATACCAGCACTTGCTCGTCGCCATATTTGGCTGCTGTCTCTGCCTTGTTCAAGCCTTGCAGCGCGCCGTAATGACGTTCATTCAGACGCCAGTCATGCATCACTGGCAACCACATCAAGTCCATTTCATCGAGTGTGCCCCACAGTGTACGAACCGCGCGCTTGAGTACCGAGGTATAAGCCAGGTCAAAAGTCAGGCCGGCTTCTTTCAATAGCTTGCCAGCCTGGGTAGCTTCTGCCACGCCTTTTCCTGTCAGATCGACATCAGTCCAGCCGGTAAAACGGTTGTCCAGATTCCAGGTAGATTCGCCGTGGCGCATTAAAACGATTTTGTACATAGTGTGCGAGAAGTAGGGATGAGTGATTTAGTATGCGATTGCGGCATCTATTTTATAATGACGCGCTTCTGATAACCATTTTTACTACTGGAATCCTGTGAATTTCATTCTTACCAACTACAATTATGTGTGGTTAGCCCTTGCCCTGATCAGCGGCGGCGCATTGTTAATACCTGCTTTACAAAGACGTGGTGCCAAGGTATCGCATTTTCAAGCCACACAATACATGAATCAGGGCAAGACCCTGGTGCTGGATGTGCGCAGCGCCGAGGAATTTGCTGCCGGACATTTGCCAAATGCCAAACATATCCCGCTGCCAGAGCTGAATGACCGTCTGAAAGAGATAGAAAAATCAAAAAGCAATGTGGTTATTACTGTCTGTGCTTCAGGTGTTCGTTCGTCCAGTGCTGCTGGTTTGCTCAGCAAAGCCGGTTTTACGCAGGTGTTCAGCCTTGACGGTGGTATAGATTCCTGGAAGTCGCAAGGCTTGCCAACAGTAAAGTAAAGCAGGAGAGCATCATGAAAGCCCATGTAGTCATGTATACCACAGCCGTGTGCCCCTATTGCACGATGGCAGAACGCCTGTTGAAATCCAAGGGTGTCGAAGAGATAGAAAAAATCCGTGTCGATCTTGAGCCCGGTGTGCGCGAAGCGATGATGAAAAAGACCGGCCGCCGCACCGTGCCGCAAATCTATGTAGATGACACACATGTGGGCGGCTTTGATGATCTGTCTGCCCTCGACAGGGCGGGTAAACTTGATCCTTTGCTGAATCCGGTTGATTAAAAGCAGGTTTTTGCCGGATTTTCTACGGGTTTTGCAGCAAAATTGCTGTTTTTGCAGACTACTTGCTACAATAGCGCGCTGCGATCTTGAAATGGCTGGAAACGGCCCTATCTGCCAGTCTCGCTGTTCATTATTAATCTTTTAGAATTTTAGAAAGTTTCACATGTCTGACGAAAATCTGCAGCCCGTATTCCAAATTCAACGCGTTTATCTGAAAGATTTGTCGCTTGAACAGCCAAATTCCCCAGCTATTTTCCTGGAACAAGAAGCCCCAGGCATCGAAGTTTCTGTCGATGTAGGCTCTGAAAAACTGGCTGATGGCATCTACGAAGCCACAGTAACAGTGACTGTTACTGCAAAAGTCGGCGAAAAAGTTGCTTTCCTGGTTGAAGGCAAACAAGCTGGTATTTTCGAAGCGCGCAATATCCCTGAAGATCAACTCGATCCTCTGCTGGGTATCGGCTGCCCTAACATCGTTTATCCATACCTGCGTTCCAACGTAGCAGATGCGATCACACGTGCTGGCTTCCCTCCTATCCATCTGTCAGAAATCAATTTCGAAGCGTTCTACGCGCAACGCCTGACACTGGCTGCTGAGCAGGCAAATGCCACTACTGAAGCACCTACGACTATTCAGTAATCTGCTTTATTACTACGGGCTTGATCCGGTTTTTGGCCGGGTCGGCTTGATGAAAGCTACCATGCGACGCTTGCTGACGCCTTTGCCTTTGTTGTTATTGATGCTACTTGCGAGTAGTGCGGCGCAGGCTTTGGAATTCCGTTCCGTCGGTGCTTCGCCGGTCATCTTGTACGATGCCCCGTCTGCCAAAGGTGCAAAACTGGCAGTGGCCCCGCGTGGCATGCCGCTGGAAGTGGTGTTTACTTCTGGTACCTGGAGCAAGGTAAGAGATGTCAGC
The DNA here is from genome assembly GCF_049340245.1 of Undibacterium sp. TC4M20W. Classification (NCBI taxonomy): domain Bacteria; kingdom Pseudomonadati; phylum Pseudomonadota; class Betaproteobacteria; order Burkholderiales; family Oxalobacteraceae; genus Undibacterium; species Undibacterium sp. TC4M20W. Next base: position 52,178 of record NZ_JBMPPI010000004.1, read on the forward strand.
GGTGAAATGAGCTGGGTTGAATCCAAGGATTTGATCACCCGCCGCAGCCTGGTAGTGCGGGCCGCGAATGCCAAAATCAGGGCAGCGGCAGACGAATCTGCGCCGCTGGTCTTTAGTGCCGACAAGCATGTCTTGCTGGAAATGGCCGAGCCCGCTGCTGGTGGTTGGGTCAAAGTGAAACACCGTGACGGCCAGTTAGGCTTTGTCAAAATCAATGAAGTCTGGGGCCTGTAGTGCTATAGTGCCTGGGCTGAATATATAGGCAGATGACAGTTTGCAAAAAAGGACAGCCTGCTGTCCTTTTTTTACATCTTCCCCGGTTATTAAAATAAGCAGGAGTCAGGGACAAGCATGAATATCAGCGTATTGGGCGCAGGTGCCTGGGGCACGGCCATGGCAATTGCCTTTGCTGCAAAAAACAATGTTTTGCTGTGGGGACGTAATCAGGCTGCGATGTCTGCCATGCAGACAAATAAGCAAAATAGTGATTATTTAAGTGGTTTCCCTTTTCCTGATAACTTGCAGGTGACGGCAGATTTTGCCGCTGCCATGGCACATGCCGCTGGCGCTGATGGCTTGCTGGTGATTGCCACCTCAGTCTCTGGTTTGCGTCCTACGCTGGAAGCCTGCCGTGCTTACCAGCCAAAAAACATTATCTGGCTATGCAAGGGCTTTGAAGAATCCACGCAGCTTTTGCCACACCAGGTAGCAGAGCAGGTGCTGGGGCAGGACACTGCCTTCGGTGCCCTGTCTGGCCCCTCGTTTGCACAGGAAGTAGCCAAAGGCTTGCCTTGTGCATTGACGATTGCCTCAAAGTCCGATGAACTCAGCAGCCTGGTGGTACAGGCCCTGCATGTGAATGCCATGCGGGTGTATTCCAGTGACGACATGGTTGGTGTTGAAGTCGGTGGTGCGGTCAAAAATATCCTGGCGATTGCGACTGGTGTGGCCGATGGCCTGGGCCTGGGCCTGAATGCGCGGGCCGCCCTGATCACCCGTGGCCTGGCAGAAATCAGCCGCCTGGGCGTTGCTCTTGGGGGACGTTCAGAAACCCTGATGGGCCTGACTGGTGTAGGTGATCTGATACTCACCTGTACCGGTGATTTATCGCGCAACCGCAAGGTCGGCCTGGCGCTGGCCCAGGGTAAATCCCTGGACGTCATAGTGCAGGAACTCGGCCATGTTGCTGAAGGCGTTCGTTGTGCGCAGGCAGTAAGGACGCTGGCTCAGCAACTGGGCATACAGATGCCAATTACCGATGCGGTGGCAGGTGTCTTGTTTGACGGGATTTCATTACAGGAAATGATCAGTCGCTTGCTGGCCAGGGATGCAAAACAGGAAACACATTAGGAAACGCATTAAGGAAACGTATTAGAACAGCTTAATAGCGCCGTCGGTATGCAGGCGAATGCAGGACGCGGTTGATGACTGTTTCAGGCACATGGTGCCTGCGCAAGAAATGCATGGCCTTGGCCAGCCCCAGTACTTCAAGATAGTGGATGCCGAGATCGACCATGAAGCGCGTCATCACATCACGCCTGCGCAAAGGCTGCTTGTGCATGTGTAGCATTTTCCGGCGTCTGCATCCTGCCATGATGCCATCTCCCTCGGTCTTCTGAATTTTGCTCAGTTTCAATAAACTCAGTGTAGAGCGACAAAGACCGGGCAAAGACAGGAATTAGGCAGTTTTGACATAGCTTAACAAAAAAGACCATGGCTAGCATGGTCTTTGTCTGCCCTTTGCCACATTCTGGCTGATTCCACAGGGCACTGGTATTGCTATTATTTTAAATCTGTCGCAGCCGTAAAGATGGCGAGCAAGTTCTCAAGACCCAACTGGTCTTCTGCATCGAAGCGTTTCAGGCGCGGGCTGTCGATATCAAAAACGCCATAAATCTCACCGTCCTTGATCAAAGGGATGACTATTTCAGAGTTGGATGCTGAATCACAGGCGATGTGTCCCGGGAATGCATGTACGTTTTCTACCAGCACGGTGCGACGTTCTGCTGCGGCTGTTCCGCATACTCCGCGTTTGAATGGGATACGGGTGCAGGCGACCTTGCCCTGGAATGGGCCGAGCAGCAGGTCATTCGGGAATTCTGCATCTGGCTTGCTGGCCGGTGCGCATAGATAAAATCCAGCCCAGTTCAAATCTGTGATGCTGCTGTAAATGAAGGCAGAAAACTGCGCGGCATTGGTAATCAGATTGCGTTCACCTTCGAGTACGCTGGCCAACTGGCGCGCCAGCATGGGGTAATCGGGTTTGTCGCTGGCAGCCGGTGTGCTAAACATGGATGTATTCCTGAAGGTTTAATTTTCTTGTTGTTCATCTGTACTGCTTGCAGTGTTTGCCGCAGCAGTAGCAGGGAGTGACAGAGATTTGGTATTTCTTTTCGCAGTCAGGTAATCAGGCAAGACTTTTCTTGCCTGATTAGCCCTGCCTTTGGCCGGGGCCGGGACTTGAGACGGCTCAACGCGGAACTGCATGCGTTGTCGTGTTGCGAGCGCCTTGTTAGCCATCTTGAATCCCGGATTAGGAATTGAAACTAAGATTAAAACTAAGATTAAAACTAAAATTACAGCACGTAGCGTGACAGATCTTCATTCACCGACAAGGCTTCCAGACGTTCATTGACGTATGCAGCGTCAATGGTGACTGTCTTGCCGCTATTCTGGTGAGCATCGAAAGAAATTTCTTCCAGCAGCTTTTCCATGACGGTGTAGAGACGGCGCGCTCCGATGTTTTCTGTCGTTTCATTGACAGAATAAGCGATGCCAGCCAGGCGTTCAACACCCTCAGGTGTGAAGTCTATCTGCACGTCTTCGGTTGCCAGCAAGGCCTGGTATTGACGTGTCAGGCAGGCATCGGTACCTGTCAGTATCCGTTCAAAATCAGCGATGGACAAAGACTCCAGTTCTACGCGGATAGGAAAACGGCCCTGCAACTCAGGTATCAGATCAGACGGCTTGGCCAGATGGAAAGCGCCAGACGCAATGAACAGGATATGGTCAGTCTTGACCATGCCGTACTTGGTATTCACGGTCGTGCCTTCTACCAGCGGCAGCAAGTCACGCTGCACACCAGCGCGTGAGACTTCTGCACCGCCAGTTTCTGAACGTGAGGCGATCTTGTCAATCTCATCGAGGAAGACGATGCCGTTTTGCTCTACATTGCGTATCGCATCCTGCTTCAGTTCTTCTTCGTTGACGAGTTTGCCCGCTTCTTCTTCTATCAGGAACTTCATCGCTTCCTTGATTTTCAGCTTGCGTGATTTCTTGCGGCCATTGCCCATGCCCGAGAACATCGTCTTGATCTGCTCGGTCATTTCTTCCATGCCCGGCGGTGCCATGATTTCCATATGGGTTACGCCTTCGGCCACTTCGATTTCAATTTCCTTGTCATCCATCGCACCTTCGCGCAGACGCTTGCGGAAAGTCTGGCGTGTCGTATTGTCAGGGGTTGCGACTTCGGTTTCACTTGGGTGAAAACCAAAATCGCGCGCCGGTGGCAACAGGATATCGAGTATGCGGTCTTCCGCCGCATCTTCAGCACGGGCGCGTACCTTGCGGGTGGCTGTCTCGCGGGTTTGCTTGATGCCGATATCGACGAGGTCGCGGATGATGGTATCAACATCGCGGCCCACATAACCAACTTCAGTGAATTTGGTCGCTTCGATTTTGATGAAGGGCGCATCCGCCAGTTTGGCCAGGCGACGGGCGATCTCGGTTTTACCTACGCCTGTCGGGCCTATCATCAGGATATTCTTGGGTGTGATTTCATGGCGCAGCGGTTCTTGCACCTGCTGACGGCGCCAGCGGTTACGCAGGGCGATGGCAACGGCGCGCTTGGCCTTGGACTGGCCAACTACATGTTTATCGAGTTCAGAGACGATCTCTTGCGGGGTCATGTTCATTGCGTATTCCAATTCATTCCAGTGTTTCTATGGTGTGCGACAAGTTGGTATAAATGCACAACTCACCAGCAATAGTCAGGGATTTTTTGACGATGTCGACAGGTGACAAGTCAGTATTTTCAAACAGGGCAATCGCAGCGGACTGGGCGAAAGTACCGCCAGAGCCTATCGCACCTATACCCTGGTTGGGTTCCAGCACATCACCATTGCCGGTAATCACCAGCGTGCTGTCTTTGTCTGCCACCAGCAACATGGCTTCCAGACGGCGCAGCATGCGGTCAGTGCGCCAGTCTTTTGCCAGTTCTACCGAGGCGCGCATCAGGTGGCCCTGGTGTTTTTCCAGCTTGGATTCAAAACGTTCTATTAATGTAAAAGCGTCAGCCGTGCCGCCAGCAAAACCGGCCAGCACCTTGTTGTGATACAGCTTGCGCACCTTGCGGGCAGTGCCCTTCATGACGATATTGCCCAGTGTCACCTGACCGTCGCCGCCCAGGGCAATCAGATTGCCGCGTCGCACCGTCAAGATCGTGGTGCCGTGAAATTGTTCCATATGAACCTCAAAAAATAGTGCCATTCCTGCACGCGAACATGGACCATGAGCGGGCAGTATAAGCAGGCCAAATTGCCTGATTCGTAGAAAATGGGGTGTTTTTTCTGAATTGCAAGCGTGAACAAACCACGTGTATATATGACAGCAAATGGGCGGGCAAAAGCCCACCTTGCTACAGTTTAGTGCTTGCGGGGGATGATGCTGGCGATGTTTTTCAGGCCCATGGCATTGAACAACATCATGACCAGATAATTGACGCCTTCAAAGCGTATATTCATGCCGGCTTTGCTGGCGATAGGTGCCAAGCCATTCAATAATTGCGCAGAGGCACCAAATTCCACACGTTCGAGACGGGTGCAATCAAGGATCAGCGGGTTGTGCTGTTCTGCCTGCATGGCAATATTGGAAATCAGGAATTCTGTCTTGCCTTCAACTACTTTAGGCATCATGTAGCGGTCAGACGCTTCTTCCTGCGCCGGAGCTTCAGGCAGGGCGCTGGTGACATTGTTCTTGGGCGCTTCAAACGATGGTGGCGACACTTCAAAAGTAATACAGTAATCCATACTGACTTCTTCGAAGGCTTGCTCAAAATGCAGTAATTGCAGGATTTCAAGCAATAACAGCCAAGGTGCTTCAGTTTCGTCGCGGCGGCCCACCAGCAAGATACTGCGGATTTTATCTGCCAGGTCTTTAGCACCCACCAGCAACAAATCGTGGCCGGATTTTTTCAGACCCTTGAGGGCGCGCAATAACAGGCCGCAACCTATGGGATCAACTTCCTTGACGCGGGAAAAATCCAGGCGCAGGCTTTTACTCTTGCCTGCTGCTATCTGCAATTTCTCAAGTGATTTGATGGTAGTGCTATCAAGCTTGGCCGGGAAGCTGACATTCGCTACGGTAGTGTCGCCCTGGGCTTCAGCATCATTGTCATTGGCAGTCTGGTTTTCTGGCCACAGTGGTGGCGAGGTTTCAAACTTGTTGGCGTAATCAAGCGACAGGCTTTCAAACTTGTGCTGGTCGTTCGTGATGCGGTACAAGTCAAACAGCATTTGCCAGCCAATTTCCGTGGCGCCACCAAGTTCGTGGTTATGTACGGCAGACGCCAGCATCTGTTCAGCAACTTCATTCTGGCCACTGGCAAACAGGATGGCTGCTTCTTCCAGTACTGGCACGGTTTCGCTATAGGCAAGGGCAGAGGCCGACATTTCTGAATTTTGCCCCAACAGATAATCTGTAGGCATCATCATCGGCAATGTGGTCTGGAATTCTACCGGCGGCGCTTTTCTTTCCAGCGGCTGGGTGGGGGCACCCAAATCGGTTTTGGTGATGGTCGGCGGACGGGTCTTGACGATGTCACGCGACATTTCAAATTCTATGGCGTCAATTTTTCTCTCGGTAGCACGGGCGATATGGCGCTGAGCAATAATCGAATTGCTAAAAACCTCACTGTCCTGGAAACCGCCAATGACGGTATTACCATTCTTGGAGCGCGTCTTTCTCGAAGAAGATTTCTCGGTGGAGCGATCTTCTTGCTTGACACCTTTTTTACCGAAAAGAGAAAAAATCCCCACTTTGTTCCCAAATAAGAATAGAAGCGCTGACCACCCGGTAGCGAATTTGACGAGTGCTTAGTATATTCTGATTTCCGTTCCAATGGTTGACTGGGCTCAACTAGTCCAGACAGTTTTTCTTGAAATGTTCTTTTAATTGCTACGCAAGATCGGTGAAAACCTTGCAAAAAAGCAGCTTTTTTGCAGGAAATGGGGGCGGATGCCGCCTCCCATACCTACAGCTTATGAATTAATAACCTAAACGTCAATTACATCTGCTTACATTTTTCTTGCAATTCTTAGCTGATTTTTTAACATTAAAAGCTGACACGCAGTCCTGCCAGTACGTTTCTGCCGGGCTGAGGCAAGGTTTCTTTCAAAACTGAAGTAGAAAGACGGATATCCTGATTCAGCAAATTCTTCGCCATCAGGAACCAGGTCAGCTGCATATTCTGATAAGGATGGGTATAAGTCAGGCTGGTATCGACCTTGGTATACGCCGGTGTAACAAAACCTTCAAAACTGGCCAGCCTGTCCTGACGCAGGGCATGCAAGACATCTACGCCAGCACGCCATGCACCAGTGCGGTAGCCAATGTCAAAACCGGTACGTGTGGCTGGTTGCAATGGCAGGTTGCCCATATTGTCGAGGCTGCCGCGTGAGTAATCTGCAAAAGCGCGGCCTGACCAGCCTTCGCCCAGCAGGTTGTAACTGATCTCGGCTTCACCACCACGTATGGTCGCAGATGCCTGCGACCAGTTGCGCAACGTAAATTCTGCGTCAGCATCAGGAATGCCTGCTTCATCTACCTTGATACCATTGGTATGGCCGTAGATGTAATTATTGACCTTGTTCAGGAAGGCATTGATCTTCCAGCGCAGCACGCCATGCGTCTTTTGTACGCTGAACTCCAGGTTACGCGAGGCTTCTTTTTTCATATCGGCATTGCCAATGTCAAAAGTGGCAGTCGATTCATGGGGGCCGGCTGAATACAATTCTTCTGTCGCCGGGGCACGTTGCGCCCATGACAGGCTCAGGCCCGCGCCATAAGATTTGTCGAATTGCCACAAGCCACCAACAGAAGCCGAGAATAAATTGAATTCACGCGCCTTCAGGCCTGTGCTTGCATCCGGTGTGCGCTTCACATTTTCAAAGCGCATACCTGTGCTGGCCATGACGTCGGCAATTTGCTTTTGCTCGACAAAGAACAGGGCAACTGAATTGGATTTGGTACTTGGTACCGTATCGGCGCGGCCAGTCGTGGCAGACAAGGCAGAGAATTTCACTTGTTCAGTCTGCAGACCCCAGCTACCTTGCCAGCCCGCCCAGGATGGGTGGGACAACAAAATGCGGCTTTCCAGCATCTGGTTCTTGAAGTCGGTGACGGGCGTACCGTCCTCGGCTTTTTCTGTGTGCTTATAGTCGGTGGCGCTGAATTTGTATTTCAGTGTATCGAAACCGCTCAATGGCGAATTGAGCAAACCATCAATGTCGAGGCGGTTTTGCTTCAAGTCGATGAAGGAGCGTTCTGCCGTTGGTATGCCATAGTGGTCATTCAGGGTTTGTACTGCAGCACCGACATAACCCCAGGACTGGATAACCGATGCACCCAAAGCCAGTGAAGATTCACGGGTGAAGCTGGATGGCACGCGGCCACCGCCTGAGCCCGGGTCGCTCAAAGAGATATTGCCTGGTATTTTATAGTTGCCCGTTTCACGGCTGGCGCCGTCTGCATGCAGGCCGATCACACCGCTGGAACCATCCAGCGAGAATGACAAACTCTTTTCTGAATTGACACTGCCGAAGCGCATTTCTCCTTCACCCGTCATTTTCTTGTTCAGGATAGTTGGTATGCGGTTGTCGATAACATTCACCAGGCCACCAATCGCACCACTGCCGTACAGCAAGGCGGCAGGGCCGCGCAAGACTTCGATCTGCTGGGCAGTCGCGCTTTCGCTGGCGACCGCATGATCATTCGACAGGCTCGATACGTCAGCCACACCCATGCCATTTTGCAGGATCTTGACACGTGGGCCTTCCAGGCCACGGATGATGGGGCGGGAGGCACCGGCACCAAAGCCGGATGCAGATACGCCGAGTTCGGCCCCCAGGGTGTCGCCCAATGAGGTGCCAACCTTGGCCCTGAGCTCTGGCCCTGACAATATCTTGGCCGGAGTGAGCACTTGCATATTCTCGTCCGAGCTGATCGGGTTGGAAGTGACGGTAACTGTATTGATGGTGCCAGATGCGGAGTCGCTGGTGGAGCTTGTCTGGGCATATGCCTGCGAGGCGGGTGTCAGTACAGGCGTCAAAAGTGCCAGCACTGCGCTGGTGATCAGAGTGCGTTGAAAAACCATGTTATTTCCTGTTTGCAATGTAAACCAAAGGGTGGCGCGCAATGAGCGGCGACCTTCCTGATGCAAAAAATACATCAGGAAAATATGATAGCCAGAGCACCACGAGGGTGTTCTGGCGCTGGTCAGGCAAACAGGGAAGGTGGGGCGCGGGAAGAGAAAGGAACTTGCAGCAGGGCATGCCAGCTCAGCATTGCAGGGTTGGGGCCGACGATAGCCTTGCCAGCCAGCAGTTTTATGGCATCTGGTATATGTTGCAGGAATTCGGCAGCACTGACGGCATCGTACAAGGCGCAGGAGTGCAGGGTATTGCCATTCTCATCCTTGCTGCCAGACTGGAAAAGGAAAGAGCCCAGTTGTGCCGTTTGTGGCAAGCCACCAGTGACTACCTGGCTGCCGGCACCACCTGCATGTGAGATACGATGTGCCAGCCCCAGCCATTGCGTAAATAACAGCGCAGGCAGCAGAACACACAGCAACCATCGTTTGCTGTTTTTCATGCTGATCTGGGTGGGGCGTAACATCTTGGGATTACATTTCCAGTGAATGCCGGGTCAAATGAATACCGGGTCAAATTCAGGTCAAAAATTAATCAATATCTGTAGCAAAAAACCGACAATACACCCGCATTATGACAGCCGGATGGCATGGTCTTGCATGACTTGGAAACAATTATCTGATAAAAGTTCAATCGCATGCAACATGGTTGCATTCAATTCCAATAAAAAAGCGCGCAGTTGCCACCGCACGCTTTTGCGAATCAGAAGCGCTGGAGATTGATGCTAAAGCTCAGTCACCGTACAGCTTTTGTTTCATTTCACGTCTTTGCTGTGCTTCCAGCGACAGGGTCGCTGTTGGACGCGCCAGCAGGCGTGGTACACCAATTGGTTCACCGGTTTCTTCGCACCAGCCGTAATCGCCTTCATCAATACTATTGATGGATTGCTGTACTTTTTTCAGCAATTTGCGTTCACGATCGCGGGTGCGCAATTCCAGCGCATGTTCTTCCTCTATCGTGGCACGGTCTGCCGGGTCTGGTACTAATACGGTTTCACGAAGATGCTCGGTGGTTTCGTCGGCGTTCTTCAATAAATCCTTCTCAAGCTGCTGCAAACGGGCCTTGAAAAATGCCAGTTGTGCAGCGTTCATATAGTCCTTCTCGCCCATCTTGAGGATTTCTTCCTCTGTGAGCAGAGCTTCGGGTGCGCTGACTGTAGCAGTCGATTTAGATGATTTAGTTGCCACTTCGCTAACTTTCGATACGACGGGTTAATACATAGAACAAATCTGAAACAACATTTGTCCCAGACAATTATCCTCCCCTTATTGATAAAGTAAATGACATTTGCATGAATGCCACTTGCACGACAGACAAGGTCTGACTTCAATAGCCCGCTAGTTTATACCAAACAATGCTCCAAACCTTGAATAAATATGTCTTTAGGTAAATTTTTGCCAATAAATACCATCTTGCTTTCACGCAATTCGTTTTCTCCCCACTTGGCACCCACATCAGTTCCCATGATTTGATGCACACCCTGGAAAATGACTTTGCGGTCTGCGCCTTCCATCAGTAATACGCCTTTATAGCGCAACATGCGCGGGCCAAAGACTTGCACCAGGCCACCGAGGAATTCATCAAGTTGCCCGGTATTGAAAGGGCGCGTGCTCTTGAACACAAACGCGGCGATATCGTCAGAATGATGGGCGTGATGGTGGTTATGTACCTGCGGGGCATGGTCACCGTGCTCGCCATGATCTTTATAATGATGGTGTTCATGCGTGCAATCTTCGGCGCAAGCCTCGTGCTCATGATCATGTTCGTGCTCAGCTTCTTCCGCACGCAGGAAGTCGGGATCGAGATCCAGCTTGGCATTCAGGTTGAAGCCTTTCAGGTCCAGCACTTCGCTGATGGCAATCTTGCCAAAATCGACAGCGCTGATCGGTGCACGCGGGTTCATGCGGGTCAGGCGGGCGCGCAGTGCGGCTACCGCTTCGGCATCAACCAGATCAGTTTTCGATAACAGGATTTTGTCGGCAAAGCCAACCTGGCGCTGGGCTTCTTCATGTTCATCAAGCTGCTGCATGCCATGGCGCGCATCAACCACCGTGACCACCGCATCAAGCATGTAATAAGTGCCGACTTCTTCATCGACAAAAAAAGTCTGAGCTACTGGGCCAGGGTTGGCCAGGCCTGTGGTTTCTATGATCACGCGGTCAAAACTCAGTTTGCCTTCATTCTTTTGCTGTATCAGTTTGCTCAACGCGACGATCAGATCGCCACGCACCGTGCAACAGACACAGCCATTATTCATTTCTACGATTTGTTCATTGCTGTCCTGCACCAGGATTTCATTGTCTATGTTCTCCTGGCCAAATTCATTTTCGATAACGGCAATCTTGTGGCCGTGATCTTCCTGCAGAATGCGGTTCAGCAGCGTGGTTTTGCCCGCGCCCAAAAAGCCGGTCAGGATAGTGGTAGGGATTAATGCCATGATTTTCTCTAGTACTTTAATACGATTGGTCTGCGGATTTACGTAAGCTCGCTTATTTAGCGCAGTCTGCGCACCAGCCTTTGATGGTCAGCTCTATGTCATGACTTTTAAAACCGCGTCCCAGCGTGGTCTGCAAGGTTGCCTGCAATTGCTCACGTAAGCCAGGTGGTTGTTTGGCGTCATCCAGACAAAATACCCTGGCGCAGCGCGTGCATTTGAAATGCCCATGCTGATGCTGTGCCGGATGATCCTTGTTGCCCGCAGTCTCACTGCCTGTGCTGTATCTGAACACCCTGTCATCGCCAGAGATTTTATGTGCCAGCCCGGCATCAGTCAGGCAATCCAGTGCGCGGTACAGGGTAACCCTATCCATGTCAGGCAGGGCATCCTGCACTTCCAGGTGCGACAGTGCGCGCTGGCTGGACAAGAGTTCAGACAAGACATTCAGGCGTGCATCAGTCACACGCACGCCAGCTCCCGACAGCAGGATAGAGGCTGCGCCCTGATGATGGGCAGTTGTGGCAGGTTTGGCTCGGGTAGAGGGTGATTTCATAGTCATTCCATCGTTTGCTGGCAGGCGTAAGAGCATGCTGCTTACGGTCCAAGTACAGTTTAAGTACGGTGTACGTGCTGTCTCTCGTCTGCTTTCTATATGTGCTTATTATGCCTCAAAAATGCAATTCAGTTGCAAAAGTGTTGACCAGCGATGCCGTAATTGAGCAGGGCGGGATTTGTGCAAAGAATTTTCCGGCCAGGAGTAGCAAGCGATTTGGGTGTTTGGCGCACGTGTTGTAAAGAAAAAATCCCGCGTTTCACTTGCCTGTCACATTCACTTCTTATACTCCTGCCCGAACTTGCCCATACTCATAGCAAGGTTTTAATCGCAAATTCAGGCGCGTAATTGGTGACCTTCAGTCTCCGGTTGGCTCATTTTGTCGCAATCAACTTTTGGAATTCGAATCATGTCAGATCAACCTCAAGCCGGTCGCCGTCAGGCACTTAAATTCCTTGCTGGCGCTCCTTTGCTGCCGCTGGGCGCGTTTTCCACGGCCTCATTGCTGAGTGCATGTGGCGGTAGCTCGACAGCAGCAGCGCCTGCGACGGTAACGCCAGTCGCAGCGAATTTTGTTGGCGCAGAATTTACTGCGATGCCAGCACCATCTCTGGCAAACGCTGCAGCAATGGCGACCACGACCGTGGGTTCTACATTGAGCGTCAATTTCAGCGACAATAGCTCACAAACTTTCAAACTGGCTTACCAGCCTTTCTTCCTGACTGGTGACCTGGTGCCAAATGGCAGCGGCGGCACTATCCTGGCTGGCGGCTACTACGATATCAATAACAAGCCTATCATCGACAAGACTGTGGCTGGCAAAGAACGCCAGTTCTTCTCGGATTCTCCTGATGGCACATCCCTGCTGGCAGTGGCAAACCCTACAGTCACAGGTATCAAAGGCAAGGCAGTATTCGCTGTTGTGCAGTTTGAATACACGACCTGGGCGCAAGATGGCACGACAGACATGTATGGCAAACTGCCTTCTCCTATCGCTGTACTGACACTGGATCAAGACCAGGCTACTGGCAAACTGTCCCTGGTGAAATACCATAATGTTGACATGTCCAAGGTCAATGGCCTGTGGATCACTTGTGGTGCGAGTCTGTCGCCTTGGGGCACGCATTTGTCGAGTGAAGAATACGAACCGGATGCATTCACCATCTCTACCAATACTCAGTTCAAAGCCTACAGTACCAATCTGTTTGGCGATGAAAACAAGGCCAATCCTTACCACTATGGCCACATGCCAGAAATCACTGTCAACCCTGACGGTACTGGTACAGCGAAAAAACACTATTGCATGGGCCGTCTGTCGCATGAGCTGGTACAAGTCATGCCTGATAACCGTACCGCACTGATGGGTGATGATGCCACTAACGGTGCTATCTTCATTTTCGTGGCCGACAAAGAAAAAGACCTGTCTTCCGGTTCCCTGTATGTTGCAAAAATCGGTGCTGGTTTCTCTATCGACCCAGCTGCTGCCGGTGCTGCTCTGACCTGGATCAAGCTCGGCTCTGCCACAAGTGCAGAAATCGAAGCCATGGCAAACACCCTGAAGCCTGCCGACATCATGGAAGTGGCAACAGCCGATCCTAAAGATGCGACCTTCACCAAGATTTACTTCAGTGGCAAAGTGCAGTGGATCAAGATCAAACCAGGCATGGAAAAAGCAGCCGCCTTCCTGGAAACCCACCGTTACGCAGCTTACATGGGTGGCAGCATGGCCCTGACCAAGCTCGAAGGTACGACAGTCAATGCCAAAGACAAGATCGCTTACTCTGCTTTGCAAAACATGCAAAGCTCCATGGTGCGTGGCAATGCCGCCTGGAATGAAGCCTTTGGTGTGACGCTGGAAAAAGCCGTGAATGCCGGCGCAGTATTGGCCCACACCCTTGCTGGAGGCCAGAAAGATACTGCCGGTGCTGCCATCAACAGCGACTGGGTACCAACCGTAACCAAGACCCTGCTGATCGGTGAAGATATCACTGCTGATGCGCTGGGTAACCTGGCTAATCCAGACAAGATCGGTGCACCTGACAATCTGAAGTTCTCAGAAAAACTGCGTACCCTGTTCATTGGTGAAGACAGCAGCTACCATGTGAATAACTTCCTGTGGGCTTATAACGTCGATACCAAGAAACTGTCACGTGTTGCCTCCATGCCTTCCGGTGCTGAAGCGACTGGCTTGTCAGTGGTGGATGACTTGAATGGCTGGACTTACATCACCAGCAACTTCCAGCACGCAGGTGACTGGCTGGCTATCCACTCCATCGTCAAACCTACGCTGGACCCATTGGTACGCGCCAACTACAAAGACCGTTTCGCTTCTGCCGTTGGTTACCTGACGGCCGATGTCAGCAGCGTCAAGCTGGCCAAGGCATAAATAATTAAGTCCTGTTATTGATGTAGGGAAAAAGCAGCGGAGTCGCTGCTTTTTCTTTTTGGGCGCTAAGTTATAGAGAGGCCTGTAAGTGTGTTTGTCACTGAGCTCCGAACTGAGCTTATAGCTGAGCTTACAACTGAGTTTGTAACCGAAATTGTAACTGAGTATCACTACCCACTTTCCAGAAATATCCTGTGCTACATTAACAAGCTATTGTTGAAAAACTCATTTTCCAGGAGCCTCGGATATCATGTATATCATGCACAAAGCGCTGAAATCATCCCTGCTAATTCTGTCCCTGCTTCTGTTCCTGCTTCTGTCCACATCAATCAGTCCTCTGGCCTTTGCGGCAACAGATCCTGCTCATGAAAAAGTATTTACGACGGATGCGCCAAATGCCAAGGACCACCCTCTGACCGGGCGTTACCAGGGCTCCAGCATCATGCTGCAGACGCGCAAGGCATTTGATGAAATTTCTTTCCCGGTTGGGCCTGCAACTGAGCCGGACTACAGCAGCAATAAAAAATTCTCCAAGTTGCTAAAAGCTGAGGGTACAGTGACCCGCACTGTCTATATGGTGCCCAAAGGGCGCTCTTCGCTGGAAGTGTTTCGCAATTTCACTGATAACCTGGCCAGCAAAGGCTTCAAGCCTGTTTTTCAGTGCGATAGCGATAGCTGTGGCCCATCCTTCAAAAGCCTGAAATACAACTGGAATGACGTTCGTACTCATGTGCAGGGCGAGGGTTACGACGTTACCCGCAACCGTTTTGTACAGGCCGTATTTGATGGTGCCAAGGATATCCGTTATGCCTTGCTGCAAAAAGGCGCAGGTGCAGCGACGACTTATGTGGGTGTATATGCCGCACTCAATTCTGGTGGCACCATGGGTGATCTTACTGACAGCATGAGCGACCGTGTGTCTGTGCTGGTCGAAGTGCTGGAACCAAAAGCCATGGAACAGAATATAGTCACCGTCGATGCCGATGCCATCAGCAAGGAGTTGGCAGCGAATGGTGCAGTCAGTTTTTATGGCCTGTATTTTGATACCGACAAAGCCATCATCAAACCAGAATCCAAACCGCAACTGGATCAAATGGCGAAATACCTGAAAGCCAATACCGCAGCAGTATATATCGTTGGCCATACCGACACTCAGGGTGTGCTTGACTACAATATGACACTGTCAGGCAAGCGTGCTCAGGCGGTGGTCGATGCTCTCAAAGGCTATGGCATTGCCGATGCGCGTCTGATCGCCAAAGGTGTAGGCCCACTGGCACCGCGTGCTTCCAATGCGGCAGATGCTGGGCGTGCCAAAAACAGGCGTGTAGAAATGGTGTTACGTTAAACTAATTACCGCTTATTTCTTGGCACGTGGATGCGTCTGGTCATAGACCTTGGCCAGATGCTGGAAATCCAGCGAGGTATACACCTGGGTCGCCGCAATAGAGCTGTGGCCCAGCATTTCTTGCACGGCACGCAAGTCGCCGGAAGATTGCAAGACATGTGAAGCAAATGAATGCCGCAACATGTGGGGATGCACATTCGCCGGTATATCTAGGCTTTGTGCATGCGCCTTAAGGCGCAGTTGTATCAGGCGAGTGGAAATGCGGGTGCCGCGTTCTGTTAAAAACAGTGGGTGCGGGTCAGCCTTGACCAGGCTTGCGCGTATCGCCAGCCAGTCATGCAAGGCAGCCAGCGCGGGTTTGCCTACAGGGACTATGCGTTGCTTGCCACCTTTACCGGTGACGCGGACTTCGGCTTCTTGCATATCTACCCAGCCCGCCGAGCTATAGCCGGACTCTGTAACAGCCGCGACATCCAGGCTGGCCAGCTCAGATACCCGTAAACCACTGGAATACAAGAGTTCAAACATCGCACGGTTGGCGCGTGCGGTAGGCTGGTCGCCACCCTTGTGGGCCACCAGGCGCACCGCATCGTCTGCTCCCAGGGCTTTGGGCAAGGGCTTGCTTTTCTTGGGGGCGCGCACGCCTTCGACCGGGTTGGCGGCCAGATCACGTTCTTCTGTCAGCCAGCGATAAAAGCCGCGCCAGCTCGACAGTTTGCGTGCAATGCTGCGGGCGTTTTGTCCACCCGCATGCATTTGTGTGGCGAAGCGGCGTATGTGATGGGTAGTCAGGCTGGCCAGATCGGTTTTCCCGGCCTGATCAGCGAGCTTGATGAGCTCGCGTAAATCCAGCAGGTAACTGTCCAGCGTGTGTGGTGATAATTGTCTTTGACTACGCAAGACTTCCAGATAAAGGCTCAGATAATCGTCTTGCGCATTCATGTACGGCTTACTTAGATATCGACCAGGCAGCTCAGCGCAGCGCTACTGGTGTCGGCAATCTTGCTGAGGAAATCCGTTGCCATGTCCTTGGTATAGCGGTTAGGGTCGGGTGAGCCCAGTACCAGTAAACCAAAAGTCGGGCCATTGCCAGACAAACGCAGGGGCAGCATGGCCAGTGACTCAACCGGCTGCTCTGTCTCTATCCAGCCCGCTGCTTCAAAATCATGGTTCTTGCCGCAATAAGGCGTGGTCAGGCCCTTGGCAAACAACTGTGCATCATCGCTGGTGGTACTGGCAAACCAGGTATGGGCAAAATCCTCAGCCACACCCCACAGGCGCAGGGTGGCATGTGGCAGGTTGAAGATATCCTGCAAACCCTGGGTCAGTACATGGGGTAAATCGACATCATTGCGGGCCAGCAGCAGGGCGCGCGTCCAGGTCTGGAACTTTTGGCTGATGTCATGGTTTTCTTCGGCGATGCGCAGCAAATCTGCCATGCGCAATTCCAGGCTGCGATATTTTTCGCGTACGACCTCCATTTGCCTTTCCTGCAAGGAAATGGCACGCCCCATGACAGGGCTGGTCAGTTTGATGGAACCCAGCAATTCTGCATGTTCTTCAAAAAAATGCGGATGCTGTATCAGGTAGGTGGCGATATCAGTGGAATTCATTATGTTTCTGTTAAATTAATTTCGCCTTCAAAGACGGTCACTGCCGGACCGCTGAGGAATACTGGCTGGCCCTCGCCCTCCCAGGCGATGGAAAGTTCACCACCGCGCATGCTGACACGTACCGGGCTATCCAGCAAGCCCCGGCGCAGGCCAGCCACAGCGGCGGCACAGGCACCAGTACCACAGGCCAGGGTTTCACCGGCACCACGTTCAAACACGCGCAGCCGTATGTGCTGGCGATCCACAACCTCCATGAAGCCAGCATTGACGCGGCGCGGGAAGCGGGGGTGGTGCTCTATCAGCGGGCCATCGACAGCGACCGGGAAGTCATCGACCGAGGCTACCACCTGCACTGCATGTGGATTGCCCATGGAAACGGCAGAAATCCAGACCTGTTTGCCATTGATGTCCAGTGGCCACAAGCTGTCATGCCCTTCAGGCCTGGATTCCAGACCTTCGGCATTGAATGGTACCTGCGCTGCTTCCAGTATTGGTGCGCCCATATTGACCGTGATATTGCCGTCTTCGCCCATGGTCGGTTCTATGACGCCGGACATGGTCTGCACCTGTATGGTCGATTTGTCCGTCAGGCCTTTTTCTATGACAAACTGCACAAAAGCTCGTGAGCCATTGCCACATTGTTCGACCTCGCCACCATCGGCGTTATAGATGCGGTAGCGAAAATCGACGTCCTGGCTTTCAGGGCGTTCAACTACCAGGATCTGGTCTGCACCGATGCCAAAGCGGCGGTCAGCAATTTGCCGCCACTGCGCAGGCGTGAAATTGATGTGCTGGTTAATCGCATCGATAACGACAAAGTCATTACCGGCGCCATGCATTTTGGTGAATTTGAGTTTCATGCTGTGATTATAGCCTCAGACAGCATTGGCCATGGCATTCCATGCCTTACTCGACCTGATACACGCCACAGCCCAGCACCAGATTGTCCTCGACCGCTTCTATATAAGAGGTTTTTGCTTCCGTCTTTTTTGAAACAGGGTTGACGATGGTGTAATTGATCCAGCCACCGCTTGCTGGCAGGGCAAAAGCATCCCTTACCAGCTTGCGGCCATCCAGGCCATCGACATGGAACAGATTGACCTTGAGTTTGGCCGCATTGCCGGCAAAAGCCAGGTATTGGCCATTACGGTCAAAGGCAAACACATACATGTCGCGGTCGGCATATAGCTTGTCGGCATTGGCTGTGATGATTTGCAAGGCCGGTCTGCCTCTGGATTGATACACCGCCACGGCTTTCTTGACCAGCACATAAGCCTCGTCTGCTGTACCTTGCAATAATTTAAAGGCAGATGCCGCCCTGGTCAGGGCATGGGCCTTGTCTTCCAGGCTGATGGACGCATGTTTGGCCTGCTCTGCCATCTGTGCATTGCTCTGGGTGATTTCATCCAGATGGCGCAGGGCTTCAGAGATTTGCGACAGGCCATTGCTTTGTTCACTGGAGGCAACAGAGATGGCATTGATATTATTTGCCAGATCGCGGATGCCGCCGACTATCTCAGTCAGTGTCATGTTGACATTGCTGATCTGATTCACGCCCTGATCCACCCTTTGTACAGAATCATCAATCAAACGTCTGATCTGGCGTGCAGAGTCAGCACTGCGTTGTGCCAGGCTGCGTACCTCGCTGGCGACTACGGCAAAACCACGGCCATGCTCGCCCGCGCGCGAAGCTTCAACCGCTGCATTCAGGGCGAGGATATCGGTCTGGAAAGAAATGCCATCAATCAGGCTGACGATTTCCTGCACCTTGCGGGCGCTCTGGTGTATGCCATTCATGGAGTCAACGGCGGCACGCATGTCGTCGCCGGTGGATTCTGTGATCAGGCGCAGGTTTGCTGCCAGGTTATCGACTGCCCTGGCGCTGTCTGCATTTTTTTTGACTGTATCGGCCAGGTCATCGACACTGGCTGATGTTTCTTCCAGGCTCGATGCCTGTTGCTCGGTCCTGACGGTCAGGTCATTGATATTGGTCGCCAGGCCTTCGCCCAGTTGTGCCACCATGCTGGCATTGCTGCGTACATTCGCCACCAGTTTGGACAAATTGCCATTCATGGCTTCCAGCAAATTACCGGTTTTTGCCAGCTCATCCTTGCCTATGATGCGTATGTGATTGGTCAGGTCACCGGCAGCAACAGAATGTGCCGCACGCCCTACCTGATTCAGGGCAGACATGAAGCCACGGTAAAACCCTAATGCCAGATAGCAACTGAGGATGACAATAAGGCCAGTGCCCAGGCTGACCAGGTTTTGATACAAGTCCATCTGGCTGCTGCGGTCTCTTAATATACCTGTCAGTTTGGCCTGCATCTGGGTTTGCAATGCCAGGGTTTTCTCTATTGCTTGCGTGCCTTGGGCAAAATAGGCACTGGCATCCCCATTGATACTTTCTGCCAGCAGGTTTTTCCTCGCAAGCGCGGCAAAAGTCTGCGATGCTTCAAAGGCTGCCGGTTCTGTGGTGCTGACATCGACACCAGCACGTTTCATCGCCTCATCAAGGTCAGCTACGCTATTCATGGCTACCTGCAAGGCATCAAGGCGCGAGATCACGCCCGCTTTTTCCGGGAATTCCATGGCCCCTGTCTTGATATAGCTGGCACCCAGGCCGCGCAGCAACGCCATATGTTCTATCCACACTGGTATCTTGCGTACAGAGATATCCAGCAAAAGGAAGTTGGCGCTTTGGGTATCTGTCAGCAGGCCGGTTTTTTCGCTGAGCAGTGCAGAAAATTGCAGGCTTTGCCTGATCAGGCGGCTGTGCTGGGCGACATTGTCTTTGACATTAGCGGCAGTCTGGCCCGCGGCCAGTTGTTGCAATTCATCTGCCGTGGTTTTCCATGAGCTTTGCAAAGCCAGGTTTGTATTGCTGCTTAAAAATTGATCAAGCTGGCCCATGCTATTTTTTAATTCAGCCCTTGTTTTTACCAAATCCTCATCGAGATTGTCACCAGAGAGTTTGAGATTAACCTGGCCGCGATGCTTTTGGGTCTGGATCAGCACCTTCATGAGCAAGCTATTGGCCTCTACTCCCAGCAGGCCGTTGTGGGCATTGGCGGCATCTGCCCGTATCTGGGTCATTGCCAGGCTGGCAAAAAACAACAGAGGCAGCAACAAAAGCATGAAGATGCCCAACAGTTTTGTACGCAAACTGAGTTTGCCCATCAATACTGTACAGGGGTGCATGATCCTGTTTATCAGTGTAGCCTCGTTTCCAGACATGATTTTCCTTGTCTACAAAGTGCCTGCGCCAGAAGTGATCCGGAGTGTGATTTAGACTGTAATTCAGACTGTAATCTATTGTCCCAGATTCCCATCATCCTTACGATACAAATTAAATGCAAAAAAAGCAAATACTTGCCTGAGAAAAATTAACCAGTACACTTTGCTAAAGTGTCAGTCATACTGTACTGGTCTCTTTGTGCGGCACTGTCCATTGGGACTGGCAATACAGCGTGTTAATGTGCGACCCATATCATGGTAGCTTGAACTTGCTCATCCCTTACAAAGTCAAGCTACACTAAAAAAGTATATGATTCACTCACAAGGTGATTCTGTTTTGTTGCGCACACCATTGCCCAAACGATAAAAAGCACGGAGACCCCATGAACGCACCGCTAAAAGCCGAGCAGCAGGCGCTGATCGACAACAATATTTCCCTCGACGATAAATTCACGCTGGAGCGCGGCCGCGCCTTCATGACCGGCACCCAGGCCCTGATACGCCTGATGATGTTGCAGCGCCAGGCCGATGAAAAAGCAGGCCTCAATACTGGCGGCTATATCAGCGGTTATCGTGGCTCACCTTTGGGTAACGTCGATTTGACTGCTGCCAAGGCAAAAAAACATCTGGCCAAACATCATGTCAAATTTCACCCCGGCGTGAATGAAGACCTGGCAGCTACGACAGTCTGGGGTACGCAACAGGTGAATATGTTCCCTGGTGCTAAATATGATGGCGTGTTTGCCATGTGGTATGGCAAAGGCCCCGGTGTCGATCGTTGTGGCGACGTGTTCAAACATGCGAATCTTGCAGGTACATCCAAACATGGCGGTGTATTGGTCGTGGCCGGTGATGACCACGCCGCCAAGTCTTCTACTGCAGCGCATCAGAGTGAACATATCCTCAAAGCCTGTGGTATTCCGGTCTTGTATCCATCTACCGTGCAAGAGTATCTGGATTATGGCCTGCATGGCATCGCCATGTCGCGTTATACCGGCCTGTGGGTGTCGATGAAATGCGTGACTGATATTGTTGAATCCGGTGCTGTGGTTGATATCGATCCAGACCGTGTGCAACCCATCATTCCAGCAGATTTTGTCTTGCCCGCCGATGGCGTGAACATACGCACACCAGACCCGGTGCTGGCGCAAGAAATCCGCATGAATAACTATAAATGGTATGCGGCGCTGGCCTATGCGCGTGCCAAC
Organism: Undibacterium sp. TC4M20W; assembly: GCF_049340245.1. Lineage (NCBI taxonomy): Bacteria > Pseudomonadati > Pseudomonadota > Betaproteobacteria > Burkholderiales > Oxalobacteraceae > Undibacterium > Undibacterium sp. TC4M20W. The sequence goes on from NZ_JBMPPI010000004.1 coordinate 73,383, forward strand.
AAGCTCAATAAAATTATCTGGGACAGCCCGGTTGCCAAGATAGGCATCATCACTGCCGGTAAATCCTACCTCGACACCCGTCAGGCACTGGCCGACCTGGGTATCGATGAACAAGTCGCCAAGGACATAGGCATACGCCTGTACAAGATAGGCCTGACCTGGCCGCTGGAATCTGAAGGTGTGCGTGAATTTGCCACCGGTCTGGAAGAAATCCTGGTGGTGGAAGAAAAACGCCAGATCCTCGAATATGCACTGAAAGAAGAACTATATAACTGGGAAGACAAAGTACGCCCACGCGTAGTTGGCAAGTTTGATGACAGTGGCGAATGGAGCAACCTGCATGGCTCTGGCCATGGCGAATGGCTGCTGCCAGCGACTTATGAATTGAACCCGGCACAAATTGCACGTGCGATTGCTTCCCGCATCAGCCGTTACTTCGCTGGTCACCCGGTAGAGCAACGCGTCAAAGAACGTGTAGCTTATCTGGAAGCCAAGGAATCCATGCTGAATGTGATCTCCAAGCCTGATCCTAATAAAGACCGTGTACCGCATTTCTGTTCCGGTTGTCCGCATAACACTTCCACCAAAGTACCTGAAGGTAGTCGCGCCCTGGCCGGTATCGGTTGCCATTACATGGTCACCTGGATGGACCGCGAAACCTCGACCTTCACCCACATGGGTGCAGAAGGCGTGACCTGGGTAGGCCAGGCACCATTCACGACCGAGAACCATGTGTTCTGTAATCTGGGTGATGGTACTTACTATCACTCGGGTTTGCTGGCGATACGCGCTGCGGTATCCGGCGAAGTTAATATCACTTACAAAATCCTGTTCAATGATGCTGTTGCCATGACGGGCGGCCAGGAATTCGATGGCCCGCTGGACCCTGGCATGATCTCGCGCCAGATCGCTGCTGAAGGCGTGGGCCCGATTATCGTCGTCACTGACGAACCAGAGAAATATGGCGCGAATTATCCATGGGCTGCCGGTGTCACCGTGCGCCACCGTAGCGAACTCGATGCCGTGCAACGCGAATTGCGCGTGGCCAAGGGCGTCTCGGCGATGATTTATGACCAGACCTGTGCTTCGGAAAAACGCCGCCGCAGGAAAAAGATAGACAAGGATGGCAAACCTGGCTTCCCTGACCCTGCCAAACGTGCAGTCATCAATGAAGCAGTGTGTGAAGGTTGTGGCGATTGCTCAGTGCAATCCAACTGCCTGTCAGTAGAGCCGCTGGAAACCGAATTCGGTCGCAAGCGCCAGATCAACCAGTCTTCCTGTAACAAGGACTTTTCCTGCGTTACAGGTTTTTGCCCCAGCTTTGTTACCGTAGAAGGCGGCAAACTCAAGAAACCGGCAAAAACCAAGATAGAACCAGGCAATGCACTCGACGTGAATGCACTGCCTTATCCAGCCCTGCCTGATACCAAAACACCTTTCGGTGTACTGGTCACTGGCGTTGGTGGTACCGGCGTCATCACCATCGGCCAGATCATGGCGATGGCTGCGCATTTGCAGGGCAAAGCCTGTTCCGTGCTGGACATGACAGGTCTGGCACAAAAAGGTGGCGCGGTCATGTCACATGTGCGACTGGCTGACCATGCGGATGACATACAATCAACACGCGTAGGTACAGGCATGGCTGATCTGGTCATAGGCTGTGACCTCATCGTGACGGCAGGCAAGGATGCGCTGTCACGTATGGGGGAGGGGCGCACCCATGCGGCCATCAATGCCAATGGTTCGCCAACCTCCACCTTCATCAAGAACCCGAACTGGCAATTCCCGGCTGAATCAGCCGAAGGCGATATCCGCAAAGCCTGCGGTGCCGACCGTGTCGATCTGATCGATGCCGCCTCAATAGCCACGGCCTTGATGGGTGACAATATTGCGACGAATATGTTCATCCTCGGTTATTCCTGGCAAAAAGGCTGGGTACCACTAGAAGAAGTCGCCCTGATGCGCGCGATTGAACTCAATGGTGTATCTATCGACTTCAACAAACAAGCATTCAACTGGGGCCGTCTGGCTGCGCATGACCTGGCAGCTGTACAACGTCTGGTGACACCGGCACAAGTCATTGAACTGAAACGCGCTCCTACGCTGGATGACACCATCAACAAGCGCGTGGCTTTCCTGACCGATTACCAGGATGCCGCTTACGCCAGCCAGTACAGTGAGTTTGTTGCGCAAGTCAAAACAGCAGAAAGTAAACTCGTCGATGGCAACAAGCCTTTGCGCCTGACAGAAGCGGTCGCCAAATATCTGTTCAAACTGATGGCGTACAAAGACGAATATGAAGTCGCACGCCTGTACACTGACGGCAAGTTCCAAAAGAAAATTGCCGACATGTTCGAAGGTGATTACGCCATCAACTTCCACCTCGCGCCGCCATTGCTGGCCAAGCGCGATGACAAGGGCCATTTGATCAAGCAGCAGTTTGGCCCATGGATGATGAAAGCTTTTGGCGTACTGGCCAAGTTCAAGTCCCTGCGTGGCGGCACATTTGATATCTTCGGTTACACCGAAGAGCGCAGGATGGAACGCGCCTTACCGGTCGAGTATAAACAAACCCTGAACAAATTGCTGCCTTCGCTGAATGCAGATAATTTGTCCAAGGCAGTAGCGATAGCCAGCATCCCAGAAGACATACGCGGTTATGGTCATGTCAAGGAAAGGTATTTCAAAGCCGCCAAGGCCAAGGAAGCAACACTGATTGCAGAGTTTAATACTGCACAGTCTGCGCAAAAAGCTGCCTGATATTTTTCATTTCAGGTCTCGGCAAGATAAAACAGGTCGCCTTCGAGCGACCTGTTTTGTTTGTTAGCCTGGTTTTAAAAACCGTAATAGCAAATCCTTGCTTCTATTCGCCAGTAGTCAATATTATTTATCGCTAAGGCGAATCTGTTTGATCACAATTTCCTGCACGGGCATATGTTCATATAAGCCACGTACTTCAACTGCGGTTTGAGCTATCTGATCTGCGACAGTCATACCTTCAACTACACGGCCAAATACAGCATAGCCGCTGATCTCAGTGCCCGCAGGAGCAAGCTGTGGGCCAGCCTGGGTAGGCACCATGGTTTCTTTTTCGTAACGGTAATAGTTAAGAAATTGATTGTCTTTTAGATTGATAAAGAAACCTGTGGGTGCTAACTCATTATTGCCTACCCTGGCTCTGGTCATCGCTATCGTACCGCGCTGATTTTTGAGTCCATTCTTTACTTCAGGCAAGAACACTGGTAAAGAAAAGTCTGGTCGTAGTGCTTCATTTCTTTCGCCCGGGGTCGCCTTCATCAATTCTCCGCCTTGTATCACAAAATCTTTTACGGCGCGATGAACGATACTGTTTCTGTATATTCCTGCCTGAACGTACTTGATAAAAGCAGCAACTGTTTTTGGCGACTGCCTTGCATTCAATTCTATTTTGATGTTTCCTTCAGATGTTTCGATGATAGCGTAACGAGACTGGGCAACTGCACTTGTTGCTGTAAAGAGAAAAAGAGTCAGGCACAAGAATCTTTTGATCATGATTTCAACATCCCTGTGACTGGAATACTGAAACGCGCTTCATTATTTTTGTCCCATCATTCGTCTTTTTCCACTGATTGTACATGCCATTATTATAGTGAGGCTGCCAGCTCATGGAGATGGACAAGATGCCGCTGTCATCGAGGTCTCCGGCAGTCACGGAGATGGGCCCATCCATGATCGTATTGGTTACCAATAAGACCTGGCGTCGACCCTTGTGATAAAGGCTGATGCCCAGACTGCGGGGACATCCTCCATAGGCACCGAAGTATAATTGTGAAATATAAGTGGGGCCGCCGACTTCACCACAGAATGTGGGCAGCACTTCAACCAGCAGGCGATATTTCTCTTCTTCAAAGCTGAATACCAGATCGCGTTTGATTTCTGCTTTTGCTGGCTCCAGTGAGATATTGGGAGCTTCATTACTATTGGTATTCGCATTTTCACTGGCGGGATCGCTAACTAACAATAAGTTAGAGACAGTCATGGCACCAGATTTTGCCATTTTGCGCGTCTTCTCCTGTCCAGAAGCCGTGACCGTTGCTTGTGGTAAGGTGTAAACTGGGTAAGGCTTTGGTGAATTCAGCACTTGTGATTCCTGATAATCTGCCTCACCGACACCGGAAGAAAATCCCATATCAGGCTTGTCGCTATCAATAGTGATGCCAAGCACAGTGTATTGCCAGTTGGTGTTGCTGATAGAAATAATGTAGTCGGTTTCACCCGTGATCAAAGTTCTCTGTATCAAAAAGTCGGGTAACCCATCGCCATTGATATCGCCGTACCACAGGAGTTTCTGCTCACTAAAAATCATGCCCAGCGCGCGATCCAGTATGATGCTGTCAGGTTTACCGGGAACACTCATCAGTAGTTGCATGGACCCTGGCAAGATTTTTGCATCGGCGCTCTTTTGATAAACAGCACGCAGCTCCAGTTTTTTTGCGTCAAGGCTGACGGTTTTTTTCCAGCCTTCTCTGATGGTTTCTTTTATTGTTGTCCCACTTTTGCAAAACGAGCTTGTTTTTTGGAATGATGTAGTGCCTAAGCCTTTAAGTACGAATAAAGCGGATTCAGGAACGATAGGTTCTATGAGAAAGTTTTTTGCATCTTGTCTGTCCCAGTTAAATGGCAACGACTTCTTGCGGAAACCCTGGAACGGGCTGCAGGATAATTTTTCATCATCCCACATTAAAACTTGCCAGGATTTGATACTGCCTTTTTCAGCACCAAAATAAGTTTTGCCATGCTCTTCTAACGTGGTATTTTCTACTTCTTGCATACCTAAAGGTATGCTTTCTATGGCTTGCGCAGATACAGTCTGGTGCAAGCTGCCAAACAACAGGCTGAAAATCAAAATACCAGAAAAACTTGTCATGCTCTTACCTGCATAAAATGAAAATGTGGACGAATCGCTGATGTGAGTGAAATACAATTATCCATACATTCTGTGAGAAGAACCATGCGCGCAAAAATTTCTTTTTTTGCGCCTTGCCTTACAATGCTGCTTTCATCCAATTTCCTGCCACCAATATGCAAGCACGTCCTTTCATCGCTATTGCCGCCATTCTCATGTTCACAGGCGTGGCTGCCGGTGCCTTTGGTGCACATGGCCTGAAGCAAATGCTGAGTGCCGACATGCTGGCTATCTGGCAAACGGCAGTGACTTACCAGATGGTGCATGGCCTGGGCATGCTGGCGCTGGGCATCATGTTGCAACAACAGGATAATGCCCTGTTGCGCAAGGCTGCGTGGGCCATGCTGGCCGGTGTCATTATTTTCAGTGGCAGCCTGTATGCGCTGGCATTGACTGGCATACGCATACTGGGGGCGATTACACCCATAGGTGGGGTCGCTTTTCTGGCGGGATGGGCGATGCTGGCTTGGGCGGCAATCCGTCGCTAAGCCAAAGTCAAGTCATCACTGGCGTGTCTGACCAGTTGATCTGTTCAAACAGGGTTTGCAGTTTCGCCGTGCGCGCCGGATTGATCATGCGCATATAGGCAAGCTTGCCTGCCAGATGAGCGCGAAAATCGGCATGTCCTTCGCGGTTTTGTGAAGCTGGATTACTGCGCAGGCAATTAGTCAGTATCGCTTTCAGGGTATCGTAATCTTTGCGTTTGATATTGCAGTGGTTGTTGACGACGATGCCTGTGACTTGCTGTCTGGTTGAGGCCCGCATGATGCGGGTCTTTTTGTAATTCAATACAAAACCTTCTTCCAGCACGATGGCAGCCACCTGTGGGATAAAACGCCGCAGGCTTTGCTCAAATTCTTCATCACCAGAAAATGTCAGGTCATCTGCATAGCGGCTATAGCTGGCCTGCATACTGTCTGCCAAGGCTTGCAGGCGCACGTCAAGACGGTAAGCACACAGATTGGCGAGGGCAGGGGAGGTTGGCGCACCTTGTGGCAGATGTGGGCTGCGCAATAGATGAGCAGAGCTGACTGGAGCAAATGGGCAGCGGGTTTTGTCTTTGACGATAGCTGTGGGCGTGCGGTTGCTGCATAGCCGTGCCAGCGTACCCGCTACTTTTTCTGGATAGCCCAGTTTGGCGAACAGGGCATGCAGGCGTGAACCTGGAATGCTCGTAAAAAAATCCTTCAAATCCAGCCTGACCACAACGCGCTTCCCCGTGTGTTGTGCCGCATGGCTGATGCTCGAACGGCCTTGCTGAAATGCCTGCGCCGCTGCATGTGGCGGTACGCGGTTCAATAGTTGTTGTAGGATTTTGCTTTGTATATTGCGCAGGCGTGACTTGGGTATTTCCAGCAAACGCCAGCCGCCCGTCGCTTTTTCCAGCCAGCGGTAATGGTAGTGTCCCAGTTGTGGTGCTGCCTGCGCATCCTGCCGCCATTGATCAGCAAACCAGGCGAGTTCATTGACAGTCAGGTTCAGGTGTCTGGCCAGATCAGCGGAGTTATTAAATTCAGGTAAGGCCAGGGCTTGCAGCCATGCCGGTTTTTCAGGGGCGATCGCTGATTGCAGGCAATACTGTTTGATTTGCGGTTTTTCCCCGTCACGCCAGGCATTGTCGTAGCCATGGTCATCTAGTATCAATGTAGCCATTTCATGGCGGCTGTAATGATAAAAATGCGGACCAGCATGCTGTTCAATTTTTTGACATAGCGATGGTATCCACGGCCATTTCCTGCCCAATACCCAGCTCATGTTTTTCATCAGGGCGATATGGCTGCATTCACCTGCCAATAAGGCGTCGGCGATGGCTAAGGCGACCTGTTTGGGAATGTCCATGAGTAAAGGCAGTGGCGTATGATCGTCGGCAGCGGGGCGGCGGAGAGCCTGCAACCAGTCTCGTCAAGTGTGAGCTGTCCTGCATGGAATGCAGGCAGGCTCACGCGATGAAGTACCAGGTAAATTTATCCCGCGGGGTAACCCCGCAGAGGCACTATGGACTTGCGTCTGAGCGCCAGCTTGCAGGGTCCGCCGCAATGCGAAGATAGAGCATGCAGTAGTAGCTGTCAATCCACGAACTGCATCTAAAGCGATTACTCGCTGTATTTTTCTACTGCTCTTTGATAAGCGGGACGCGCCGCAACCATATCAACAAAGCGCGTCAGGTTGGGGAAGGCTTCACGGCCAGCACCGCGCACTGCTGACTGTACGGCGAAAGACAATTGTATGTCTGCGCCCGTCAGGCTGTCGCCAACAAAGTAATCACGGCCTTCCAGTTCCAGGTTCAAGTAGCTGAAATGGTTTGCCACTTCGCTGCTGATACGTGGATGCAGTGGTGCCCCGGCGTCACCCAGGCGACCTACATACAGCTTCAGTAGCAGCGGCAACATGGCTGAACCCTCAGCATAGTGCAAGAACTGCACATAGCGGTTGTAGTCAGTCGTGCCCACGGCAGGGGCCAGACGGCCATTGCCATAAGTACGTATCAGGTAATCGATGATGGCACCGGACTCTATCAGGGTCTGGTCTTTGTCACGGATGACAGGGGCTTTGCCCAGCGGGTGTATCTTTTGCAGCTCAGGCGGTGCCAGACGTGTCTTGGGATCACGGTCGTAAGACATGACGGTGTAATCCAGCCCCAGTTCTTCGAGCAACCAGGTAATGCGGCGTGAGCGTGATTCTTTTAAATGGTGGACTTCTATCATGGCAGCCTCGCAGTGTGGGGAAATGAAAAAATCGGAAAAACCTATTATGCCCAGTTTTGACAAAGCCTGCGCCGACACTTTTTAATTCGCTAGAGTGGCCGCTCTAGACTTTCTTCAGAGAATCGTCGCCAGCGTCATATCCCTGACATAAGGCAGCCCTACTATCTCTCATTTTCCAGGGGAGTAGCCAGATGCAAAACGATCAGAAGAAAAATTCAAAAGCGCCAGCAAATATCGCCAGACGCGGCTTTGTCATCAAGATGTCTTCCGTCGCTGCTGTCATGGCATCTGGCGGTGTTTTGACTGCCTGCGGTGGCTCCTCTCCAGAGCTGAATGGCGAGATGGCTGCCTTTAATTATGGCGTTGCCAGCGGCGACCCTCTGGCAGACCGCGTGATCTTGTGGACGCATGCAAAGATATCGACCGATGCCAGTGTTGATCTGACCTGGCAAATGGCAGCGGATGCCAGTTTTTCCAGCGTTCTGTTCTCGGGCAGGACGACAGCAAGTGCAGCCACAGGCTTTACCGCCAAGGTTGATGCCACTGGCCTGGCTGCAAATACAGAATATTACTATCGCTTCGTGGCCCCCAATAATAGCGTTTCGGCCGTAGGCCGCACCCGTACCCTGCCAGTTGGCAATGTTGATCAGGTCAAGCTGGCGGTGTTCTCTTGCAGTGATTATCCTGCCGGTTACTTCAATGCTTACGACAGTGCAATCTCTTCCGGTGCACAGTTTGCCCTGCATCTGGGTGATTATATTTATGAATACAAGGATGGTGTTTATCCACCAGCTGCGTCGCAAGTCGCAGGCCGTATTTCTGCGCCTGCCAGCGAGATCGTCACCGTCGCTGATTACCGCGCACGCCATGCCCTGCACAAGGCGGATCCTTATCTCAAAGCCCTGCATGCACGTATGCCGATGATCGCTATCTGGGATGATCATGAGTTTGCCAACAATGCCTGGATGGATAGTGCAGAAAATCATAATCCGGCAACGCAGGGCACATGGGCGGCACGCAAGGCAGCGGCCAGCCAGGTCTATCATGAATGGATGCCGATACGCTCGCCAGATACCGCCAATCTGCTGAAGATCTACCGCTCGTTTGACTTTGGCAATCTGTTGTCGCTGCACATGCTTGATACCCGCATGATAGGCCGTGAACAGGCGCCAGACCGCATGCTGGATGCGCAAGGCCGTGATGTGGCTGATCCCAAGTTCTTGCCCTACGCCTTCAACAAGAACAAGCAATTGTTGGGCACCACGCAGCAAGCCTGGCTGGATACGCAAATGACATCGTCCAAGGCAACCTGGCAGGTACTGGGTAACCAGACTGTCATGGGCCGCGTGCAGTTGCCGGCATCAACACTGGTTTCCAATCTGAGCGCAGACTCAGTGACTGCTTACCTGACTGCCAAGGCAACGCCGGCAGCGGCACAGACACAGGCGCAAAAAGATTTGCTGGATCCTTTGAAAAACCCAAAAATTTCCTACAACTTCGATAACTGGGAAGGTTATCCGAATGCCCGCGATACCGTCTTTAACTCCGCAGCGAAATTGAAAACGGCAGGTAAAAAATTCCTGGTTTTGTCAGGCGATAGCCATAATGCCTGGTTCAATAAACTGACCTTGCCGGATGGTACGCAGGTGGGTGCAGAATTTGCAGGCATGTCGGTTACTTCGTCCGGTTTTGAAGGCGTATTCCCTCCCTCAGTAGTGCCGCCTGCGACACTCGCAGGTACCATCAAGGCGCTGGTCGATGACATCACTTATATCGACACCTACCGTCGCGGCTACATGCTCATTACCGTGACACCGGCGCAGGCCAAGGGTGAGTATGTGTACGTCAGTACCGTCACCAGTTCCAGCTATACCACCAGCGTGGATACTTTCACTTACGCTGGCTAAGACAGGTCAGACAGGAGCAAGAGAGCCAGCGATTGCTGGCCTCTTACTCTTCAGACCTGGTATTCCATGGCCAGCACTTCTTCATTTGAATCATTCTCTACCGCTATAAATCCTAGCTGACGGTACAAGCTCAGCGCCCCTCCATTATTACGGTACACCCGCAAACTGAGAACTGGTGAGCCAGTCTCGGCTATGGCACGTCGCATCAATTGCTCACACAATACTCTGCCATAACCCAAACCGTGTGCTGCAGGGGAAACGATGATACGGCCCAGGTGCGTGCGGCGCTCGTCCCGTTGCCAGAATTGGGCAAATCCGACCACATCCTTGTTCACATCAATCAGAACCAGGTCTTGCGCCTGTGGCTTTGCCAGCAAGGCTGGCAAGTCAGCACTGGCAAATGGAAAGGGTAACTGCGGGCCCGCCCAGCGGGCACAGGCCTGTATATTGTTTATCCAGGTGGCGATGACTGCATAATCATCCGGGAGGGCGCTGCGTAAAAGTGGCGACATGTTCATAGAGGATTGGGGGTATGTTTTTTTAAAAAAGACAGCTATGCTCAAGTAAACGGTATTTATTTTACAATTTAACCGTAGACGAAGTGCAATGAGATAAAGATAATCCGCACGTGGTTTGTATATGCTTAGCTCTGTTCAGAATCAGGTATTCGTCTAAATGTCTTGATAAACGCCTTGATTAACCCACTCGAAAATCATCTATGTCAAACGCGCTTGCTGGTAATAACGGACAATTCAATCCGGCTAATTTTCAAAAATTGAAAACGGTGGGACGTTGGGCGCTGAGAATCTTCCTGGCTATCCTATTGATTATTGTATTGCTAGTGGTGGCACTTGCCGTCATCAACTGGAAAGACGAAGCCTTGAATCCAGAAGCGCAAGCTTTTCTGCATGACCAGCAATACCGTGTGCCCGATGCGCAGAATGGTTTTTATATCATGGAGGCAATGAATGCTCCTTTGGGTAGCGATCTACTAAAAACTGGCATAGAGAGTATCAAGGCTGAACAGGCTCTGTACCAAAAAGATAAAGCCGCTTATGAAAGCCAGCACCATCCCGAGCACAGGGGAGAATATGTAAAGTTTAGCTGGAACAATAATCGCTGCAGGAAAACCATACAAAACTGCGTGAAGCTGGATTTGGAGAAACGCGCTGAACTAACTACGCAAATAACCAATAATCTGTTGCTGGCAGAGCGTTATGCATTGATGCGAAAAATGGGGAATTATGAAGAACATCTCATACCGTCTTTCAATGCAAAATTACCAGCCTACATCAACTTAAGCCATGCAATAGATTTGTTATTGACGCAAGCCAGTTTTGATGTCGCAGACGGCAAACTGGATGCCGGTTTGCAACTGCTGGAAAGCAATGACTCTTATCTCAGGTTGATGTTGAAAAACAGTTCCAGCCTGATTTCTAAAATGGTGCTGCAGGCGGCGATACGCAAGCAGGCGCGTACAGTAAGTGAACTGTTGGTGGTGTATCCGGCGCTGCTGGAACAATATGCAGAACGTATCACCAGTCTGGTGCGACCCATGACTGAGGACGAGAAGAGTCTTGAGCGCCCGTACTTGTATGAGGCAGGAGTACAGGTGAATTTTCCCCAGCATTTGCGTGCCAGCCTGGCGTTGACGAAAGATAAATCAGATAATCCTCCTTGGCCTTTGAATTTGCCAGGTGAACTCACTTTCCAGCCGAATGCAACATCCAATATGGTTGCCAGGAACTGGGCATTGATTATCGCCGAGGCAAAAAATCCATCTTCTGGTGCGAGCGACACAAAAAATCGTTTAATCAGCTTGAATCAAGAGTTAAGCGGTAGCGGTATTACTTACTACCTCAATCATGCCTATAACCCTGCAGGAAAAATGCTGATGCAAATAGGTGTGCCAGATTATGCTGGAACCTATATTGATAGAAGCAGAGATACCGACGCCTATTTACGCATGGTCAGTTTACAAGCCGATATCTTGCTTAAAAAAATTCCTGATGCCGACATACCAGCATACCTTGCCAGTGCACCAGCTGCATTGCGTAACCCTTATGATGGCTCGGCCATGGAGTGGGACGAGAAGGCCGGACAATTGAAATTTACTGGTCATGAAAATGCCAATAGTAATCTGGACGGGGGCAAGTTGAATATCGTCGTTCTGCGTTAGAGTTCTCTACTAAATGCAGAGCGCATCTTCAGTAATTCACCGCAAACGATGTTGGTTTAGAATGCCCCTCATCCCTTATAGATGAAATGTTTGCGTATGTGTTTTGACCCAAGCTATCCACTACTCAGCTTGCTTGAATTTTCATGTCAAGCCTAGTTGTCGCTATTGTCTTGTTCGCCGCCTTCCTGCATGCCGCCTGGAATGCAGCGATCAAGGTTGGCACCAACAAATACTTTAATACAGTATTGGTGACATCTGGCGCCGGTCTGGTTTGTGCAATTGTTTTGCCCTTTGTGCGCCAGCCCGCATTTGAAAGCTGGGCATTCATGCTGGCTTCGGTAGTATTGCAGGTAGGGTATTTTTATTTGCTGGCAGCAGCTTACCGGCATGGCGACATGAGCCAGGCTTATCCTCTGATGCGTGGCACTGCACCGCTGCTAGTGGCCCTGGTCAGTGCCAGTGTGATTGGTGAAACTGTACCCACCTTGCGCTGGCTGGGCTTGGGCATGCTGGTGCTGGGCATACTGGGCTTAAGCCTGTCTGGCCAGACCAGTGCAAGTGACAAATCCCAGGCACTGGCAAGCCGTGGTTTTGCCTTGCTGAACGCCTGTTTCATTGCCGGATATACCGTTGTTGATGGCATAGGTGTGCGCAAGTCTGGTGCACCAGCGGCCTATACCATGTGGATTTTTTTGCTGACTGCATTGGTCTTGCTGGCTATTGTCATGCTCAGGGACAGGCAGGTATTTTTTGCTTACATCAGGGGTAAATATTTTCTCGGGGTGGCTGGTGGCACTGCTTCAGTCGCTTCGTATGGGCTGGCATTGTGGGCCATGACCCTGGCACCTGTGGCCGCCATTGCTGCCCTGCGTGAAACCTCGATACTGTTTGCCACAGCGATTGCTGCCTGGGTTTTGCATGAAAAAATCCCAGCCCGGCGGCTGACGGCTATTTTGCTGGCGGTAGCGGGTGCCATCGTCATCCGCTATACCTGACAGACCTACTCTTTGATTGCCTCAACACTGAATGACAAAGTCACTTCATCGCTGACAAAGGGGACATAGCGGCCTACACCATAATCGCTGCGCAGTATTTTGGTATTGCCATTCGCACCGCAGGCGCGCTTCAGATACAGAATCATGAAACGGCATTCAAACTGGGTGATATCTACCGTCACCTTGCGGGTGACATCCTTGATGGTCAGGTCACCTTCTACCTGTACCAGTTTGTCTTCATTAAAGACCAGCTTGTTCGACTGAAAAAAGATTTTTGGGTATTTCTCTGCATTGAAAAAACTGGCCGAGCGCAGGATATTATTGAATGTATCTGAACCGGTATTGATGGAGTCTGCCTCTATGGCAATCTGCAGGCTACCGGTCTTGTTCTCCATGTCCAGTTCTATGCTGCCGCTATTCTTGTCGAAACGGCCGCGCTGCAAGGACAGGCCCCAGTGCTTGTATTCAAAATTGCTGTATGTGTGTTCCTGATCAACGATGTATTTGTCTGCGGCATATCCGCTCATGCCAGTACAGCACAATAGCAGCAGCAGGCATTTTCTGAACATGGCGGTTCCCAGAAAAAAGGCGGTAACAGCTATCATAAGCTGTTACCGCCAGACTTGCCAGTTGCGCTTGGCGTCTTAAGATTTGACGAACTTCAGTGTCATCCTGTCGCTTTCGCCTATCGCTTCATACTGAGCCTTGTCTTTATCTTTGTTGGCATAGGTAGGTGGTAAAGCCCAGACGCCGTTTTCATGTTCGGCATTGTCTTTAGGGTTGGCATTGACTTCAGATTTTCCCGCCAGTTTAAAGCCTACGCTTTCAGCCAGTTTGATGACATAGCTTTCATGCACATAGCCAGTGCTGGCTTTTGCATCCTGGGTTTTGCTGGCTGGCAGGCGATGTTCTACCACGCCAAATACACCACCTGGTTTCAGGCTGTCATAGGCGCTTTGGAACAAGGCTTTCATGGCAGGTTCGCCATTGTCTATCCAGTTATGGATATTTCTGAACGTCAACACCATATCGACTGTACCCCTGGCAGCATAATCAAGCTTGGCTGGCGGGGAGAAAACACCCATTTGTACCTTGCCATACACTGCCGGTGTAGCATCCAGTTTTTGCTTGAAGTTGGCGGCGCCCTTGCTGGCGGCTGGATCATTCAGGGCGACGATCATCTTGCCATTGTCGCGCAGGTAAGGTGCCAGGATTTCTGTGTACCAGCCACCACCAGGCGACAGTTCAACCACGGTCATATTTGGTTTGATGCCAAAGAAAGTCAGGGTTTCATACGGATGACGCGCACTGTCACGTACGGCATTGGCTGGCGTGCGTTGTTGTCCGGCGATGGCAGCCTTCAAGGCATCATCGGCCAGCGCTGCCTGGCTGGATGCCAAACCTGTGATCAGGCTCATGGCGAGCAGAAATTGTTTCATACAAAGTCTCCTGAGGAAAAGTGTTGTGACCGCCACGCCGGATAAACGTTCCATGGCGTAGCAATTGTTCATCGTGCAGCGCATCATAAGCGGTTTTCAAGAAGCTGCGGTAAATGTCACGGAGATGTAAAAAAGAAAACAGAATGCAGGGTATAATCATGCATGTATTTCCTCACTAAGTGTCTCATGAAAAAATCTCTCCTCCTGATATTACCCCTGTTGTTTCCTATTTTATCTTCAGCACAAACTCCGGTATTTCGTTGCGAAGTTGATGGCCGTGTTGTCTGGTCAGATAATCCATGCAAAAGCAAGGGCAAGGTAGTGACCGTCAAACCCCTGAAAACCCAGCCAGCAAAAAACGATAACGCACCCAAGCCACAGCCTAAATAAGTTTCCTTTTCAGGAACTTCGCTCATTAGTGATAGTCTCAAGGCAACAATTATTAAGGAGACTATGATGAAAACCTCAATTTCCCGCCGCTACATCCTGGGTGCCTTGCTGGCATTGGCCAGCCTGCCTGCTGCCGCTGACTGGTCAGATGGCTGGTTCAAAGGAAAGGCCGTAGAAGGTTCAGGCAATATCCAGAAACAAGACCGTGCCGTCACTGGTTTCTCTGGAATAGACCTGGCTTTGCCTGCCAGACTGGAATTGCGCCAGGGCGATAAAGAAGGCGTGCAGGTAGAGACTGACGACAATCTGCAGTCGCTGGTAGAAACCGTGGTTGAAAGCGGTCACCTGAAAATCCGCAATGCCGAAAAAAACAGTTACCCTAAAACCAGGACCATGAATATCGTGGTCTATTGCAAGAATCTGGACAAGATCGCCGTCGGTGGTTCAGGTAAAGTCTGGACCGACAAACTGACCAGCAAAGAATTGCAGACCAAGATAGGCGGTTCAGGCGATGTACAGATCAAGACCTTGCAGGCAGACAGCCTGAGTGTGGTCATAGGCGGCAGTGGCAATTTTGTCGCTGCTGGCACTGTCAATGACGTGGCTGGCACGATTGGTGGGTCTGGTGATATAAAAGCCGGCAGGCTGGAAGCACGCAACGTCAAAATCAAGATAGGCGGTTCAGGCACAGCCCAGGTCTGGGCCAAGGACAGGCTGGATGTCAGCATAGGCGGCTCTGGTGACGTCAGTTATTATGGCGATCCAAAAATCAGCAAATCCATAGGTGGCTCTGGCAAAGTGACGCGCAAGGGTGACGTGCCTGGCTAGGCAATGCGGCCTGCAAGCCCGCAGTCTGCAATCTGCACCTGGATATCCTCCTTGCGGATTACTGGCGCGGGCCTGTAATAATTGGCTTAATAATCGGGTCTGCAATATAAATCAGTACTAGCAACACCGCAATCACAGGCAGGACGGCAATAAAGCCCAGGCCGACGTAAGCAAGGGCACCGCCGACCGCACCCACTACAAAACCCGCAACCGCAGGGATGAAGCGGCGTATGCGTTCGCGCGCAATAATGTTGCCTGAGGCGGCATCGACGAGGTCAATCACGATCTGTGTCACATTACCGGTCATGACCGTCGTGGGTACCAGACTGGACAGGCTCAGGCGGCTGGTGCCATTCTGCAAACCCATGGCCAGTGCACCCAGCATGCCGGTGGCGATGGCGGTGTATCCGGGGTTGGCATCCAGGTCAGGCCGCAGCAAAATACCTGTCATGGCAAAGGCGAGCAGGAACAGGGCTTCCAGCGCCAGCAAAGTTTTTAATACCCTAGTGCTGCTACGTGCGCTCAAAAAGCCGTGTGTCCATTTGGCCACCAGCACACCAGCGATGAAAGCCGGGAAAGCCAGGAACTTTAAGGTCATGCCACTGCCACCGTGTACAAAGGCTGCACCAATCAGGACAAAGTTGCCCGTGACATGGGCGGTGAATAGGCCGAACAGGGCGATGAAACCCAGGGTATCTATATACGCGGCGACCAGGGCCAGCAGGGGTGCCATCCACGCATTAAATGCTGGTGCCGGGCTGCTCGCTGGTGTTGCAGAAGAAATGTCGGTGGGCAT
Organism: Undibacterium sp. TC4M20W; assembly: GCF_049340245.1. Lineage (NCBI taxonomy): Bacteria > Pseudomonadati > Pseudomonadota > Betaproteobacteria > Burkholderiales > Oxalobacteraceae > Undibacterium > Undibacterium sp. TC4M20W. Next base: position 89,567 of record NZ_JBMPPI010000004.1, read on the forward strand.
ATTTATTGTCCATTTTCAATAGGGTGACTCACGAGCTTAGCAAGAGCGTGGCTGCCAGAAACAGGCCACCTGCCAAAGCAAGGTGTTCCAGAAACACAGTCAGCATGCGTCGCATATCCCGAGCATTTTTTTCTCTCCAGAAGGCATGAAACAGCAGCGTTGCCATACAGGTGAAACCAGCCAGGGCAAGCGCTGACCAGCCGCCCAGATAACGCAGCAGGGGTTGCTCGGGAAAGAAGGCTGCTGCTAGCAGGCACAAACTGCCAGCAGTCTGCAAGAACACGGTGCCGTATAATAAAATCACAGGAGCAAAAGGCAGTTGTGCACGGACTTCAGCAAGCCCGTCTTGCCAGTGCAACAATTTGTCAGCGGCACTCCAGGCAAACACACTGGCCAGCATAGCCAGGGCCAGTGTCTGCATCGAAGAGGGCAGTGTCATAGCCAGCACCCACAACCCAGTGCGCCCCAAAAACTTTTTTCATCCGATACCGGCACGGGATTGAGCCAGCTGGACGTATGGCCATGCCCATGAACCTGGCAGGGTTTCGCACAGCAACTGGCATGCTGGACAGGTTTTTGCAGATGACCAGCTTTGTTTTTTTGCACCAGCGGTTCGCGCCAGTAGCCACCAAAGACATTGGTCGGTGCCCAGTCATTGGCTGCCCGTGGCATCGGTGGAGCCAGGTCAGAAAACACGTCGTCACCATGCACGACCTTGCCGCCTACGACGGTCAGGTGCGACACCAGGCTGGCGATGTCCATTTCAGGAATTGCAAACAGATCGGCTGATGGCACGATGAAGTCCGCCAGTTGTCCGGCCTTGATCTGCCCCTGTCTGCCATCCGCATTGGCAAACCAGGCACTGCCTGTGGTCCACAGGCGCAAGGCGGTTTCCCGGTCCAGCAGATTATCTGACTGATACAGATTAGTACCACCGACGGTCCTGCCAGTGATCATCCATGCCAGGCTGACCCAGGGGTTGTAACTGGCAACGCGGGTGGCATCAGTACCGCCGCCGACTGGAATGCCGGCATCAAGCATGCGCCGCACCGGTGGTGAGTGCGCTGCCTTCTCGCTACCATAGCGCTCTATGAAATATTCACCCTGATAGGCCATGCGGTGCTGTATCGCGATACCGCCACCCAAGGCCCTGACACGGTCTATGTTTTGTGGACTGATGGTTTCTGCATGGTCAAAGAACCAGTGCAGATTATTGAATGGAATATCACGGTTCACCTTTTCAAAAGTATCCAGTGCCCGGCTGATGGTTTCGTCATAGGTCGCATGCAGGCGGAAAGGCCAGCGTTTTTCTACCAGCAGGCGTACTACGCGCTCAAGCTCATCTTCCATGCTATCGACCGGTGTCGGGCGTGGCTCACGAAAATCTTCAAAATCAGCTGCTGAAAATATCAGCATCTCACCCGCACCATTGTGACGGTACATCGCATCGCCAGACAGGGGTGGCAGCAAATCACTCCAGGTCTGGAAATCTTCTACTTCCTGCTTCGGTCTCTGAGTAAACAGGTTGTAGGCGATGCGCACGGTCAGCTCGTCTGCCTTCTGCAGTTTTTCTATGATGCGGTAGTCATCCGGGTAATTTTGAAAACCGCCACCCGCATCAATGACCGAGGTAATGCCGAGCCGGTTCAACTCGCGCATGAACAGCCGGGTAGAAATCTCTTGCGCATCCGGGTCCAGTTTGGGTCCTTTTGCCAGCGTTGCATACAGGATCATGGCGTTTGGTTTGGCCAGCAGCAGCCCGGTCGGGTTGCCCTGTTTGTCGCGTTCGATTTCACCACCTGGCGGACTCGGTGTGTCTTTGGTATAGCCAACTGCACGCAGGGCTGCACCATTGAGCAGCGCACGGTCATACAGGTGCAGGATAAACACAGGCGTATCAGGTGCGGCAGCATTGATTTCTGCCAGCGTTGGCAGCCTTTTTTCTGCAAACTGATGCTCAGTGAAGCCACCGACCACGCGCACCCATTGTGGCGCCGGGGTACGGGCAACCTGCTCTTTCAGCATGCGCATGGCGTCTGCCAGGGAGGGCACGCCATCCCAGCGCAATTCCATGGTGTAGTTCAAGCCTGCCCTTATCAGATGGGTGTGGCTGTCGTGCAAGCCGGGAATGGCGGCGCGGCCTTTGAGGTCAATGACGTTGGTGTGCGCGCCCATGTGACGGCGCACTTCTGTGGCATCGCCGACGGCGATGAATTTGCCATCAGCAATCGCTACCGCATTTGCCTGAGGGTTTTGTTTGTCCAGGGTAGTGAAACGGCCATTCAGGTACAGTGTGTCGGCGATAGCGATCATGATGTCAGATAGAGGTAAGATGGATCACAGGCTGCATTTTTGCAGCCACTCATTGTTACTGATTGTCGCTCATTGTGATTCAATGCGTGACTTTGCGTGCAGCCATTTTGTGTACATGGGTGATTGCATAATCTATGCCAGAACCGTAAGCGCCACTATGCTCAACCACCACGCCTGTCGTGCCTTCGTAGGTATCCTTTTTAGCCCAGTCGCGTTGCAGTTCCAGCAGGTATTGCTGCCAGGTCATGGGCACCGCACCTGCCTGTATCATGCGTTGCAAGGCCATGTTATGGGCTGCGGCTGAGGTGCCACCAGAGGCATCTTCAACGAAATACACTTCATAACCATCGCGCATGGCTTCCAATACCGGGAAGGTCAGGCAGACTTCGGTCCACAATGCGGCAAACACCAGTTTTTTGCGGCCAAACTTTTTCAACTCGGCTTTGACTGCTTCATCATCCCAGGTATTCATCGAGGTACGTTCAAAAATCTTGTTGTCTGGCAGCTCGGCCAGCAGTTCAGGCCAGATTTCGCCGGAGAAACCGGCAGTCTCTACTGAAGTCAGTACGGTCGGTACCTGGAATACCTTGGCAGACTTGGCCAGGCCTATCACATTGTTTTTCAGCAGTTGGCGGTCTATGCCGCTGGCAACGCCGAAGGTCATTTGTGGCTGATGATCAATCAGGATCAGGCTGTGGTTGGCGGCTGTCAGTAAATCAAGTTTTGGGTTGCTCATGATAGGTGCTCCATCGGTTTGAAAGGCAGGTTTTAAATTAGGTTTTAACAATTGGCGTCCAGACATGTGTACTGTAGATTGTTTCCATAATGCGCACTAGATAGTAAAATGTCTTCATTAAGTATCCAGATTGGAAACATTGCATGGACAGACTCGATGCCTTTCGCGCTTTTGCCCTCTCCTGGCAGCATGGTAGTTTTGCTGCGGCTGCGCGTGAAATGGATGTCACGCGCTCGCAGGTCAGCAAGCTGGTGGCCTCGCTAGAAGAAACCTATAATGTCAAGCTCCTGAACCGTACCAGCCGCGCTTTGTCATTGACCAGTGCAGGTGCAGAGCTGCATGAATACGTGCGCTCTATCCTGGCACTGTCAGATGAAGTAAGCCTGGCTCTGACTGAAAGACGTACCCAGGCTGTTGGCAAGCTGGTGGTGAATGCCCCCATGAGTTTTGGCACCATCATGCTGGCACCGCGCATGAGTCAGTTTTTGAAACAGCATCCACGTGTTGAATTGCGCATGGACCTGAACGACCGCATGCTCAATCCCATAGAAATGGGTTTTGACCTTAGCCTGCGCATCGCCCATGTGAGTGATTCCAACCTGGCAGCACGCCGCATCTGTGCCGTCAAACGGTCGTTGTATGCCAGCCCAGCTTATCTGGAGCAGCATGGCATACCCGGAGAGCCAGCACACCTGGCCCAGCACAGGTGCCTGAATTATGGGCACAACCTGACCGGGGCGGAATGGCTGCTCAGCGATGGCCGTAGTGAAAAACGCGTGCGCGTAGGCGGTGCCCTGTGTTCGAATAATGGCGAGATGCTGGCGCAGGCAGCGGCAGATGGTCTGGGCATAGTCTTGCAGCCGGATTTCATCACCCAACAATGGGTGGCACGGGGTGAGCTGGTCCAGATACTCGGTGAATGGCAGGAGGCGCCGCTGATCAGCCTGTATGCCTTGTACGTGCCGTCCAGCAGGTTGCCCATGGCGGCCAGGGCTTTCATTGATTTCCTGGTCAGGGAATTCAATGATGAAGCGCTTTCTCCATTCGTTTAGCGCAAGGGCATGTAGATATTTGTCAGTAGATCTGCGGGTGCGGCATCGCGCGGGTTGTTCAGGTATTCTTCAAACGGCGGCGCATCGTCTATCTCTTCACCAGATGCTGGCAGCCAAACACCAAAGAACCAGCGATAAACCGGCTGCATGTCAGAATAAGGGCCCTTATAAGTCAGCACGGCATATTTGCCACCGCGCAGCTCCGTCAAAGACAGGGGTTCTTGCAATGCCTGTTCCGGCAAAGGCTGAGGCGCGCTGATGCAGGCTTTTGAGCGCAGCTTGTCTTCATCCACCGTCATTGCATCGTCATAGTAAATACCGAACCAGCGGGTATCTTCCCTAAATAATTGTCGTGAGGCGGCACAGCCATTCAGGATATCAAAAGTCTTGCTGATGCTCATATAACTGCCGGTATTGTCTATGCTCAGCAATTGCACCGGGGCTATGCTGGTGATGCTGACCGGGAAGTGCAGGTCGGCACTGAGTTCATCTGGCAATGGGATTTGCTGGTGGCTACCCTCCTTGCGGTAACGCGCCGGTGGTTGCCCATACACAGATGCAAAAATACGGGTGAAAGACTGCAGGTTGGGGTAGCCAGAAAATTCTGCGATTTTATCTATCGTCATATCGCTGCGTGCCAGCAGGGTCGCTGCTCTTTGCAAGCGCAGGCGCTTGACTGTCGCCACCACACTCTCGCCATGAATGGCGCGATAGATGCGGTGCCAATGGTAGGGCGACATGCAGGCGATGTCGGCCAGCTTGTTCAAATCCAGGTCTTCATCCAGATGCGCATGCAGGTAATTAGTGACGCGGGAAAGGCGGCGTTCATAACTGACTTGCAGGGCGGGATTGGTGGACAATGCGGACATGCTGGCCTCATGATAATAAAGTGGCGCTTATTTTATACCGATGTAGATCGCCGCTTGTGCAGGCCCCTGATATTCTTCAAAGTCAGTCAGATAGCTGCGCTGGTATTCTGCCTGACCAGAAAAATAAGACCACACCTCACCCCAGCCTTTGATGATGGCAGCAGGCATTTCACCTTCACAATTGAATACCATGTAGCGACCGGCAGTGATGCTGACATTGGCCAACTCTGCTGAGGCTGCCATGACGCCGACACCGGCTGTTACGTTAAACAAGCCATTCGCATCGCTTTCATAATTTGAATACACGCCATAGATTTTTCCGTCACCGGTTTTCGCTGGCAAGGTCTCGGGCAAATTTCTGGCAAAGAATTGCCCCCACATAGGACCTATCTTGCCAGTAGCATTATCGGCTTCATCAGCATTGCGGGTGCGTACTTGCAGGCCGCTGACCTGGAAGCTTTCTATTTTCACGATTTTTGTTTGCATGGTTTTATCCTGTTCTTGAATTGTTGAGCTATCTTGTTTTTTGATGAATTGCCGTATGATGGTCTTTCAGCTTCCTGATACTGCCTTGCGTATCTCATTGAGATAATCAAGCAGGGCATTGGTCAGCGAGGTGCTCACCTTAACATGAAGGGATTTGACAAATCTTGCGGACTTATAGTTCATTGATGACTATGGTGTCAGGGATATGCACCGCTGAAAGGGAAAGGAAAAAGTGATGAATGAAAATATGACGATACGCTGCGCAAAGGAAGCTGACATCGCTGTTATGCAAGCCCTGATCGCCCGCTCTGCGATACAACTCAGTGCCAGCTTTTATACCTCTGAACAGGCGCAGGCTTTGCTCACACACGTGTTTGGTGTCGATAGCCAGCTCATCCATGACCAGACTTATTTTGTCATCGAAGAGCAGGGCAGCATGCTGGCTTGCGGTGGCTGGAGCAAGCGCAAGACCCTGTTTGGTGGTGACCAGGCCAAGCAGGGGGTGGATAACTTACTTGATCCAGCGACCGATGCAGCACGCATACGGGCTTTTTTTGTAGAACCCAAGGCCGCGCGCCGTGGCCTGGGCAGGCTTTTGCTCGAACACTGCAGCACCCAGGCACAGGCAGCGGGATTTACAGTATTGGAGCTGGCCGCCACCATGCCGGGTGAACCCTTGTATCTGGCTTGTGGTTTTACTGTATTTGAGCGCGTCGATCTGGATTTGCCTGGCGGCATAGTTGCACCATTAAGTCGCATGCGCAAGCAACTGATTTAGCTTATTTGCCAGTGGGAAATGAAAATGACCTGAAGAAAAGTATATTGTGAAATAGCTATTGAATTTCCGGTGCAATCCCATACATGGTGCACTACTCGCACAATGGACAGATGATACTGTGTTCTCCCAGAGACAAATAGCCGGTTTTCAAGCGACCGGTACATGCAATCAAAGTGGCAATTTATGCCAGCCTGTTGTATCTTGTTGCACACATAGATTTTTCTGAAGAGGTAATTCGCGTGAAAGGTATCCTGAAGTTTCTGGCTGCTGCCAAGCTGGTCGAGTTATCTGATGAAGAAAAATTGAAATTGCATGGTGTGGCGCCGGACGACGAACTCCTGATAAACCAGGCTGCCAGCGAATTTACTGATGAAACTGCGGGTACCAATCCGCCGCCATTGCCAAACACCAGTGATGCTGGCACTTCCTTGGCTCCAGCCATCAATCCACCCATCGCCTACGCGGCGGCTGATGTCGCCGGTGGCAAGTCGTTTGAAGATATCTTCAAAAGCGCCCAGATACCCGATTCCCCTTTCCCGGCGGAACGCCTGCTCAGGTTGCTTGACGGTTTGCGCGCCATGGACGAAGCCACCCGCAAGGCAGCAGTGCATGCCATGGATGCGGCGGACGATAACTGGACTATCGATGATTCCATCATCGATGCCCAAAGAAAAATCGCCGCACTGGAAGACTATCAAAAAGCACTTGAATCGCAGCTCACTGCCAACCAGCAGCAAGTGATTACCGAAGTCGCTGATTTGAAAGCGGCAGAAGAAAGAGCCGTCACAGAAATACGCAAGCAGATCGCTGAAATGGAAAGACTGCTAGCACGCGAGATACAAAAAACTGCAGAACAGATCACCAATCTGGAAGGTGGACAAAAATCTGCAATGGAAAACTGTGAGCGCGAAGTGAAGCGCCTGCAGGCAGAAGTAGAAAGATTGCGCGAGATCCCGGCGCAATTTTCACACTGAGGTCAGAGCAATTCAGACCGAACTTACACCGACCTCACACTGACTAACAACACATCATCAAGGAATGACCATGGCTACAGCTAGCCCTCTTGCTAAAGGACTTATTGCAGTGATTATCCTCGGAGCCGCAGGCTCTGCGGCCTGGAATCTGGCACTCAAGGACTGGTGGGCCAACCGGGCTGATGCAAAATCCGGCGCGACAGTGACGGCCAGTGCATCGGCAACGAGTAAAGCCAATGGTGTGAAGCCTTCTGGCAAACCTGCTCCTGCGCCAGTGTCTGGCAGCGGGCCACTCGGCTCCAGCGGCAATCCCCTGAAGGTCAGTATCGTCAGCTTCCATGGTTATGCGCCTGCGCTGGTTGCCAATGGCAACAGCCTGACTACCCAGCCCAATTCTGTGTATGCAGCCAAGGGTGTGAATATGCAATTCGTCATCCAGGATGACATCCCCGCGCTGGCAACCGTGTTTGAATCAGGCGCAGCACAATGTGCATGGCGTACTTCTGACTCATGGGCGCAGGAACAACCTAATCTGCGCAATGCTGGTCTGGATGCGCGTGCCGTCATGGTCGTCGATAATACCCAGGGTGCAGATGCTGTCATCGCCAAAGACGGTAGCATACGCACGGTAGAAGACCTGGCTGGCCATTCGGTCGCGGTACTGCAGTTCACTCCTTCGCACGGCATGTTGATCGATGCGATAGAAAATTCTTCGATGACGGCGCGCAAGAAAGAAAGCGTCAAGTTTGTCTTCATCAACGCTGATGAAGGCACGGCGGGTGTGCGCGCTGCTTTGGAATCCGGCAATGTCGATGCCGCTGCGCTGTGGGATCCTGATCTGTCACTGGCCCTGCGTAATGTCAAAGGTGGTCATGTCGTATATTCCACCAAGACGGCCACCAACCTGATTTTTGACATCATGGTGTGTGACAGCCGCGTACTGGCAAAAGAAGAAAACATTCCGGTCATCCAGAAATTTGTGGAAGGCTGGATGGAAGGCGTGACACAGGCAAGAGCAAAACCTGACAATGCCGTCGATGCGCTGGTGAATACAGAAGAATTCTTCAAACTGCTGGCCAAGCAGGAAGGCAAGCCTTTCATCAAGTCCCTGTTCAGCAACCTGGTATGGACAGGCCTCGAAGACAATGCCCGTATCCTGGGCCTGGTCGGTGGTACTAACCACTATGACCGCGTATATCGTCGTTTTGATAGCATCTACCGTGCTGCAGGCGCATTGGCGAATCCAAAATCACCAGTCGTCAATCCGCAAGAGAGTTTTGATTACCGCTTCATCAAGGCCATGCTGGCCAAGAATACTGCAGTGGAAACAGCGGCAGCCAAACCGCAATATCAATTTACTGAAACTGCACAAAAAGCAGCTACACAACAGGCAGCTAGTGTCACCAAGCCAGTCACCGTCGGTTTTGCTACCGGCAGTGCTGAACTGACCAAGAAAGCCCAGCGCGTCGTTGATACCGAGATGGTGCCTTTCATAGAAAACAATGGCAGCGCTTATTTTGAAGTCAGCGGTAACAGTGATGGTGTTGGTGCGCGCGACTCCAACCTGCGTCTGTCGCAAGCCCGTGCAGCGGCAGTGGTGAAGTATCTGAACGAGCAATGGGAATTCCCTAAAGCACGTTTCAAAATCGTTGGTAATGGCCCGGATAAACCACTGTGCAATGAAAGTAATCCGGCAGCGGATGGCCTGGCACTGGAAGATTGCCGTGGCCTGAACCGTACTACCCGCATCGGCGTATTTGCACGTTAAGCATCATGACGACATTCTGGAATCCCTATGCCGTCATGTCGCCTGGCTTGCGACGCCAGCTCGGCATAGCATCGGTGGCCACGGTAATAGTGCTGTGGGCTGCGCTTGCAGCATCAGGTGCGGTCAGCCCGACCAGGCTGCCGTCACCCTGGGCCGTGGCTCAAGCCATGCTCTACCTGTCATGGAATGAGGGTAACAGCATGTTGTTCAATGCCACCCTGTGGTCGGCGGGCCGGGTATTTGCCGCTGGCCTGCTGGTCATCGCCATCGGCATACCAGTGGGTGTCATGATGGGCGCAGCACCGCGCTTGAATGCTTTGCTGTCGCCGCTGATAGACCCTTTCCGTTCGGCACCGGTAGTCGCCTTGTTGCCCATCCTTGTCATGTGGCTGGGCATAGGCGAGGTGATGAAGATCGCCTTCCTGTTCATCGGTGCGGTAGTGTATCTGGTGCCCATGGTGCGCGATGCCATACAGGCCGTGCCGCAAAGCTATTACATCAGCGCACGTGACCTCGGTGCCACACCGTGGGAATGCATACAAAAAGCCGTATTGCCCATGGCCATGCCGCGTATTGCTGACGCTGTTGTTGTCAGTATTTCGGTCATGTGGACTTATATTACCGTCGCTGAATACGTCAATGCCCGCGAAGGCCTGGGCCAGCTGATACAGAACGCGCGCCGCTTCAGCGCCATGGATCAGGTGTTTGCCGGCATCATCGTCATCATCGCGCTGGCGCTGGTGACTTACCAGTTGATGCGCCTGTTGAAAAGAAAACTCTATCCATGGGAAACTTCGCAGTGAATATGGATACCAAGACTGATACTATGGCAGACACCAGCCCGGCAAGCACGATGACGACCAGCACAATGACGACCAGCACCGACATCAGCCTGCAACTCAATGAAATCGTGCAGGAATATGCCAATGCCGATGGCCCTGTGACACGCGTGATCGATGGTATCAGCCTGTCTTTTGACAAGCCCACCATTAATATGTTGCTGGGCCCCTCCGGTTGTGGCAAAAGCACCTTGCTGCATATGATGGGTGGCGTGCGTCCTTTTGGTGTGCAGTCACCGACATCTGGCTCCGTGCATATCAATGGCGAAGTCTGTGATGGCCCGCATGATGATGCCGTCATGGTGTTCCAGCGTTATGCCAACCGACCAGACCTGACAGTCTATGAAAATGTCGCTTTCCCGTTTCGCCTCGGTTTATGGAAGAAAAAATTCCCCGAAGCTGAATGGAAAAAACGCGTAGATGACATGCTCGAAGCTGTAGGTCTGGCAGATAAAAAAAACCTGTCGTCTGCACAATTATCCGGCGGCCAAAACCAGCGCGTAGCACTGGCGCGGGCGCTGGTGTTGCGACCACGTATCCTGCTCATGGACGAGCCTTTCGGCGCACTCGACGCACAAACCCGTGAAGAAATGCAGCAACTGCTGATTACCCTGCACAAGACCAGCCCCTGCCTGATCGTCTTCGTCACGCATGATGTGACTGAGGCCCTGTTGCTGGGTGACCGTGTCATCGTGCTTTCTACCCAGCCCGCCAAGATTGCAGACGACTTTGAAATTACCGAGAGCCGCCCGCGTTCAGCCGTATGGCAGCGTTCTACCGAAGCAGTCAACATGCAGGAACGTGTACTGACGCAACTCCACAAACTCAGTCCCGGACGCGGTACGCTCAGAGTCACCATTTGAAATAGCGAATTGAAATAAAGAATTGAAATAAAAACGTGCAGATCAAACAAGTTTCATATGTGAAGGAAATGCTGTACAGCCAGGGCAATATGTTTGCCGTGCTGGGCACGGTCGCTGCCAGCGTCTTGATATCCATACCCTACGGCTTCAATGCCGCGCTGATTCCGCTCATAGGCCTGGTGGCCGGGGAAACCATCGCCGCCATGTTTATCCCGTATTCAGAAAATTTCCGCGCTGCCGTCGATAAAAAATACCGCGAGCAGGAGAGGGCCGCTTCCAGACAGCACTTCCTGGAAGAAATCCACAAGCGTGAAGGCATCGCCTTCAAGGTATTTGGCTCGATGGATGCCTATCAACGCATGCTGCAGCATGTTGCTTCCCTTTACCAGTATGCCAGTGACAGCCGCACCAGTCTGTCCATGAACGATGTGGAAAAACTCGATGATGCTACCCTCGATTACCTGAGCATGTGGCTGGCCCTGACGGTCATAGAAGAGCGTGCCAATTCCGTCAATATGAAAGAAGTGGAAACGCGCCTGGAGCGCATAGACCAGGACCTGGCAGATATCAAGCCAGGCATGGATCAGTTGCAATTGCAAAAAGCGCGCAATGATTATCTTTCGCTCATCACACGCCAGCGCCGCATGCTGAGTCGCAAGGCGGCGATAGAAGCAGCCATCATTTCCATGCCCGACCAGATGGATGAAATTTACCAGACCATCATGACTGCACCGACTTCATCCGATGTTGATTCCAAACTCGCAGAATCGATAGCCAAGCTGGGGCTGGAAGAAGACCTGGAAGCTGAACTCGAAGGAGCCTTGCGCGACACTATGCCAGTGATTTCGCAAGAGCTGGAAAATCGCAAGCAAAGCCGCGTTGCAGCCGGGGTAAAAGTACAGCCGCAGGCACAAAAAAATACGCAGTAAAAAATATGCAGTGAACACTGGAAAGCGAAGATCATGGAATACAGCATCATCACGCAGGACGATTTGCAAGGGCTGGCAGATTTCGAGCTGGCACAGGCTAGGGTAAAAAATGCACTGAATCTCGCTGGCGCAGAAGGTGCGGTAGGCTTGCTGCGTTTCTTTGCCCGTTATACCAGCTGGAATGGTTTCTTTGGTTCTGGCGTGGCTTCATTATCCGGCAAGATAGGCCGTTCGCGCACGATGTTTGTCGATCAAACCGTGGCCGAGCGTTTGCTGAATGACCGCAGTGTTTTTATCGCGAGTTTTTTCTTTGATGCTGCGCGTGATGAATTCGATGACCGCGATACAGAATACCGCGATACACACCGCTGCCTGGCGCAGGCAACCCTGGCTGGCTTACTGCGTTATGCGCGTCAGCAAGGCTATGCGGCCTCCACCGCAGAACTGAATAAAATGCTCAATGAACCTGCCTGGTTAAAGACCCTGAATGCCAAGGTTGCGCAGGGTTACGGCAATGGCAGTGAAGACAACAGGGACGCCATCATGGCAGCGATAGGTTACCATCTGGGCTCAGAAATTCTGGCTGACCGCGAGTTCTCGATGATAGATGAATACCTGCGCAAGGAACAAAAAGAAGTGACCCGTTTCCTGAAAAAAGCCAAGCAGGAAATCGCCGGTCAAAGCCATCCATGTTATCAATGGTTGCAGATACACAGTGGTCATGGCGGCGCAGCCGAGGCTGACCATTTTGAATGGGCAACCAAAGGTGCAGAACTGGCGTTTACTTATAGCCCCAAAAAAGAACATGCAGCCATGCGTGCCAGCCTGGATCATGGCTTCCAGACTTTTGCCAGGCATCATAAAACTTTCTTCGAAGCGATAGTTCGATAACACGATCATCTCATGATCAATTTATAGTCAATTCAGGTCAATTTTACCTAAAAGAGGATCAACATGTCTGACAGCAATTTCATCGCCCGCTTATCCAATCTTTGGTCAGGCTTCGTCTCATTGTGGATTACCGATGTGGAAAAACGCCACCCGGAAATCGCCTACCAGAATTCCATCGATTCCATGATCAGTAAATATACCAAACTCAAGGCCGCGACTGCCGCCATCATACGCCGCAGGCAGGATGTAGAAGCGCGCCTGAAGGCGGAGCAAGCAGAACTAGCATCCATCACCGCTGATCTGGAAAGTGCAATCGCCACTAACCAGGACGATCTGGCAGTCGTACTGATACAAAAGAAAAATGCCCTCGATGCCAGCGTAGCAGCTCTGCAGGATGACATGAAAATCGCCCAGACTGATGCCGACGATGCCAAGGATTCACTGCTGCAAGTCAAAGGTGAGATCGATAAACTCAAGGCAGAAAAAGACCGCATGCTGGCGCAGATGCACAGTGCACAAGCACGCGTATCGATACAGAACCAGCTGGAAGGGCTGTCTGTCGATGCCGAAGTCAAGGCGCTCAGCAATGTGCGCGACCATATCAAAAACACCGTGGCTGAAGCCAATCTGGGTCAGGAATTGCGCAGCTCTGATCTCGACGTGCGTCTGGCAAAACTGCGCCAGAGCAGCGGCGCAGTGACAGCCAAGCAGCAACTCGAAGACATGAAAAAAGCCCGTGCTGGCCAGGCAGAGGCCAACAGCGGTGGCAAGACCATGTAATTGGTTTTGGCAAGGCGTGTCAACATCCGTTGTCACCAGTGAGTAATTAAAGCAAAGAGACAGAGCAGACATCCATGAGCGAAACTGGCACTAGCAAGCGCACGCTGCCCGTCTGGGCAGAACAGCTGAGACAGAAATATCTGGCAGGCGAAGCCTCGGTCTTCGTCTTGTATGGCAATGTATTTGACCGCTACCTCGTTGATAGCGTGGCCCATGGCATGTCTGAATTTTTGTCTCAGGTCCTGCTAAAGGAAAACAAGAACCGCATCATGGAAATCAGCCTTGACCGCGGCGTACGTTTTCTGCAAGGCGCAACGACAGAAGAGAAAGAAGTCTTGTACGGCTATCTGGCTGACAAGGGTTTGCCTGGCATCTTTGAATCGGTAGAACGCCGCATGCGTGAACATGCGTCGAATGCCGTAATCTTCCCTTATGCAGGAACGATCTTCCCGAATGGCGATCCGCAAATGATGTCGTTGGAAGACCGCATTGCTTTTACCACCCTGCATCGCTGGTCACTCGATGATGCACTGGCACAAAAAGATAATGTCGTCATCCTGCTGTGCGAGTCACTGGCCGAAATCAATCAGGCCATCATGTCCAATCCCAAGGTGGCGGCAGTAGAAGTGCCGATACCGCAAGAAGCTGAACGTGAAATAGCAGTCAGGCATTACGCTCCTAAGATGGAAGAGCAGCAAGTCAAATTGCTGGCCAAGCAAACTGCGGGTCTGCGCGTGATACAACTGAGCAGCATTGTTGCGGCAGAAGGCCCGCAAGGCTTGCGTGAAGCAGAACGAACCAAGCTCATTGCAAGTCTTTTGCAAGGCCAGGCCAATGCAGAAGACCGGGCAGCAAAATTGTCCGCCATCACGGCTGGCATGACACCGGAAGAAATCGCCCACCTGATAGACCCGGGCAAGACCCTGGCTGTGGATGTCGATGTCGACCCCTATTCCGAAATGATGGAAATAGTACGCAAGCGCAAGCGTGAGCTGATAGAAAAAGAATGCGCTGGCCTCATCGAATTCATCGAACCCAAGCATGATCTCAGTGCAGTTGGTGGCAATGAGAACATCAAGACAGAGTTAATGGAAATCGCCAAGGCCATTAAGTCCGGCGACAAGGCAAGATCACCCATGGGTTTGCTGGCAGTTGGTGCTATGGGGGCGGGCAAGACCTTTGTGATTAAGGCATTCTTGAAAGAGGCTGGATTGTCAGGCGTGAGCCTGAAGAATTTCCGCTCCAAATGGGTAGGTTCGACAGAAGCCAATCTTGAGCGTGTGCTGAACGCAGTCAAGGCCATGGGCCCTATCGCCGTGGTCATTGATGAAGGTGACCGCAGCTTTGGCAAGCAGGGCGATGACTCTGATGGCGGCACCAGCTCACGCGTGATTGCCCGCCTTAAAGAGTTCATGTCCGATACCGAGAACCGTGGCAAGGTCTTGTTCATCCTCATGACCAACCGCCCTGACAAGCTTGATACCGACATCAAACGCCCTGGCCGTCTCGACAGGAAAATCCCTTTCTTTTATGCCGACACTGCTACTGAACGCGCCGACATCGTCAAGGCCATACTCAGCCGTTATGACGTCAAGTGTTCGATAGACTGGGCCAATACCTTGCCGGTGTTTGACGTCTTGCGCGGTTATTCAAATGCTGATCTGGAGGCGGTAGCGCTGCTGGCACTGGAGTTCGCCAAACGTGGTGATGGTGAAATTACTTCTGCAATTTTCGAGATGGCCGTGGCCGACTTCATGCCACCGCAAGAAACACAAATGATCGCCTTCATGGAGATGCTGGCCGTGTTTGAAACTTCACGCCGCTCCATGTTGCCAGACCGCTTCAAGAATATGACACCGCAAGAAGTGCAGCAGCAATTGCAAGTCTTGCGCAATGCGATTTAAATTTTATCTATATCCAGGAGAAAACCATGTTTCCATTTTTTGCCCCGCAATCCCTGAGTGATAGCGCCATTATCGCCGCCAGCAAAATCATGTTACAGGTAGCAAAAACAGATGACATCCATCCCGCAGAATCTGCCTTGATCAAAAGTTTTTACGAAGGCAGCATCAGCACTGCAAGCCATCCATCCTTTGATGAATTGCTGGCCGCTGCTGACGCCTACAAATTGGCAGCAAGCGATTTCGCAACTGAGCAAGAACGTGAAATGGTGGTTGCACTCAGCGTCATGACAGGCTTTGCCGATGGCACATTCAGCGATGCAGAAACACAGGCCGTGCGCGATATCGCTGCCGCTTTGAATCTGGCACCGGGACGTTTTGATGAAATCAATGAAACCATCAAAGACCACATGCTGGCACAACTATCGCATTTGCCAGATGCCGGATCAGTGGCTGTCGTGGCAAAAGAACTGGGCTGATTATTTTTCTATATCGCATGTCTGCTGTTGCATTCTGCGCTTAAAGTCTCACCACGGAAAGCTTGGGATGGTGATGGGTATTCGTAGCAATTTCATTGCCTTCAATTGATCGAAGCCCATCTCCATGCACAAAACTGAGGTCTGGATGTATGAGCTCACACCCGAAGTAAACGCATAGGCGTAAACGCAAAAAGCCCACCAAAGGTGGGCATTCCATTCATTCCGGCAAACTGACAACAACCCGTGCTATCTGCGTGGTGTCATTGATTGGTGCATCACCCGTGCTATCTGCGCGGTGTAATGTGGGGGTGTTTGCCTGTTCCTGCTGGTCCGCTATAGTTCGGTCCATGACAGGATGTACCACGAATGAGATCCTTCAACACTTCACTACACCATTTCCCGGTTCGCATATACATAGACATGCAAATCCAGCCGGTGAGAATGAAGGCGCTTTGGAGTAGGCTGAGCTTACTCTGCGGTCTTGTGCACAGGATGCACTATGCATCCTTTAACGACAATACCATTTTCTCTAGATCCATGCTATCTGCGTGGTACCAAGAGCCGGTAAGTATCATTCTGCGCATCAGCATTTTGTACGAGACATAAACACTGACAGATGAAGGGTGTCGCCATGCGATTGACTAATTCCCAGTAACCCATGCTATCTGCGTGGTGTCACTGGCCGGTATTACTAAATTAGTCAAAAGCGCTGCGACCGGGCAAATTGAATTCACCCGACAAGGTCAATAAAGACCTTGGTCTGATATTAGGACAGAACCTGGATGTTGCTGGCTTTGTCGCCTTTAGGACCGGCTGTGCGCTCGAAAGACACACGCTGGTTTTCGCTCAGGCTTTTGAAGCCGCTGGACTGTATGTCCTGGAAGTGGGCGAACAAATCTGCACCACCTGCATCAGGAGCGATAAAGCCGAAGCCTTTGGCATCGTTGAACCATTTAACTATACCTGTTTGAGTACTCATGTTTTTTTCCTTTTGATAAAACCATAGGCAAAATCGCCCAATATGGACTTGTAAGCAAGTGATAAAACCAGTGGAAAAAAGACAGAACAGCCAGAGAGATAAAGCTATGCGGAATTGGGACCAACAAATTAAGGACTTGATGCAAGTACAGGACGGAATATACACGTTTACTTTAAAAGTGCCTAATTTTTTTTAAAAATATTTTTGATGGGCAGTGAATAGCGGCAACTAATTGCTTTGCCACTACAGCTCGAATAAAGCAGCCTCTGCAGGAGCTTGTGTCTCAGAAATTGACTCATCTTCACAGGAAAATAAATGCTGAAAAAATGCAATGTAACAATTGATTTTCTTGCTTGACAAGGCGCAATGTGAACCCGATTATCTGGTGTGAAAGACAAGATATTTTGCAGTTCCCCAACGCGAAAAATGAGTTGTTGATCATTCTTTCGTAAGACCAACCGCACATTTTAAAGGCGTCAGGCAATGAAACATTATTTTGAATACCAGGATTCCAAGTCTTACAAGTTTTGGCAGATTGAAATTGAAGCGAATACCCTGAATGTGAAGTACGGCAAGATAGGTACTGCAGGCCAGGAAAAAATCAGCAGCTTTGATACCCCGGAAAAAGCACAAAAAGAAATGGAAAAGCTGATCAGTGAAAAAACCAAGAAAGGCTATGTAGAAAAAAACGGTGCCAGCGCCAAGAAAGTAGCGCGACGTATAGGCGTCAGTTACGATGAGGCAGAAGAGGGCAAGACCTTGCTGGAAAAAGTAACGGCTTTTCTGGACAGTAGCCAGGCAACAGATGTTGAGTCACTGGTAATAGCGGCCTGGGAAGAAGCATATGAAGAAGGTCCGCAAGCATCCCTGGACTTGCTGATCGCCAATCCAGGAAAACTGCCGCAATTGAAAGAATTGTTCGTTGGTGACATGGATTCAGAAGAGTGCGAAATCTCCTGGATCACCCAGGCCGATTACACCCGACTTTTTGCAGCCTTCCCCGCGCTGGAACGCTTGCACATCAAGGGTTCCAAAGACCTGGTCTTGTCTTCCCAGCCGCTAAAACATGAGCATCTCAAAGCACTGACCATAGAATGTGGTGGCCTGCCCAAAGAGGTCATAGAAAAAATTGCGTCTGCCCATTTGCCCAATCTCGAATACTTGCAACTGTATATCGGTGTTGATGAATACGGTTTTGACGGCAAGCTTGATGATCTGCGTCCTTTCATGCAAAAAGGCCTGTTCCCCAAACTGAAACACCTGGGCCTGGTGGATAGCGAAATCGCCAATGAGATTGCAGCTGAGATAGCACAAGCATCCGTGCTGGAACAACTGGAAACCCTGGACCTGTCCATGGGCACACTCAGCGATGAAGGTGGTCGCGCATTACTGGACAGCAGCAAGATAGCCGGACTTAAAAAGCTGGACCTGCACTATCATTATCTGTCAAATGACATGATCAAGGAATTCAAGAAATTGTCTATTCTGGTTGATGTCACTGATCAGCAAGACACTGAAGATGAATGGCGTTATCCAGCGGTCACAGAATAAGACAGATGCAACAGAAATCCCGTTTTATACTGATAGGCAATCCTGAAAACCGCCGCGTGCATTTTTTTCAGGAAGCATTGCAACAAGCAGGGCAGGATACTGCCCTGGTCATCCCCTACCTGAGCATTTTGAATGGTGAGTGCAAACTGCCTGATGTACTCAGGGATGGCGACACGGTAAGGATAGAGTCGCCTGGTGAAAATTTTTTCATAGAAAAGAAGATACTCGCCCTCGGTGGCCTGGAAAATGCCAACGAACTCGAAGATGAACGTGGCAGGATTTATCATCCGCGAATATGGTTCCATGGGTTCTCTAGATTGATGGCATCCATATTCCAGCAGGCCGGGAATGTGAGCTGGTTCAATCACCCTGACGATATCGTCAGCATGTTTAACAAACCCTTATGCAAGCAAATATTGGCTGACCATACGCTACCCAGTCTGCCAGTATTTTCCAGCTACGATGAATTTTTCGCTTACGCAGAAACGCAGGCATACAGCCGCTTCTTTATCAAACTGAATTCCAGCTCTTCTGCATCGGGCATCGTCGCTTATGAGTACAATAAAAGAAACGGTAAACAACAGGCTTACTCTACTGTAGAGATCGTGCATGGTATTGATGGCGAGCGTTATTACAATTCACTGAAAATAAAAAAATATACTGCGCGAAATAAGATACAGAATATTCTCGATTTCTTGTTCGCCCAGGGTGCCATGGCAGAAAGCTGGATACCCAAGGCCAAACATGAGGACAGTTCTTACGATTTGCGGGTACTAGGTATAGCCGGTCAGCGGCGGCATGCCATTGCCAGACTCAGTCGTGGCCCCATGACCAATCTGCATCTGGGTAACCAGCGCTGCGCTGTCGATGAGCTGGAATTGTCCTCATCGACCTGGCAAGAGATCGATACCCTGGTAGAAAAAACCATGCATGCATTTCCGCGCTCGCTATATGCCGGACTGGATATCCTGTTACCCAGAAATGATAAATCACCTGTGCTGCTGGAAGCCAATGCCTTTGGCGATTTGCTGCCTAACTTGCTGCACAATGGCGAGAATACTTATCTGGCAGAAATCAATGCAGTGCTGAAAAGGCAGAGGCCGGCCTATGCTTAGGGCAAACAAAGCCAGCCTGCTGTTTGATATCGACAATACCTTGGTGAACAGGGACGCGGCCTTTGATGCTTACATACTGAATTTCATCATCAGAAATCAAGCAGCATTTTTTGATGAGGACATGTCCTTAGTCTATGATGAAATGATTACGCTAGACTGTCATGGCAGAAAGGACCGCAAACTTTTTTGTTATGAGGTATTGCAGCGTTTCCCAAGACTTCCTTACACCGCAGAAAGCTTGTGGGAAGATCATATGTCACTGCCGGATTTTGTGAAATCAGACAGACTGCTCAAGCAGATGCTGGAGCGTCTTTCTGCAGATTATCAGCTCATGATTATCTCCAATGGTTCTGCACACATGCAGCGTCGTAAGCTGCGGCAGGCAGAACTTGTCGATTATTTTGAGCATGTCTTTATCTCTGCTGAAGTCGGTTACAGCAAGCCTGACCAGCGCTTGTTTTCACATGCTTTAAACCATTGTCACCACGCCAGTATAGTCATGATAGGGGACGACTACATCAATGATATGCAGCCAGCTATGGCGATGCAATTGAAAACAGTTTTTATCAATCCTGAAAACGAAACCGTGGCAGTCAGACCAGACCATGTGTTATCAGGTATCCATGACCTTGAGGAGGCTCTGGCATGCATGATATGAACCAGATAGTGGGCAAGAGCAATGTCCTCTTCATTATTCTGGACACCCTGCGCTTTGATATTGCACAACAAGAGCTTGCCGCAGGGCGCACGCCTTTTCTTGCGAGCGTATTGCCTGCAGGCTGGGAAGAGCGCCATGCGCCCGGCTCTTTTACCTACGCATCGCACTGTGCTTTTTTTGCTGGTTTTCTCCCCACACCTGCCAGACCGGGTATGCATGAGCGTTTATTTTCATTGAAGTTCGCGGGCAGTGAAACCACGGGTACATCCAGTTATTGTTTCGATACGCCAGATATAGTCAGCGGATTTGCTGACATTGGTTACCGTACTATCTGTATAGGCGGGGTCGGTTTTTTCAAGAAGCAAAATCCCTTGTCCTGTGTCTTGCCCAATTTGTTCCAGGAAAGTTACTGGCAGCCAGAGTTTGGTGTGACTGATACAGAGTCAACTAGGCACCAAGTTGAATTTGCCATAGAGTTGCTGGAACAAAAACCTGATCAAAAAGTTTTTTTATTTATGAATTTATCTGCACTACATCAACCCAACTGTCATTACCTGCCAGGAGCCGACGATGATACTCTGGCTAGTCATGCTGCGGCATTGCGTTATATAGACAGCCAGTTGCCACCCTTGTTTCAGGCGCTGAATCAAAAGGGTGATACCTTCGTGATTATCAGTTCTGATCACGGCACAACCTACGGTGAAGACGGTTATATCGGGCATAGGCTGGGGCATGAAAAGGTCTGGACTATCCCCTATGCAGATTTCCATTTGACGCGCGGGAGCCTGACATGACAGAGATAGCTCATACATTTCGCCGTTATCTGGAAGAGACCAATCGTTTTCAAAGCTATCTGTATTCATACCCGCACAAGACTGCGTACAGGACGTTTGAAGAAAAACTGGATTTGAAAGACCTCTGGGCAGCAGAAAAAAAACATGCACTGTATCTCTACACGCATATTCCTTTTTGCCGCATGAAATGCTCATTCTGTAATTTGTTTACGGTGTCGCATCCAAAAGAAGATCTGATCAATCTGTATCTTAAAAAAATACAGCTGGAAGCTGAAGTCGCAAGAGATAGCCTCGGTGATTTCAACTTTGCCGGTTATGCCATCGGTGGTGGTACACCCAGTCATCTGGACATTAACCAACTTGAGCAATTGTTTTCTGTTTACACCGATACCCTGGGCGTAGATTTGAAAGATACACCGGGTTCCTTTGAGATTTCACCTGATACCATCAATGATGAAAAGCTGACTTTTCTGTCGCAACATGGCGTGCAAAGACTGAGTATAGGCATACAAAGTTTCATCGAATCCGAAGCGCGTTCGGTAGGCCGGGTACAGCCCGAAACCGTGATGGAGCCACTGCTCGAAAAAATAAGCAGCTACCAGTTCCCGGTTTTTAATCTGGACCTGATTTATGGCATCCCTGGGCAAACTGCGGACACCTGGCTCGCATCGCTGCAAAAAGCAATACAGTTTCAACCGACGGAAATCTTCCTGTACCCCTTGTATGTGCGTCCCCTGACTTCGCTATTCAAGAAGCATATCAGCATACAAAACCAAGACATACGCAGCACGCTGTACCGCTTAGGCCGGGACTTTTTGCAGGCCAACGGTTACGCGCAGGATTCGATGCGCCTGTTCCGCAAGCAGGTAGCTGGTTTGCGTGAGAGTTCAGAATATTCATGCCAGGAAGATGGCATGATAGGCTTGGGTACGAATGCGCGGTCTTACACGACAGATGTGCATTACTCGACAGAATATGCCGTATCCAAATCCAACGTGGCCGCGATCATCGATGACTATGTTGCGAAGGAACGTGCTGACTTCACGACGGCAAATTATGGCATACGCCTGTCTGAGGATGACAGGAAACGGCGTTACCTGATCAAGTCTTTATTGAAGGCACAAGGGCTGGATGCTGCACATTACCAAGGCATTTATGGTACCGATGTGCATGTGGATTTTCCAGAATTAAGAACTCTGCTGGAAATGAATCTGGCGCAAGAGAATGCCGGTCGCATGCAACTGCAAAACGAGGGCATGGCTTATTCTGATCTCATCGGTCACTGGTTTATCTCGCCAACCGTCAAACAAAAGATGCAGGAGTACGTCAGCAAATGAACCTGAAAATTATTTATCGTGGTCACCTGACAGATTGCAATTACAGTTGCGAATACTGCCCCTTTGCCAAAGAAAAAAACAGCCGCGAACTGCAGGCGCTGGATAAAAAAGATCTGGACAGGTTTGTCGATTGGGTAGAGCAAAACAGTAGCACAGCCCAGCCTATGGAAGTGTTTATTACTCCTTACGGCGAAGCCCTGGTGCGCAAATGGTATCAGGAAGCAGTGATACGTTTGTCGCATCTGCCGCACGTGAGCAAGGTGGCGGCGCAAACCAATCTGGCCTGGAATACGCAATGGCTGTCGCGTTGCAATACTCAGACCACGGCTTTGTGGACTACCTACCATCCCGACTTTGTGGCCGAAGAAAAATTTCTCAGCAAATGCAGTGAATTGGCTGCCTTGCAGATACGCCATAGCGTCGGTGTCGTGGGACTAAAACAACACTTCCCGCAAATTGCTTCTCTGCGCCAGCGCCTGCCGCAAGATGTGTATATGTGGATCAATGCCTACAAGCGTGAAGTGGATTA
Organism: Undibacterium sp. TC4M20W; assembly: GCF_049340245.1. NCBI lineage: Bacteria > Pseudomonadati > Pseudomonadota > Betaproteobacteria > Burkholderiales > Oxalobacteraceae > Undibacterium > Undibacterium sp. TC4M20W. The sequence goes on from NZ_JBMPPI010000004.1 coordinate 112,188, forward strand.
CTACTCGGAAGAAGAAATCGCTTTCCTGGAAGACATCGATTACCTGTTCAGATTGAACCTGCCCTGGTATGAAAGCATGGGTAAAGACTGCAAGGCCGGCAGTGAGGTGGTTTCCATAGAAGGCAATGGCGACCTGTTCCGCTGCCACTTCATTAAGATCCGCAAAGGCAATATTTTTACAGACCCGCTGGCCAGCATGCTCAAGAAAGAAACTTGTAGCAAAGCGACTTGTCATTGCCACATAGGCTACATCCATCTTGACTCCATGAAATCGCAAGAAGTGTATGGCAGCGGCCTGCTGGAAAGGATACCTGTGCGTTTTGCCTGAAGGCATTGAGGAGAAAGAAAGGAAATAAGTGGTTTTTCTCTTATATGATTTTTTCATGCTTTAAGCTGAAAACAATCGTTTGTCGTCTATGCACAAGGAAGTAATATCGGTTCAACCAAAGTTCATTAGCATAGAAAGAGACCGCGCATGAGTACCACTTTATATTCCTCACCATCTTCATTGTTGCCAAAAAGGCGTAATGCATTACTGGTCACAGCATTGATGTCCGCCTTATCTGCGATGTCCGCACAGGCACAAGAAATTATCCCGCCACAATCCGACACCGTGATCGTGACTGGTACACGCAGTATCAAACGTACCGTGTCTGATTCTGAAGCTCCAGTTGATATATTAACTTCAAAAGATTTGCAATCCACAGGCTCTGGTGAACTGGCAGTGGTGTTGAGCCGTTTGTTGCCTTCCCTGAATTTCCCGCGTCCTGCAGTGGCAGACGGTACTTCTGCCAGCCGCCCGGCGCAATTGCGCGGCCTGTCGCCTGACCAAACCCTGGTACTGGTGAATGGCAAGCGCTGGCATACCTCGGCGGTGGTGAATGTGAATGGCACGGCAGGGCGCGGCTCTTCGCCTGCTGATTTGAATACTATCCCTATCAGTTCGATTGAAAAGATAGAAGTCTTGCGTGATGGCGCAGCAGCGCAATATGGTTCAGACGCGATTGCCGGTGTCATCAACATCATCCTCAAAAAAGGGGCGAATGGTGGCGAAGTGCAGTTTGGTGGCGGTCAATACAGTAAACGTGATGGCACACAAGCCAGTTTGAGCGCCAACTTTGGCACGGCACTGGGCGACAAGGGCTGGGCACGTTTTACCGCAGAACAACGCAACCAGAATGAAACCAACCGCGCCGGTGCTGATTTCCGTAATCCGCTAGAACCTCTGTATGGCAGGGTTAATCAGGTACAGGGTGACCCCAAACTGCAACAGACTAACCTGGGTGCCAATGCCTCGCTGGCACTGGCGACAGACTTGGAATTGTATGGCTTTGCCAACTACAGCCGCCGCAGCACAGATGCTGCCGCGACCTGGCGCACGGCCTACACCACAGGCACGACTTTGCGCACCCCGCTATACCCAAATGGCTTCTTGCCGAATGAAGCGGGCACGAATACTGACGTGTCTGTCGTCGGTGGTATCAAAGGACGTACCGATGGCTGGCGCTGGGATGCCAGTGTCAATTATGGTTCCAGCGAATTCAGCCTGGATGTCAACAATACCGTCAACCTGAGCCTGGGTGCCACCAGCCCGACAAAATTCTATGCAGGCAAACTGAAAAATACCCAGACCCTGGCAAACTTTGATGCAGCGAAAGAATTTGAATTTGCGGGTCTGGCAAATCCATTGACGCTGGCCGTTGGTGCAGAATACCGTCGCGACCAGTATGAAATTGGTGCGGGTGAAGCGAATTCTTATTTTGGTAGTGGTGCCCAGGGTTTCTCTGGTTTCCAGCCTTCGAATGCAGGCAGCTTCAGCCGCCACAGCGCATCCATCTATGCGAATATCGAAGCTGAACTAAGTAAGCAATTGAGTGCATCGCTGGCTTTGCGTCATGAAAACTACAGTGATTTTGGCAGTGTCACTTCTGGCAAATTGTCTGGTCGTTTTGAATTCACCAAAGAATTTGCCTTGCGTGCTGCGGCATCAAATGGCTTCCGTGCTCCTTCACTGGCGCAACAGAATTACACGATATCCACGACTAATCTGCTCACCATCAACGGTACATCGCAACTGGTGGATACCGGTACATTTGGCGTTTCCACGGCTGCCGCCAGGGCACTGGGTGCAGTACCGCTGCAAGCCGAAAAATCACGCAATTACAGCCTGGGTGCAGTCCTGCAGCCAAGCAAGAATGCGACACTGAGCATAGATGCTTACCAGATCGATATTGATAAGCGCATCCTGTATTCCGGTAACCTGGTCTTGCCTGCTTCTTTGCAAAGTGTATTGGCGCAGCAAGGTGTATTGGTTGGTGCGGCACGTTATTTCACCAATGCGCTTGATACCAAGACCCGTGGTGTGGATGTCGTTGGCTCTTATCAAATCCCGCTGTCTGGCACAGACAAGCTGGGCTTTACCGTGGCCTACAATCACAATGACACGACAGTTAAAAACGTTGCTGCCAATCCGGCGATTCTGACGCAAAACAATCTCTTGCTGATAGACAGGCAAACCATCAACCGCGCAACTGAGGCGACACCAAAAGACAAATTCAGCATCTCTGCTGACTATGCCTTTGCCAACTGGAATATCCATGGCCTGGCCACCCGCTACGGTAGTTTTGTCTCACCACAAAACAGCGTCGCACTGGACCAGACTTACAGTGCCAATACAGTGCTGGATCTGGCTGCCAGCGTCAAACTGGGTAAATGGACTATCAGTGCCGGTGTCGATAACCTGACTGACAAATATCCTGATCTGGTGACATCGGCAGGTAATTTGAATTCTGGCGGAACCCTGCCTTATTCCACATTCTCGCCTTATGGTTTCAATGGTCGTTACTACTATGCGAAGGCCGCCTACGCCTGGTAATGATGTGATTTGAACTGGTTTTTTGTTAAGGGCTGCTTTATGCAGCCCTTTTTCTTTTGTCTCTGATTCTTGTAATTTATTATATTTCGGCATTTATTTATCGATAAACAATAAATAAATATTGCATTTCGAAATTTATAACGTAAAATTCACATCATCAATTCAATTGGGAGTTCAAAATGCAAGTTCAGAAACATGCCAGGATTAGCAATATTCGCAAGTTGAGCAGATATTTTTTCTTTCTTACACTACTCGCTATGGCCATCGTCGCGGCTGCTGGTGCTGCACTCATCATCAAGATTGTGATGGCGCAGTCTGGTGATACGACAGTGTCTGCTTATTTCGCGCAGGCTGCGGTGGTTGGTAACATAATCGTCCCTCTGTTAATGGACGGCTTAAGTGCTGAATTAAAAGTGCTGGGCATACTTGGCACCATTCTTTTTTTTGGCATGATAGAAATGCTACTCATGCATATCAAGCAGTTACTCACTTGTTTTTATGAGGGAGAAATTTTTAACAGGAAGGCAGTTTTTCATGCAAAAAGAGCCTTCAATATTAACTTTGCATTTGTTGCCAGCGTGTTTCTGGTGAAATTGTTTTCAACTGTTGTGAGTTATTTTTATCCATGGCAAGGGGCAACAGCTCATTTTGGCCCTTTGTTCGCGCACACATTCGATCAAATTATCTGGTTGTGTGCTTGCCTGTTGCTGCTGTGGTCGCTGGAAATTGGGGTAGACCTCAATGAAGAAGCTGAACTGACCATCTGAGGACGCGATGCCTATTACTGTTAATCTGGATGTCGTTCTCGCCCAGCGCAAGATGCGTTTGAATACCCTGGCTGAACTTGTCGATATCACACCACAAAACCTGTCCGTATTAAAGACTGGCAAAGCCAAGGCGATACGCTTTGATACTCTGGAAAAAATCTGTGAAGTGCTGGCATGCCAGCCTGGCGATATCCTGGCGTATACGCCAGATGAGCCCAATCTACCTGCTACAGAAATCTGATCTATACGGCACCAGTGTCAGGAAACTTGCCAACATACCTGGCACGCGGGCGTATCAGTTGACCGGTTTCTATTTGTTCCATTGCGTGGGCTATCCATCCTGCTGTGCGGCCCAGTGCAAACAGGATTTGCGCTGTACCTGGCGGTAACTGGCAGGCAATTTCAACAGCGACCAGACCAAAGTCTATATTCAGTTTTTGCCCTGTCAGGTCTTCTGCCAAATCTGCCACGGCAAACAAGGCTGCATGTTTGTTCCTGTCCAGCATGTTCATCAGTAGCGCACCGCGTGGGTCGCCATCAGGGTAAAGCGGATGAGCAAAACCCGGTAGCCTGGGTGAGAAATGCTGATGCGCATCATGCTTATGCAGATGTTTTGACAAGAAGCTGCTTATGTCATTTGGTGGTGTCGCCAGTGCGGCACGCAACATGCGGCTGACGCGCAGACTTTCACCACCGTGTTTGGGGCCTGAGAGTGCAGCCAGTCCTGCCACTAATGCCATGCCCATGTTCGCGCCTGCCGAGGCAACGCAACGCACGGTAAACGTCGATACATTCAATTCATGGTCTGCACTGACAACCAGGGCTGCGCGTACCAGTTCTGTTTGTTCCTCATTCAACCGCCATGCTGCTGCAAGCTTTTGATGAAAGGCCTGATGGTCAGGTGCGACACCCAATAGCGCTGCTGCGGTCAGGTGCATCCATAGCATGGCTGTTTGATGGGCATCAATGTCGGGTATTTCCTCTACTGTTTTAGTCAGCAGGGGCAAGATGCTGATGGCTCTTTCGTAGGGTGGAAGATGCGACGTCAAATCCAATAGTTTTGGCCATAGCGTCATTACATCAGTCAGCAAGAATTCAGGAAGATAAGGACTTGTGTCGCTACACCATAAAATCAACGCAACCTGTTCCAGCGTATGTGTGCCCGCGAGTTCAGTGACGGCATGCCCCCGGTAATACAGCTTGCCATTTGTTACCTGAGTAATCCGGGATTCCAGTACTGGCACTCCCCAGTCTATCGCTGATTCGGCAGCGCCACCTGCGCGCTTGCTATCATTGGTACGTGCCAGCAGACGCAATACTTCTTCCTTCACGTATCGTTTTGCTCTTTGTCCCTGGGATTGGTGCGATTGCAGCAAGCCGCGGCTGACATAGGAATACAAGGTCGGCAGGCTGATGCCGAGTAACTCGGCGGCTTGTCTGGCAGTGAGAGTGTTATCCACGATTAATTTATATTGATAGGCAGAATCAAGATTGACCATGTCCACACACAGATCCTAGACTGCTTGCATGGACGGTTTATCGCATTGTGCGCTAATTTGATTTTATTGGGGAGAGCATCATGTCGGCAGCAGCATTATTGGCATCCTTGTGGGAAATGGGCGGTGGTGAGCCAGAGGTTTTGCAGCAAGTAACATTCAGTGGTGATGGCGCGCAATTACCATCGACATTCCCAGTCGGTGATGTGTCCGCTGCCAGCATAGCCTTGCAAGCCCTGATGGCTGCGCAACTATGGCAGGCACGTGGTAGTACTGCGCAAAAAATCACGATAGACAGAAGGCACGCCCTGGCCATGTTCAAGAGCGACCGCTATCTCAGCATCAATGGCAAACCTGCTGATGACCCATGGAGCAAGATAGCCGGTTATTACCAGGCCGGGGATGGCCGCTGGATACAATTGCACACCAACTTCCCGCATCATCGTGATGGTGTACTGGCGATCCTGCAATGCGCAGAAGAGCGCGCCGCAGTCGCCAAAGCCATTGAGGGCTGGAAAGCAGCTGAGCTGGAGCAGGTGCTTGCCGATGCAGACATGTGTGCCGCCATGATACGTACAGAGCAGGAGTGGCAGGAACATCCACAGGCGCAGGCCATCGCTGAATTGCCATTGTTTGAAGTCAGGAAAATAGCTGATGGCCCCGTCGTACCTATTGGTCAGCAAGGCGGGCAGCGCCCTCTGAGTGGTGTACGTGTGCTGGACTTGTCGAGAGTGATTGCCGCTCCCGTAGGTGCGCGTACACTGGCACAACATGGTGCTGATGTATTGACAATCAGTGCCGCACATCTGCCGAATATCATGCCGCTGGTGCTCGATACTGGCCGTGGCAAGCGTTCAGCACAACTGGATTTGCGAAACGCTGAAGCGCGGCAAAAATTACATGAACTGATACGCGGTGCGGATGTCTTCATGCAGGCTTACCGTCCCGGCGCTATCGCTGGTCTTGGTTATTCTGCGGAAGAATTATGCGCATTGAATCCGGGCCTGATACACGTCAGCCTGTCGGCGTATGGTCATGTCGGCCATTGGGCAAACCGTCGTGGTTTTGACAGCCTGGTGCAATCTGCCAGCGGCATTGCCGATGCGGAAGGGCGGGCGGCAGGCAATGCAGCGCCAGGCAAGCTGCCCTTCCAGGTACTTGATCATGCAACTGGTTATTTGCTGGCGTATGCGACCATGCTTGCTCTGCAAAAACGTGCTGTAGAAGGTGGTAGCTGGCAAGTCAGGGTCTCGCTGGCGCAAACTGGCCGATGGCTGCAAGCCATGCCCAGACGTGGTTTGCATGAAGATGCTGCAGAATTGCGGCCAGAAGAAATCACTGCTTTCTTGCAGGCTTCAAGTTCAGGTTTTGGCGAGATGCAGGCGATTGCGCCGGTAGAAAAAATGAGCCTGACACCCGCGCATTTTGCATTACCTGCGCCTACACTTGGGCAGCATGCGCCAGTCTGGCTGCCATAATTGAGACTCAAATTTCATGTTGCTGCAGCCAGCCATGCAATGTGGTGATGAGTTCTGGCGCTTTTTCCAATGGCGACATATGGCCGCAATCTTCGACAATATGCAGTGTGGAATGAGGCAATCCGTTTGCCAGTTTTTCTGATTCCGCAAGACTGCGCATCTGGTCATTCCTGCTGGCGACGACTAGCGCAGGGCAAGTAATTTCAGGCAGTTCATGGTGACCATCTGCACGAGTTATGGACAGTTGCTGCAAAAAGACCTGCTTGCCAAGCGCCAGTGACATGGCCTGCAAATGCGCCAGCATGACGGCATCATCCTGACGCTGAGGATGCAGGGCGCGGCGCAGGGCTGTCATGGTCTGGCCCTTGTAGGGATAGTGTTCGAGCAGCTTGATTTGCTGACGGTTTTTATTGTCTTCATCTGCTGTGCTGGCGCGCGCTGAGGTGTTCAGCAAGACCAGGCCGCTTATAGCTTTGCCTTGCTGAAGCGCCAACCATGTCAGATGGCGTACTACATAGCCACCCAGAGAAAAACCGATGATGATGGCCTTGTCTGGCAATACCGGGAGCAGGCGTGTCGCCATATCCTCTATGCTGTTTCCCTCATTCAAATCGGCGAAATGCACTTGTCCCAGTTGCTCAAACCCGGGCAACATAAACTTCCATAAACTAGCATCACACATGAAGCCGGGGATGAGCAGGAACTGGCGTGCTGGTCTGGTATCAGCGAGTGTGGATTCTGGCATGCGGTTTAATGATGGATGAATTATTTCTTTTTAATGTTTTGCAAAAGATTGCTGACTTGCTGGCTCACCGGTATGTCATGCTGGCGCAGTAACTGTACATGCAAGACCAGATTTTCCAGCACCAGCTTTGCCGCGACTGCCAGCAAGGTGACCTGCCTGTCTTCATTGCTGAAATTTTCCATCGCATCGGCCATGTCGCACAGATGCTGGGCGGTGATGGCGCGCAGCTCATCTTCTTCAAAGGGCAGGTCAGCAAAATCTATCGGGTCTTCCTGCTCCACTTCCTTCATCAGTTCTTGCAGTTGCTCTGGTGTGATGGACATGTGCACTCTCCTTGAAAATAGCGAGCCGGACTTTATTCCATTTCTCTGTTCTCATTGTAGACTGCTTTTGGGCGCGCTGGATACCGGGCCTATTTTTTGATCGAAAGCCCAAAGACCGCCAGTCCACCCACAGCCAGCAAGGCACCCAGCCAGCCGGTGGAGGTCCAGCCATATCCCATCGTGATGACTACGCCACCCAGCCAGGCACCGAGTGCATTGGCGACATTGAAAGCAGAGTGATTCAGGGCAGCGGCCAGAGTCTGTGCATCACCTGCCACATCCATGAGGCGTATCTGCAAGGCAGGTCCGATAGCGACCAGGGTACCTAACAAGAATGCCCAGATGATGGCTGATATTGTGTAGCTCATCGCGAAAGAAACACCACCTAAAACCACAGCATTCCACAGCAGCAGTACAGCGATGGAACGCAGCAGATTTTTGTCTGCCAGACGTGCTCCCAGCATACTGCCCACCACCATACCTACACCAAACAGTGACAGTATCAAAGGGATGACGCCAGCAGACAGTTTCGTTACTTCCGTAAGTATCGGCTTGATATAGCTGAACACGGCAAACATGCCACCAAATCCGACTGCACCTATGCCCAGTGTCAACCAGACTTGCTTATTGGCCAGTGCACCCAGTTCACTTCTGGGATTCGCGTTTTTTGTTGCGGGTGCATTCGGTACGACGAAATACACCGCCACGCTGCTGATTACCGCCAGCGAGGCGACAAAAACATAAGCAGTCTGCCACCCCCATGTCTGCCCCAGCCAGGTTGCTACAGGTACGCCAAGCAGGGTAGAACTGGTCAGGCCCAGGATCACCAGCCCGACTGCAGTGGCGCGTTTGTGTGGTGCTACCATATTGGCGGCGACCAGCGTGGCGACACCAAAGTAAGCACCGTGCGGCAGGCCAGCTATGAAGCGCACGATATTCAGCGAGAGGAAGTCGGTAGTCAATGTCCCGGCAAAATTACCTGCTGCGAACAGCAATATGAGGGCGATCAGCAAAGTCCTGCGCGGCCAGCTGGCTGTCAGCACGGCAAACATGGGTGCACCGATGACCACACCAAAGGCATAGGCAGTGACGACATGGCCAGCCTCTGGTATGGATACTGCCAGGTCTTTGGCTACTTCCGGCAGCAAGCCCATCATGGCGAATTCACCTGTGCCTATCGCGAATGCACCGAGCCCCAGCGCAGTGACTGCATATAAAAATTTGCGCTGAGTATTGTCAGCAACTTTGGCACTCACTGATGCTGGTGTAGTCGGCATTGCGTTGGGTGTGGTGGGCATGATAGGCAATCAGAAGAAAATTAATTGGCAACAGTGAAACGCTTCTGAATATGTTTCGGTGTTTCCAGTTCATCCACGATAGCAACAGCCAGATCCTGCACAGATATGCCCGCAGGTGCATCACCAACGCCCGGCAGCAGATTGTCTGCACCTACTTGGTATTGGCCGCTACGCTCGCCAGGGGCCAGGCCTATCGGTGGCGACAGGAAGCTCCATTCCAGTGAATCTTCTTTTTTGATGAGGTTCAGGGCTTCTCTGGCTGCCAGTGCGCCTTGTTTGTATTCCGCCGGGAATTCAGGCACATCCACCAGTTGCACGCCAGGTGCGACGAACAGGCTGCCTGCGCCACCCACCACCAGCAAGCGTTTGACACCTGCCTGTTTGATGCCGGTAAAGATGGCTTGCGTGCCCTGCAGGAACAGATCGTGGATTTGCGCTTCGCCCCAGCCCGGATTGTAGGCGCTGACCACGGCATCTTGTCCCGCTACTGCCTGTGCGACCTGCGCCGCATCGAGCACATCTGCCTTTACCACGCTAAGACCGGCTTGCGCCGCTACTTTGGATGGTGTGCGTGCCAGCAGGGTGACTGCATGGCCGCGGCTCAGCAGTTCGGCCAAAACGGGTGTGCCTACAAAACCGGTGCCGCCAATTAACGCGATTTTCATTTGAAACTCCTTTGTGTGTATAGTTTATAGTGTGAATGCTTCATCATTTATTGAATAGATAGTCAAAATCACTAACACTGTGAAGTTGTACTAATAAATTGATAGCTTGTTGATGGCTTCTTGAAGGATTGTCTGGGAGTAAAGATGGAACAGTACAAACGCATGGCCCTGTTTGCCGAAGTGGTTACCGCAGGTTCGCTGACCAGTGCCGCCCGCAAGCTGGGTATGACGCCGTCTGCAGTCAGCCAGCATTTGCGCGCGCTGGAGGCTGACCTGGGTTTGTCGCTATTGCATCGTTCAACCCGCAAACTGACGCTGACAGAAGCAGGTGCGCGCTACTTTGAAGGCTGCGCCGCCATGGTGGCCGCTGCCCGTTCTGCCGAACAGGCGCTGGCTCGCCACAGGGATGAGCCGCAGGGAGAATTGCGTATCGCCGCACCGATAGGCTTTGGTGGCATGCTGGCGCAAGCGCTGGCACCGCTGCAAAAATATCCGAAGCTGAGTTTGTGCCTGCTGGTGGATGATGCCGTGGTCGATCTGATTGATGAACGTATAGACATTGCGCTGCGGGTAGGTAATCTCCCTGATTCCAGTCTGGTGGCACGCAAGCTGGGCAGCATGTCTGCCCAGTTATGCGCAGCGCCCGCCTATTTGAATGAACATGGCTGGCCGCAGCATCCTCAGGACCTGGAGCAACATGTCTGGCTCGGTGGCGCACCTACCCGTCATTTGCAGTTGTCAGGGCCAGACAAGGCCAACATTGAAATGAAGCTGCCAGTCAGAATCAGGGCTACCCAGGTCACTGCCCTGCATGCGCTATGTGTAGCTGGCTGGGGGATCAGCATTGCAGTCAGTGAAGATGACCACCAGGCTTTGGCGAATGGCAGCCTGGTAGCGGTGTTGCCGGACTGGAAATTGCCTGACCTGGTAATGCATGCGATTACGCCACGTCGTGATGAGCAGCCTGCCAAGGTGCGCCATGCGCTGGCCTTATTGGCTGAGCATGTCGCCAGATACGCAATGTGAAGGAGATATTCGCGATTTAGCCAAATGGGAAGCGCGCCAGCAGCTCAAAATCTGCGCCAGCTTCAGGCTCTATAAACAGGGCAATGCCATCAATGACCAGTGGTTCTGACAGGCTAAAATGCTGGATCGCAGCAGCATGCAGACTGTCTGCAATTGCCCCTGCATCCAGCCTGTCCGTCAGCGTCATGTGGAAGCGGAATTCTTCTGCAGTATACGGATAGCCCCATTCCAGCAGCAATTCATTTTGTGGGGCGCTCAATGGCATTTTCTGTCGGCGTGCCAGTTCAGCCTCACTCATGGGAGCACGAAAATGATCGAAGTGGCGCACGCAGGCAAAGGCAAAATCATTCAGCGCAGCCTGGTCACCAGTAGCTCGCAAGGCCAGGAATTTACCCATCCATTGCACCTGTGGCGCATTTATCTGGATGATGCTTTGTTGTGCGCAAAATTCTTGCAGGACGCGGCGCAAGTCAGCCTCGGTCAGGCTGTCAGCAAGCTGGAAAGGTGCTTTCAGCGTCGCATGAAAACCATAGCGACGTGCGTCGCTGCTCAGTTGTCGCTGCAAGTGTGCATCCAGGCCGGCAATAGTGGGTTGGGCTAGTAACTGGCCGCTGGCTGCATCGCGCCCCAGCCAGTTACTGCCTTGCTGCCACCATCTTGCTTCAGGGGCAAAATACAGGGCATATCTTGTCATGCCTGTTTTTACCGTAGATCAGTCAGCAACCTGATCCGTAGGGAAGCGCAAAGAATCCCTGAGCAAGAAGCCCATGGACATATTCATGTTGATGTTCTTCGGTGGTATCGGTTTGGTAAACCACTTTTCATAGATGCGGTAGATTTCATTGTCATGGATGAGCCTCAGCATTTCGCTATCAACGATCTTCTTGAAGCCCGGATCATCCTTGCGCATCATGATGGAGTAGGGCTCGATAGACAGAGGGTCGCCAACGATGGCGAAAGATGCCGGTGCCTTCGATTCTGCTCGCAGGCTGTACAGCAAGACGTCATCCATAGGGAAGGCGTCTGCCTTGCCTTCTTCGACCATCTTGAAAGAATCCTGGTCACTATTACCTTCTACCAGTTTGATGTTCAGTGAGCTGGTGTCGTTCCTGTCATTGAGCAATTTGACGGTGGTGGTGCTCTTGGTGGTGACAACGGTGCGGTTACGCAGTTGGGGCCAGTTCTTGATGCCGCTGTCGGCTTTGACCAGTGCGCGCACGCTGGAAAAGAAATGCGGGATGGTGAATGCGACTTTCTTGCGTCGCTCTGCATTATTGGTGGTGCTGCCGCACTCCAGGTCTATCTTGTCTTCCAGCAGGGCGCTGAAGCGGGTGGTTGAATCTACAGAGTAAAACTGTATTTTCATTGCTGGCATCTTGAGTTCTTTTTTGATGGCTTCTGCCACCTTCAGACACAGATCTACCGAATAACCGAGAGGTTGCTTGTTTTCATCCGTGTATGAAAATGGTGCAGTTTCACGGATACCTATCACCAGGGTCTGGGTTTTGCGTATTTTGCCTATCGTATCGCCTGCTTGTGCCAGCAGGGGCAGGGCCAGGCACATCATGGCGGTCATGCCACCAATTGCTTTTCGCATCATATTTTCCACCCGTTATTATGTGATCAACATCGAGAGTTTACGCATCTTGCAAATCGACTGTAACAGTCATGGTACAAGACAAAGTATGAAATTGAGGCGCATCAGCTAAACAAGATTTAGTAAAAAAGGTAAAATTATATTGCTTAAATGTGATGATTCAGCTAACAAGATGTTTTCTTGATATGGATTGCTGAACTAACCGTGATGGTGTCTGGCCTTGCTGGCTCATGGGCAAAATCATGCTAAGGTGACGGCATACTGACAGCACATTATCACCATGAATTTTTCAACTGATTCCAGTTCCCTTTCCAGCGCAATGTTAACAATACGCAACGCGCGCATCGTCACTGCTGATCGCATGTTTAGTGGTTCCATGCTCTTTAGCCATGGCAAGATCAGTGAACTGGCTGATGGTGCAGCAGGTCTGGCAGGTGAAGACTGGCAGGGTGATTATCTGTTGCCCGGCCTGGTTGAAGTACATACCGACAATATGGAAAAGCACCTGATGCCACGTCCCAAGGTGCACTGGCCTGTGATGCCCGCGATACTCGCCCATGATGCGCAAATTGCAGCCTCGGGCATTACTACCGTGCTTGATGCGATAGCGGTGGGTGATATCGACCCCGACAGTGTGCGCATGCAAACCCTGAAACCCTGTGTAGAAGGCTTGCGGCTTGCGCAGCAGGCGGGTTTATTGCGTGCAGAACATTTCCTGCATATGCGTCTCGAATTGGCAGAGCCGGATCTCTTGCACCTTTTTTCTCCCTTCCTGCAGGATGACAGGCTCAAACTGGTATCGCTGATGGACCACACACCCGGCCAGCGTCAATGGACAGATCTCACGCATTACCGTACTTATGTCACTGGCAAGCGTGGCTGGAGTGAACAGAAAGTCGACAAGATGCTGGGCATATTGCTGGAACGCCAGCAACGGCATGTGGCTGAAAACCGTCAGCTCGTCATACAGCGATGCCAGCAGCATGCACATCCCATCCCGCTGGCTTCACATGATGATACGACCGCAGAACACGTGCATGAAGGCGTAGCTGACGGCGTCAGTATTTCAGAATTTCCGACTAGCCTGCTGGCGGCGCAAATGGCGCGGCAGCAAGGCCTGGCCATCGTCATGGGCGCCCCTAACCGTGTGCGTGGTGGCTCGCATTCAGGCAATGTCTCGGCGGGTGAGCTGGCCAGACATGATTTGCTTGATATCCTGTCTTCCGACTATGTACCGGCCAGTTTGCTGCAGGCCGCCTTCATGTTGCAGGAAGATGGCTATGATTTACCCAAGGCAATTGCCACCGTCAGCCGTGCCCCTGCACGGGCACTGGGCTTGCATGACAGGGGCGAGATCGCAGTAGGCCTGAAGGCAGATTTTATCCGCGTGCGCATGCTGGATAACTTGCCCGTCGTCATTGCAGCATGGCGTGACGGCAGGCAAATCGCCTGAGTTTATTGTTCTTGCTGCAGCACTGCCTGTATCGCACTGAGTGCTTCCAGCGCACCCATGGCCAGGCCTACATCCTGGGCATACTGCACTTGCGGTTCGCGCAGGTTGATGCGCAGCAGGCGGCAGCCAAAATGGGCTTGCATGCGCTGGCTGAAATTGCGCACGCTGGGCACAGCCGTGCCTGCCCCGATTTCTATGACCAGCGGAAGTTTGACCTTGCTCAGCCAGTTTGATTGCCGCTCAGCCTGTTGCTGCTGCCTTTGTGAATTCCAGTCGGCATCGTCAAACATCAGGATGTTCGGCCTGGCCATGCCGCCACAATGCGGGCAGACCGGTGCAGTATTTATAAGCTGGCAATTGACTTCATCGACTTCTGGCATAAACTGATCTGCTTGCCAGATGCTGTCACGGCAAGGTAGCAGGCATTGCAGATAATGGATGGAGCCATGGCATTCATGGATCAGCGCGGTTTCCAAGCCCGCTTGCTGGAAATGCCCATCTACATTGCTGGTATATACGCTTAGTCCATGGGGTTTGCTGGCTCCCCATTGCCTTAGCAAGTCAAAACCCGCATGGGGACGGATCTCGCGGTAGAGCGCCAGCCTGTGCCCATAAAACCCCCAGGCTTGCAGGGGGCGGCGGCGAAAAGCTGCCGGGTTGGCAATTTCATAGAAGGGGATGGCTTCCTGACCCAGCGCCGGATAGGCCTTCCAGAAGCCTTCGCTGCCGCGAAAATCGGGCAGGCCAGAATCGACACCCATGCCTGCACCAGCCGCAATCACCAGGCTGTCTGCCTGGATGATGAGCTCTGCTGCCTGATGTATCAGATGGGCTGGATGCATGATGAATTTTGGGGAAAGGTGCTTCAATAGACGAATAAGTCAAGCCTGCCTGCGTAATGTGCCATTTCTCTTAATTTCAGGCAAGTCTGTCTGAAAATTGTAAGCAAGCATGAAAATCTGATACTTAACAGGCCAAGTTGATGCAAACTGTTGCAAACAGACAATTATTTTGGAGACTCAGGTATGCGTATTACTTCTGCACTCATAGCCGGACTTTTTCTGACACTGGCCTTGCCAGCGACTTCTCAAGCTGAAGAAGCACCTATACGCATAGGCATCATAGGTCCGTTTACCGGCAAGTCTTCTACCGATATGGGCGAAAGCATACGCGGTGGTGCCAGGGTGTTCCTGCAAGACATCAACCAGATAGGTGGTGTCATGGGGCGGCGCATAGAACTGGTCGAGCGTGATGATCAGGCCAAGCCTGAAATCGGTGCCGCCATGGCAAAAGAACTGATAGACAAGGAAAAAGTCGTTGCTGTAGTCGGCTATGCCAATACCGGTGTCGTGCTGCAGGCGGCCAAGGTTTTTCAGGAAAGTAAAAAGCCGCTCATCATCAGCGCTGCCACCGGTGCTGCCGTGACCAAGCAATTCATGCCACCAGCCATACCTGACAGTTATGTATTCCGTCTCGCCGGTAGTGATAATCTGCAGCCATCAGTAATACTGGCAGACGTCATCGACAAGCGCAAGCTCACCCAAATCGCCATCCTGCATGATGACAGCCCTTACGGCAGCTTTGGCAAGGAAAACCTGCTGGCTGAATTGCAGAGTCGCAAAATCACGCCCGTCGCGGTCGAGAGCTTCAAGGTTGGCGACCAGGACATGAGCGCACAACTGGCCAAGGCCAAGCAGGCCGGTGCGCAAGTGGTTATGCTGTACTGCCTTAGTTCTGAGGCTGCCATGGTTGCCAATGGCATGAGCAAGATCAAGTTCAATGTGCCGCTGACAGGTTCCTGGACCCTTTCGCAGCGCAGCTTTGTTGAACTCGCAGGGAATAATGCCGAAGGTGCGCGCATGCCGGTTACCTTCATAGAAAATGACGCCAGCAGCCGCAGTAATGAATTCGTGCTCAACTACTTCCGTATAAATAATGTTAAATCCATCCCGTCTGCTGTATCAGCCGCACAGACTTATGATGCCCTGAGAATGCTGACCCTGGCATTGATGCAGGCAAATTCTACGGATGGTGACAAGATCAAAATGGCACTCGAAGACATGAAGTACGACACTACTTCCACCGTCATCTCGCGCTATAAAAAACCGTTCTCGAAAAACGACCATGAAGCAGTCGCCAGGAACATGCTTTTCATAGGAGAAATCAGGCGTGGCAAGGTCTCGTATGCATACAAGGAAGATGCGAATAACAGCCTGATCCTGCGTACCAAATAAGCCGTTTTTTCTGCAGTTTTATTGTATAGGCCGACTTCAGGTTTTCTTTGTCCGTCCCCCTGCAGACGCAGGTGGGGCGGATAATTTTCAGTGCAGAGTTTTATGTATTTTCTCTTTCTTCTTGGCAAGTAAAACGTAACCAAATTTAACTTCGGTTGTATAGGCATTCGGCTATCCTGTTAACTTTAAGGCATGCCCGCTGCTGTCTCATTGCGGCCATGGATTAGAATGTTTCCTTCAGTTCTTTTCCTGCGACAGGTGTGCCATTCAAGTGCGGTTGCGAATTATTTGTGAATTAATTCCGAAAAAATTTGTTCGCTAAAAAAGATAAGAAAGGTCACTATGAGCAAAGAACAGATACGCCAGGTATTAAAAGAGCATGGCAAATTTTCTGCCGATATTGATAGCCTGGCAGATGATGCTGACCTGTATGAAGCCGGTATGACATCCCATGCGAGCGTGAATGTCATGCTGGCACTGGAAGATGCTTTTGATCTCGAATTCCCCGACCGCATGCTCAAACGCAGCGTGTTTGAAAGCATCAATGCCATCGATGCAGCGATACAAGAATTGACGGCATGATATGGATACCCCGGCCACTCCCATGATATTGGCGGCCAGGCTGGTCGCCAAAGAATTTGCCGCCCCTCATGCTCATGCCGTAGATCAGGATGCGCGTTTCCCCATCGAAGCCGTGACCGCCCTCAAGCGTGAGAAATTGCTGAGTGCCTACGTGCCTGCAGAATTTGGTGGTGCGGGTGTCGGCCTGACTGAACTGGTACAGATCGTGGAAACCCTGGCGCGTGAATGTGCAGCCACCGCCATGATTTATGCCATGCACCAGATACAGGTCATCAGCATAGTCAGACATGCGCTGGATAATCCCTGGTACCAGAATTATTTGCGTGAACTGGTTGCCCATCAATATCTGATCGCCTCGGTGACATCTGAGGTTGGCGTGGGTGGAGAAATGCGTCGCAGTAATTGTGCGGTGGAGGTGGACGGTCAGCGCTTCAAGCTGATCAAGGATGCGACGACGATTTCTTACGGCGCCCAGGCAGATGATTTACTGGTGACGGCAAGACGCAATCCTGATGCTGCGCATAGCGATCAATCATTGATACTGGTACGCAAGGCTGACTACACGCTGGAGCAAAAAGGTGGCTGGGACACCATGGGCATGCGTGGCACCTGTAGCCCGCCCTTCCTCATGAGCTCTGTTGGCGATGTGGCGCAGATTATTGATGTCCCCTTTGGTGACATGTCAGCACAAACCGTGGTGCCGGTATCGCATCTGCTGTGGGGTGGCTGCTGGATGGGTTGTGCGGCAGCAGCCGTCAATAAAGCCAGGGCCTTTGTGCGTGGCCAGGCCCGTGCCAATCCAGGCAGCGTGCCGCCGACAGCTTTGCGCCTGGCTGAGCTGGTCAGCATGATGCAAAGCCTTCGCACTTCAGTACAAGCCTGCCTGACTGAATATGAAACCTTGGCTGTGGCAGATGATGCGGCGGTTGGTGTACTGACTTCCATTGGCTATTCACTGAAAATGAATAACCTCAAGATCGATGCTACTCAGGCACTGCCCAACATAGTGACCAAGGCCTTGTCCATTTGCGGCATCCTTGGCTACAAGAACGATAGTAAATTCAGCATGAGCCGCCACCTGCGCGATGCCCACTCAGCCGCCATCATGGTCGGCAATGACCGCATCCTGGCCACCAATGCCAACTTGCTGCTGGTACTTAAAGACGATTAGGAAGGACGCCATGTCTATCGATTTTTCTCCTGAAGGCCTGACCGACGACCTGGTCGCTGCCGGCCATATCATCCCCGTCGGTGTGCAAGGCATTTTTGGCCGCGGCCCGGTGTTTGAAGATGTGCTGCGTCGCTTTGATGATTATGTCAGCCGCGTGGCTGCCGATGACGGCGCAGTCAAGATGTCTTTCCCGCCCTGCCTGGACCGCAAGGTGCTGGAACGCAGCGAATACCTGGATTCTTTCCCGCAACTGGCCGGCACCATTTTCAGCTTTACCGGTAATGAAGCCCAGCACAAAGAGCTGATGGAAAACGTCCATGAAGGCCGCCCCTGGACGCATCTGCAAACCATGACCGCAGTGTGTTTGACGCCTGCTGCGTGCTACCCGGTGTATCCTAGCTTCACAGGTACTGTTCCTGCCGAGGGGCGCCTGGTGGATATGCAAAACTGGGTGTTCAGGAATGAACCTTCGCCTGAGCCAACGCGCATGCAGTCTTTCCGTGTGCGTGAATTTGTCCGTGTCGGCACGCCCGACATGGTCGTAGCCTGGCGCGATATCTGGTTGCAGCGTGGCCTGGATATTTTAAAGTCCCTGGGTTTGCCTGCGCATTCAGATGTCGCCTCTGATCCTTTTTTTGGCCGTGGTGGCCGCATGCTCGCGGCCAACCAGCGTGAACAGCAATTGAAGTTTGAAGTACTGGTGCCAGTGATTTTCGAAGCCAAACCGACCGCGGTATGTTCCTTCAATTATCACCAGGATCATTTCGGCAAGCTGTTTGAGATCTATCAACAGAATGGTGAACTGGCTCATACCGCCTGCCTGGGTTTTGGCCTGGAACGTATCGTTATGGCCTTGTTCAAGACGCATGGTATGCAGCCAGAAAACTGGCCACAGACTGCCCGCGACATATTGTGGTCATGACCTGCTGATGAGTCTTCACGCTTTAGCTTCGATTAACGCCAGTGACTACCAGCCTCATGCCCTGCATGGTGCTGACCGTGCCTGGGCAGAAACCAATTGCTATATTGATGTCTGGATAGAAGTCTTGCATGCGCAGGGATTGAACCCACTGGCATGCCTGCCCATGGTGTTTGCCAATGATTTTGATGGTGACCAGTGGACGTTTTACAAACCACCGCATGAAGACTTGTTTGCCCTGTATGGCATAGATGTGCAGGAACTCAATGTCTGGCGCGGCTTGCTGAGCAATGCCACGGTACAGCTGGGCCGTGGCCGCCTGGTGCTGACAGAAACAGATTCGTTTTACCTGCCCGACACGTCAGGTACCGACTATCGCACGAATCACGTCAAGACCACCATAGCGATACAGGAAATTGACCTTGAGCAGCACAAGCTCGGTTACTTCCATAACAGCAGCTACCATGAATTGCAGGGCGAAGATTTTGTAGAAACCTTCAGGATAGGCAAGCCGCATGATGCGACATTCATGCCGCTGTTTGCCGAGTTCGTGCGCCTTGATCATGTGCAGAAAAAGACAGACGCAGAACTGGCAGCGATCTCTTTACCCCTCCTGCGTAAATACCTGGCCAGACGCCCGCGCAATAACCCTGTCAGCCTGTTCCTGCCGGTCTTTATCCGCGATGTAGAACAATTAAAAGAAGAAGGCATGGCAGCATATCATGCCTATGCATTTGCCTGCCTGCGTCAACTTGGTGCTGGCTTCAGCCTGGGTGCACATTACCTGCGCTGGTTGCAACAACACCAGCCTTTGCAATTCGAGGCAGCAGCCGCGGAATTTGATGCCATCTCCGAAGTCACCAAGACCTTATTGTTGAAAACCGCCAGAGCCGTCATGGGTAAAAAAGCCGTTGATCTGGCACCGCTGGTAGAACAACTGGCGATGCATTGGCAGCAGGGCATGGCCGCGCTGGATAGCAGCCTGGCTGCTGGATGAACGCATACATGACAGACAAAATACTCATTTCGATTTCTGCTGGCTGGCATGCTGTACAAGTTGCTGTTGGTACTCCAGTGTCGCCACCAACATTGCCTGCGCAAATACTGGATCAAATACCGGATCAAATACCGGCGCAGGTGCCAGGTACTATCGCCAGCGCACTGCGTGCTGCAGGACAATTTGAATACGGCAAAGACAATTTCGATGAGGTCGATGTCTGGTTTTTCTGTGATCTGGATTTGCCTGAGAATGCTGCCTTTCTTCATTTTGAAGGCCTGGCTACCCATGTTGAAGTTTACTGGAATGATGGCCTCATTTTGCGCAGCGAGAATATGTTCATCGCCCACAGCCTTGATCTGGCTGCGCTTGCCATCAGTGGCAAAGGTCGTTTGAGCCTGCGCTTTCTGGCCATGAATACCCAACTGGCGCAACGCCGCCCTCGCCCACGCTGGAAAACCCGGCTGCTCGAACAGCAGCAATTGCGCTGGATGCGTACCAGTCTGTTGGGGCGCATGCCGGGCTGGTCACCACCGGTTGCGCCTGTCGGCCCATACCGGCCCATCCTGCTGGAATTGCAAAGCCCCGTACGCATCACAAATAAAAATATCAGCAGCAGTATCGATGGTGCTGATGCTGTGCTGAATATTGAATTGACCGTGCAGAGCCAGCAGGCAGTATCGGCTTGTGCCATCAACATTGGTGAACACGAATTTATCCTGGACTGTGAACAACTGGATGAAAATCTGTACTGCATCCAAGGTCAATGCAAGATAGATGAAGTCAAAAAATGGTGGCCGCATACGCATGGTGATGCAGCACTGTATGCATTGGAACTGCATGTCTCCTGTGCGACTCAGCAGTGGATTTTTGATCTTGGTCACACCGGTTTTCGCCAGATCAGAGTTGATCAGCATGACGGCGACTTTAATCTGCATGTGAATAATGTTTCTCTATTTTGTCGTGGTGCCTGCTGGACGCCGTTAGATATCATCTCCCTGCAAAACGAGAGCACTGATTTGCGCCAAATGCTGACACTGGCGCGCGATGCAGGGATGAATATGCTGCGTGTGGTCGGTACCATGGTTTATGAGACCACAGCGTTTTATAAACTGTGCGATGAGCTCGGCATCCTGGTCTGGCAAGACTGCATGTTTGCCAACATGGATTACCCGGTCAGTGATGAGGCTTTTGCCGCCAGCATTACAAACGAAGTGCAGCAATTCTTGCAGCGCACGCAGAGTTCTCCGTGCATTGCCATAGTTTGCGGCAATAGCGAAGTGGAACAACAGGCAGCCATGCTGGGGCAGCCTGCAGAACTCTGGCGTAATGCATTTTTTGCAGAGACCCTGCCTGCGCTGAGTGAACAATACAGACCCGATGTGCAATACTGGCCTTCCAGCCCCAGCGGTGGTGTCATGCCTTTCCAGCTTGACACAGGTGTTGCTCATTACTTTGGTGTTGGTGCGTATCTGCGGCCACTTGATGATGCACGCCGCAGTGCAGTGCGCTTTACCTCGGAATGTCTGGGTTTCTCGAATATGCCCGACGACGATCTGATTGACAGCATGCTCAACAATGGCGAGACACCAGGCCCGCATCCGGCATGGAAGCAAGGCGTACCGCGCGACAATGGCACAGGCTGGGATTTTGAAGACGTGCGCGATCACTATATGGCTGAGCTGTATAAGGTAAATCCTGCGAGCCTGCGTTATGCCGAACGTGAACGCTATCTGTCACTGGCACGTACTACGACCGGTGAAATCATGGCGAAAACCATCGCTGAATGGCGTCGCAGTGGTTCTACCTGCCATGGTGCCCTGATCTGGTTTTGGCGCGATCTGCGGCCAGGTGCAGGCTGGGGCATCGTTGATGCGCATGGCAAACCTAAGGCGGCCTATTATTATCTGAAGCGTGCGATGGCAGCGCTGACCGTGCTCATTACTGATGAAGGTTTGAATGGACTCTGCCTGCACGTCATCAATGACGGGCCGCAGGCATTCGAGGGGGAGCTGGAACTGAATCTCTACCGGCAGTCAGAAACTCGCGTGGCCCATGGCCGCATTGCCGTGCAGGTGGCAGCACATAGTGCAATCAAAGTACAGGACTATGCACTCTTGCCGCATTTTGTCGATACCAATTATGCCTATCGCTTCGGGCCT
The DNA here is from genome assembly GCF_049340245.1 of Undibacterium sp. TC4M20W. NCBI lineage: Bacteria > Pseudomonadati > Pseudomonadota > Betaproteobacteria > Burkholderiales > Oxalobacteraceae > Undibacterium > Undibacterium sp. TC4M20W. The sequence goes on from NZ_JBMPPI010000004.1 coordinate 133,976, forward strand.
GCAGGGCATGATGTAGTGGAGGCTGCTTTGCATGACAGTGAGCAGATCATCGCCAATGATTTCCATTTCCCGCAGGCTCATCAATGCGCAGTGCAGGCCGATGTGGGTTTGCGTGCGCATTGCAGTTTGAATGCGGACGGTAATCACATCCTGCATCTGAGTACGAAAAAACTGGTGCAGGCAGTATCCATACAAATCCCTGGCATGCTCCCTGAAGATAATTATTTTCATATGGCACCTGGCAGCAGCAGGCAAGTGCGCCTGGCTGCCATTCACGGCAAGTCTGTCAAAGTTGGGCAGGTGCAGGCACAGAATGCGCTGACGGGCGTCAGGGTGGTTTTGGAAATTAGTACGACTACTGTAGTAAATTAGCGGGGCAGATTTGGCAACACAACAGTATCCCAGCAAAGACATTTTATATACGCCACAAGCCTTTTGGTTTGGTGATGCCGCTACCCCCATGCTGGGCTGGTACCATCCTGCCCGCATACGCGATGCCGGTGGTAGCCGCCGCTGTGGTGTGGTGCTTTGCCCACCCTTCGGGCATGAGTATATGGTGTCTTATCTGGCTTACAAGCACCTGGCCACGCATCTGGCAAAAGCCGGTTTTGATGTCTGTTTTTTTGATTATAACAATACCGGTGATGCTGCTGATGTTGCTGATGTTGCTGATGTTGCTGATGCCGGGGGTGAGCGCATAGCGCTGTGGCAAAACAATATACGCCAGGCTGCTACCCAATTGCGCCAGATGGCGGGTGTAGAACATATTGCCCTGTTTGGTTTGCGCCTGGGCGGCTTGCTGGCAGCGACTGTCGCAGCCAGTATCGATGCCAAGGCCCTCATGTTGATGGCACCGGTCATCTCGGGTCGTGCCTATGCGCGTGAAATGCTGGTCTTGCGCAGCATGAGCTCGCTGCAAAAAGACGTGGAAACCGAGCAAACCATAGACCCCAATCATGTGGTTACGGATGACGAGCTGACCGGTTATGAATTCAGCGCAGCTACCCGCAGCAGCCTGGGCAAGCTGGACTTGAGCAAACTGCCAGCACCAGCCATGCCAGTCTTTTTGCAGCAACGTGATGATATTACAGGCCAGGAGACCAAGCTGGTACAGGCCTGGCACCATCATGACCATGCCCTGCAATTGTCAGAATTGCCGGGCTATGCTGCGATGATGCGTGAAGATGCGCATGATACCGAAGTACCACATGCTATCTGGCAAGAGATGCAAACCTGGCTGGCGCGCTACTTTCCCCTGCACGAAGTCGGCAGCAGGGATGCCCCCGCGTCAAATGATATCGCCAGCCTGCGCATAGCCAATACCATCGTCGAAGAAGAACTGGTCGAGTTTGAAGGCATGACCGGCATAGTCAGCCACCAGACCGGGGCAGATGCGTTTGCCTTGCCCGCCGTGATTCTGTGTAATATCGGTGCCAATCACAGGGTCGGCAATCACCGCCTGTATGTCACGCTCGCGCGTAGTCTGGCCAGCCAGGGCTTTTATGTCCTGCGTTTTGACAAATCCGGTATAGGGTATAGCAGGACTACGCCGGACGATCAGGAAAATGACGTCCATGCCGCATCCAGTGTTGATGATCTCAGTAGCGCCATGTATTTCATGCAGGGCAAATACCATAGTCCGTCTTTTGTACTGACAGGTTTATGCTCCGGTGCCTATATGGCGTATTTGAGCGGGCTCAGGGATGAACGTGTCAGTGGCCTGGTGCTCATGAACCAGTTAACCTATCGCTGGCGTGCGGGCGACACCATAGAAGCACGCAAGAAAGCCACCATCAAATCTACCCATTATTATGTGCATGCCATGGCCAGGGGCGATACCTGGAAGCGCGTACTTAAAGGTCAGGTGGATTTTCGCCAGATCACCGGCAATTTATTACGCCGCATAGGCAAGCGTTTGCACACGCAATGGCAATCATTGGGCACCCGTCTGATGCACAGCAATCTCTTTCTTGGCCAGGTGGCGCGTAATTTCAAGAATCTCGAAGCCAGGGGTACAGAGTTGCTGTTGATTTATGAAGCCAGTGATACGGCAGTGGATGTCATGACTGAACAATTTGGCAGGCATGCAAGATTGCTGGGGCAGAGCGAGCGTATCTCCCTGAAGTTTTTCAAAGGGGCTGACCATACCTTTACGCCACGTTGGTCACAGCTGGCTCTAGTCGATTTCATCGGCAGGCATTTGCTGCATCGTTACAGTTATCGCCAGCATGATGGCATGACAGCCATCGTCACATCTGTAGCACCGCAGCAGCGTTTTGATGCGATTGCCAGTTCAGACCACCAGGCTAAGCCTGTTTCTGCAGACGTGGCAGAATAAAACGCCAGACCACGATCAGTTCAAATATTTCGACCACGATCAGGGCAACAATTGCACCTTGCGCCCCCATGCGCGGGATACTGAAGGCGGTGATCAGTAACACCATGCTGAGTGTCACGCTGCCGAGAAAAAACATTTGCTTGTAAGCGCCACCACTGGATAACCAGGAGGTACCCACCCAGCGCGCCGCATTGATGGCAAAATACGCGCCCCACATCATGACCAAAGGATCAAGCCCGCTGTACTTGGCGCTGATAACGTGGCTCTCCAGCCATGGCAAGGCGGTCAGGAGCAGGGCAACATAGGCCAGTACCACCAGTTCTATCCCGGCGATGGAGAACAGGGTCAGGCGCTTCAAGCCATGCCAGTCTTTTTCTGCCATCAGACGGCTGGCTTCCGGCCTGGCTACCCTTGACCACGCTGCCACCGCCAGCGGTATGGGCATCAGCATCAGGCGTGAGGCATTCAGGTCGGCAATTGCCGCCACTCCCAGCCAGGCACCGGACAGATACACATAACTGTAATTCGACAACCAGCCGACGATGACGCCAGACACCGCCCAACGCCCATGGCCTGAGATGGTTTCCTGATGGTCATTGATAGCCTGGCGGATTTCTTCTTCCGCATGGGCTTCGACATCGGTGGAAGTATGCGCGAGAAAATGCTGGCGGCTGGCCAGCGTGCACAGGAAGGACGAGGCAGCCAGCAGCACAAATACCGTGACCAGGTCAAAATGCTTGCTGAAATACAGTGACGCCAGGCCTATGCCGACCAGGCCCACATATAAAATATCTTGCCGCAATACAGAAATAATATCGGACTGTATGAAGCCCACCGTGCGGCCATATTCACGTATGCCATTGCCAACCAGGTAAGTCGCAAATACCACGCCCAGCAGCCAGCTCTTGTTGCTGTAATGGGTTGCCGCCGGGACGAATTCCACAATCACGAAAGCCAGCGAGCCCATCGCCAGGGTCCAGAACACCTGTTTATACCAGTAGTGCCGCAACAGGGATTTACGGGTGTCGCCGTGGACCGATGGTGCGACCGTGGTCAGCGGGCCGGCTATCCAGGAATCAACAATCAGGCCGACCAGCAAACCACCGGCGTACAATTGCCCATACAGGCCATAGTCGTCCTTGGCCACCAGATTCATGAGCAAAATGCCAATAACGAAATTCAGGGCGCTGAGCATGCCCTGGTCGATGACCGATAAGATGGAAGAAGAAAGAAATTTTTTATAAAAACTCATGAGCTTGCACGAGAGAGTCCTGGCTTATGATGCGGGATTGCAGTGCGTGGGCTGACCTCAGCATATTTTGCATCAGAAACATAACATCAAGACTGGCTGATACACAAAGTATTTCATTCTTTTACAATAGCTTTACCTTTATTTTTCGTCATTTATGAATAATTTAACCACTAAAGACCGGGCACTGGTGTTGTTCAGTGGCGGCCAGGATTCTGCCACCTGCCTCGCCTGGGCACTTTCCCGCTATGCCCACGTTGAGACTATTGGCTTTGACTATGGTCAGCGCCATGCCATAGAACTGAGCGTCAGGCCGGTGCTGATAGAAAAAATGCGCCAGTTTTCACCCGAATGGCAAAACCGCCTCGGTGAAGATCACATGATAGACCTGGGTCTGATTTCCCAGCTTTCGCATACGGCCATGACAGAAGACATCGCCATAGAAATGCAGGAAAATGGCTTGCCGAATACCTTTGTCCCTGGCCGCAACCTGATGTTCATGATGACCGCAGCCACACTGGCTTATCGCCGTGGTCTGAATGTGCTGGTCGGTGGCATGTGTGAAACCGATTTTTCCGGTTACCCTGACTGCCGCGATGACACCATGAAAGCCCTGCAAGTGGCATTGAACCTCGGCATGAATACCCGCCTGAAGCTGGAAACCCCGCTGATGTGGATCAACAAGGCCCAGACCTGGCAACTGGCAGAACAACTCGGTGGCAATGCTTTGGTTGATCTGATACGCGAAGACACGCACACCTGTTACCTGGGGCAGCGTGGCGACATGCACCCATGGGGCCATGGTTGCGGTACTTGCCCGGCCTGTGCCTTGCGCGCCCGTGGTTATGAATTTTATCGCAGCGGTAACTTTGATTTGTAATGTCAGCTTGTAAGCTTGCCGTTAACTTGCCGGACTAGAATAAGCGCACACACCATGAATGAAGCCCATCAATGCTGATTGCCATCATCACCGACCTGCATGCCAACCGTGAAGCACTGCAGGCTTGCCTGGCACATGCGCAACAGCGCAAGGCAACGCGCTATGCTTTCCTCGGCGACCTGGTCGGTTACGGCGCTGATCCATGCTGGGTACTGGATAAAGTGATGGAATACGTCAGCCAGGGGGCCTGGGCGCTGATAGGCAACCACGATGCCGGTCTGTTGCAGGGCGACCGCCAGGGCATGAATCCGACTGCCAGAAAGGTGGTCGATTGGACACGCGCCCAGCTCAATGCCGGGCAACTCGACTTCATCGCCAGACTGCCTTACCGCATAGAGTGGGAAGACCTGCTGTTCGTCCACGCGAATGCCTGGGCACCGGAGAAATGGGAATACATCGATGGCGTCATGGAAGCCACGCGCAGCATGCATGCGACCAAGGCCAGTATCACCTTTTGCGGGCATGTGCATATGCCTACCCTGTTCCATATCAGCCTGACTGGCAAGACCGGTGAATTTACTCCCGTACCAGAAGAAGGCATACCACTGAGCAGGCAAAGGCGCTGGCTGGTCATCCCCGGTTCGGCTGGGCAACCGCGCGATGGCAACCCGGCGGCCTGTTATGCGACTTTTGATACCGATAATCAGGAGCTGACTTATTATCGCGTCCCTTACGATACCGAAACCGCTTGCCAGAAAATCATTGCGGCCGGTCTGCCACCAGCCTTGGGGCACAGGCTGCTGCATGGTAATTAAGCCAGGGTGTAGATGAGCGCTTACCCTCACCAGAAGCTGCAAAGCGGTATGGAATTCGACGGCTACCGCCTCGAAGAGAAATTGCATACCGGCGGCATGGCTGCCCTGTGGCGTGTCACCGACCTGCGTAATCGCCACTCATCGACACCGGGTGACGATGAAGGAGAGCAAAGCCCGCTGATCATGAAAGTGCCCCTGCTGTTTTCAACAGACGACCCAACCGCCATCGTCGCCTTTGAAGTCGAGCAAATGATCATGCCCAAGCTCAAGGGCAGGCATGTGCCGCGTTATTTTGGGGCTGGTGATTTTGATGCCCAGCCGTATATCGTCATGGAGCAGATTGCCGGTACATCCTTGCGCAGCCGGTTTGAAGACGCGCCTTTGCCACTGGCCGAAGTGGTCGATATTGGCATCAGGGTCGCGCATGCCCTGCAGGATCTGCACAAGCAGCATGTGATTCATCTCGACATCAAGCCCAGCAATATCATGTTCCGCCCCGATGGTACGGCAGTGCTCATCGATTTTGGCCTGTCGCGGCATGACAGGTTGCCCGATTTGCTGGATGAAGAATTCCGCCTGCCCATGGGCACAGGCCCGTATATTTCACCTGAGCAGGTCATGGGTGTACGCAATGAACCGCGCAGCGATCTGTTTTCTCTTGGGGTCTTGCTGTATCACCTGGCAACCGGGCAGCGGCCCTTTGGTCATCCGACTTCAGTATCCGGTTTAAAAAAACGCCTGTACCGTGACCCTTTGCCACCGCGCAGCCATCGCAGTGAGATACCGCCATGGCTGCAGGAAATTATTTTGCGCTGTCTGGAAGTGGAGCCGCAAGCGCGCTTTGATACGGCTGCCCAACTAGCTTTTTTATTGCAGCATCCAGATCAGTTGCAATTAACGGCGCGTGCTGACAAGCAGGGCCAGGATGGTTATCTGTCGGTACTCAAACGGCGTTTTCAGGCAGCCGGGGCAGAGCCAGCTTTGTTGCAAAGCGCAGCAGATCAATTATCCCGCGCGCCCATCATCGTCGCTGCGCTGGATTTGACTGGTGGTTCAGAAGCACTGGCAGCCAGCCTGCGCAATATCACGCGCCGCATGTTGCAAACCGAACCTGGTGCCCGCCTGGCCTGTCTGACCATACGCAAGGTCAGCCGCATAGGCATGGATGAAAGCCTGATACAGCAGGGTGAGAACATCCATGTCAAACAACTGGTCGATCTCAAGCACTGGGCCAGGCCGCTGAATTTGAACCCCGACAAGATTACCTTTCATGTGCTGGAGGCATCCGACCCGGCCAGTGCCATCATCGATTATGCCCATAGCAACCGGGTTGATCACATCATCATAGGTTCACGTGGCAGTTCTGCCTTGCGCCGCTATCTCGGCAGTGTTTCTGCCCAGGTCGTGGCCGAGGCAGAATGTACGGTTACGGTTGTCAAGGCACATGAAAAATAGTCATGCAGCCCGGCCTTATTTTTTCAGGCTTTCCAGCACCTGATCGACATAATCCCCATCCGCATCGCTGAACTTCAGCCTTACCGGATACCATTCCAGACTGGGTGCCAGCCATAAATCCAGTTGCTGGTCCTTGGAATCAGCAGGTGGTGCCTTGCTGACATGGATGGCGAGCATGTCGCCCATCGGGGTCTTGATGTTTTCCGGCCCGACGACTTTGAAAGTCCAGGGGTCGGCATCGCGGCGGCCAGCCACCAGCATCTTCCATTCCGTGCCTGCCTTGAAAGCATCGCCAGCGGCGCGGGCGATGGCAATCAACTGCCAGCTGGCGCTGGTCCTGTCCTGCTCACCACCTTTGAGGACATAGGTTTCAGTGGAGGCACTGAAGCGCAGGGTCTTGCTGTCGCGCTCAAAACTGGTCGTGGTGGCGGGTTTACGAAAGCGTTTTTCGACAAACTTGTCGGGTGCCAGGCCAAAATCATCGATATTCCCCACGCTGCTTGCATCGAGTATTTTGCCGACCAGCATGGCATGGGTTTCTGTGATGATGCTGTATTTGTGGTCGCCGGTTTGCCATTTGACAGAGGCTGAACCACTCAGCGGCAAGCCGCTTTGTTTGGCCTTGATGCTGTATTGCAGCTCAACCGACGGTGGTAGCTTCGTCGCATATTTGGTGGCAGTTTCATGTCCCTGCGCCATGACAGGGCTGTTCAGGCCTGATGCCAGCAGCAGGGTAAGAAATAGAGTGAAAAGCGGGGTGCTTGCGGTGCGCATGGCTATCTTTCCATATTGGTGATGCTGATGATTTTGGTCGCGGTCTGGGTAGTCACGGCACCATTACTTTCCGTATTGCGTATTTGCACCGGATACCAGTGCTGGTCGGGTGACAGCCAGACTTCGAGCTTGGAATTGTAAGAACCAGGCAAGGGCGGGCGCACTATATGCCAGGCCATGAACTTGCCTGCCTTGGTCTCGACTTCTTCATACGCAGTCACAATAAAGACAAAGGTGGTGACATCCCTTTCTTCAGCGACTTGCAGCCGGATTTCACGGCCAGGCTGGAACTTCTCAGGGTCGGCATAGCCTATGCCAGCCAGTTGCATGAGGAAGCTGGCCTTGTCCTGGGCGCCATCTTTTATTTCTGTCGTTTTATTTGAAGAAGAAAAACTGACAGATTTTTTCTGATGGTCAAAATGAGTCGCCGTCTCACTGCGGTTGCGCCGTTTTTCTGAACTGGTCGCAGGCGTGATGCCATACGTATCAATCAGGCCTTCGCTGTGCATCTGGTACAGGTTGATGGAGGTCAATAACAAATCCAGCGTGGCATTGATGCTCATCTTGTAGCGGCCAGTCTTGAACTCCCAGTTAATCTCGCCATCGCCATAGACCGGGCTGCGGTTAGGTTCAGTACGCACGATGCGCATGCTGATCGTGCCAGTCTGGGGCGCACGCACAGGATAGGTTTGCGGCCCCTCGGTATTGCTGCTGTCCTGGCCAGGCGTGCCGCTGGCCTCCTCTGCCTTGACTTCAGGCTTGGTCTCTGCTGCCGGTACAGGCGTATTATCCTTGACTTCAACAGGTGCTAGGGGAGCTGGTTCAGGCGCGGGGGCGGGGTCCGGCTCAGGGCTGATCAAAGGCGCCACCGTCTTTTTCACCGCAGCAGGCGGTTTTGCTTCCGGCGCTGCTTGTGGACCTGGTTTCGGGGCGGGGCTGACGTTTTTTTGCTCCGTCTGTTCGGGAATGTCCCGCAATTGCACTGCGATGGGGTTTTCCTGCAAGCGTGGCTTGTCTGGCATCACGTCCCTGTCCAGACCATACAAGACAAACAGGTGCAGCAATACCGCCAGCGTCAAAAACAGCATATTCTGGCGGGTCAACAACATGGTATCAAATTGAGGGGCGGTAGCATTCATCCTGCTAGTGTAAACGCAGTAGATAAATTTTGGATGACCTGAGGAATTTTGCCAGGGAGTAAAATGGCATTTTTTGCAGCAATCATGCTGGATATGCCAGGATTAATCTGATGCCGATGACAATAATTAGCTATTTGAAACGATATTCTCCCGTACTGCTGGCACTATGTCTGATGCAGAATGTCCAGGCGGTGACGCCGCAAAATCCCGGAAACACCAAGCCCGGCTCCGCTCTTGTTCCAATACGCATAGGCATGATAGACGGCCTCAGCGGCGCTTTCAGCAATGCCGGTGAGGCCGTGCAAAGAAACTTGCAGATCGCCATAGAAAGAGTCAATGCCCGTGGCGGCGTGCGCCTGCCTGATGGTTCCCATCCCCTGCAATTAAGCAGTTTTGATAACAAACAGGGAGTAGAAGATTCCCTGACTGCACTTAAACATGTAACAGATCAGCATATTCCCTTTCTTGTGCAAGGGAATAGTTCTGCCGTTGCCCTGGCACTGGTGGATGCCATCAACAAACATAATCAGCGTACACCGGATAATCGTCTGCTCTTTTTTAACTATTCTGCGGTCGATCCGGCGCTGACCAATGAAAAGTGCAGTTACTGGCATTTCCGTTTCGATGCCCATGCCGACATGCGCATGCATGCGCTGACTGAAGTCATCAAGGCTGACAGCCGTGCCAAAAAGATTTATCTGATAGGCCAGGACTATAGTTTTGGCCGCCAGGTCAATAAATCAGCACGTACCATGCTGGCAGAAAAAAGATCGGATATTGCGATTGTTGGCGAAGACCTGCATCCGATAGGCAAGATCAAGGACTTTGCGCCGTATATGGCCAAGATCAAGGCCAGCGGTGCCGATGCCGTCATCACCGGTAACTGGGGCAATGATCTGACCCTGCTGGTCAAGGCGGCCAAGGAGGCGGGCATGGTGACCAAGTTCTATACCTTCTATGGCAATGGCCTGGGTGCACCGGCGGCACTGGGTGATGCTGGCATAGACAGGGTACGTGCTGTGGCGGAATGGCATCCCAACGCCGGTGGGGCTGACAGCGATGCGTTTTATCAGCAATTCCGTCAGCGCTATCCCGACCCGCGCGACGATTATGTCCATCTGCGCATGCAGCTCATGGTGGAGATGCTGGTTAGCGCCATAGAAAAAGCCAGGACGACCGAAGCAGCAGCCGTGGCCCATGCCATGGAGGGCGCGCATTACAAGAATGCCTTCCATGATGCCATCATGCGTGCAGAAGACCATCAACTGATACAGCCGCTGTATGTCTCGGTCATGCAAAAAAAGGGCGAAAGCGGCGTGCGCTTTGATAATGAGGGTAGTGGCTATGGTTTTAAAACCGAACGTTATTTTGATGCGCGATTGACGGCCTTGCCCAGCTCATGCAAGATGCTTAAGATTAAATAAACTGCAACCTTGAAAATATGAAGGAGAAGTCGTATGAGTAATCCGTTTTCTGGTTCTGAAATCCCCGGCATGAATGCCATGGGCGATACCCTGTCTTTCGTCAAAAAACTCTGGGGCAATATGCAGGTACCCGGCATGGTGGCACCGCCTATGTCAGTCGATGAGCTGGACAAGAAAATTCAGGATTTGAAGACGGTGGAATCCTGGCTGACCGTCAACATGAACATGCTGCGCGGCACCATACAGGCGCTGGAAGTCCAGCGCGCTACCCTGGCTGCCTTGCAATCATTGGGCGAGAGTTTCGCACAGCATGCACAACAGGCTGGTGCGATGGCAGAGCAGGCCGTGTCGGCTACAGCTGCGGCCACAACAGGAACAACAGGAGTGGGCAATCCAGGCAGCAATGCCGACTGGCCCATGCATCCCAATGCTGCCAAGACAAAGGTCGCAGAACCTGATCCAGATGAAGAAGTTGAAGAAGATAGTGCTGACATGCCACCAGAAGCTGGTGCAAATTCTGTGGAGGTTGACGTGCCGGCAGACGAGAATGCTCAATCTGCGGGGTCTGCAAAAGCTGCAAAAGCTGCAGAGACAACAGATACCAGTACCCCATTCGTCAATCCTGCTGCCTGGTGGGGGCTACTGCAAGAGCAGTTCAAGCAAGCAGTCAGCAAGGCAATGGAAGGGCAACAGGCTGAGGTGGCAGGCGCAACAGTAGAAGTGCCAGAAAAAAAGACAGCGGCAAAGAAAACTGGCAGCAAGCCAGCAGCCAAACCTGCGTCAAGGCCAGCAGCAGCGAAACCAGCAAGTAAAACCAAAACTGCCGCAACTGGCAAGACGTTAATCAAGGCAGGTAGCAAGGCTGCCACCAAGCCAACGGCTAAACCTGCCGTCAGGGCTAGCAAAACAAGTAAGGATAAATGAAATAATCAGAATGCCGATGCTGAATGATCAGCACCGGCAGGTTTGATGGGCGGGCATGCGCCCTGACTGTGACTTTATTACGCTGACAGACTGGGCCGGGTTGACAAGGCTTATGCCAAAATATGCCGGACCCTGATTTCTGACTGGAATTTCAATAGAACGGAGAAGCGCAGTTAACCTTGTTGATTTGCTTGATTTCTACTACCTTCAAATTATTATCCATCATCCAGGCAGACAGGCGTTTGATGGTCGGATGGCCGGTCCTGTTGATGACGATCACTTTATCTGATTTGCCATAGACGCAATCGCTTTTAAATTCCAAACCTTCTTTAGCACCAACAGCAGGCAATGGGATGTCTATCAACTGCAAGGGGAATTTTGCGAGCTCAGCTGCTGACATTTCTTCATACCGGATATTTGTATCGATAACAAACGCAGCTCTGGAAAATTGCTCAATAGGATTTGGGACACCGGATTTATTTTCTATGGATTTGACGGCGACGAGTATGTGTTTGTTGCCAATACTAGCTACACTTATTCCAGACCAGATGTCCTTAAGCTCCTTGCGCGATGGCAAGCCGTTGCCTGCCGGGGCAGCAGGTGGAACTGCCGCCACAGGCGCAATTGCGGCTGCAGGCGCAGCGGCTTTAGCTGCGGCAACTGCTGCAGGTGCAGCCTTGACGGGTGCTGCGGCAACTTCTTCACCCTGATATTTGTATTTTCCATCGAATGGCACATCGCCCCAGGCACTGGCGCAAGTTTCCACATGCAATTGCATGCCGCCCGCAGCGCGTTTCAGGGTCATATTGCAACGCCCTTCAGCGTAGCTCCAGCCACCCGGGGCATCCGTCAGTTTTCCTTCGCCCGCACCGCTGCGCAAATTACCGGGTTTGCCTTTTTCTGCCACTTCCAGCGTGAATTTGCCATCAGGCTTCACCGTCAACAGACGTTCAAAGCCATTGTCGCTGGCATCATAGACGCCGGCTTTGGGAAAAGGACTGTAGTCTGCAGCCATAGCAGGGGCCGTGATACACGCGAGACTGGCGGCGAGCAGGCTGAGAGTTTTCAGGGAAGGTAAGCTTTTCATGTGGTCGCTGGATGAAGGTTGTTGAAATTGGTCAAGCTATGCCTGTTCCCAAATAGGCTGTCGTATATGGGCGCATGATGCATTAAAGTAAATGGATGGTGCATGACAGGTGTAAGCGTGTCAATCAAGTAATTGTGTGTTTTATATTAAAGCGCAACAATATGTAAGCAGATTTGCATCGTGCTCGGGATTTTGTTATTAGCTTAACGGTGAAAATAGTCGCTACATCGTGATAGCACTGGAACGCATTTTTATTCATTTGCTTAACTGAAACATCAGGAGAACCGGCAGTGGCCTTTGTCTATGAGAGAATCCCCGAAGCGGATATCGTGGCTTTTGATTTGCGCGAAATTGACAAGCAGTTTCCCATGGCGACAGCGTCGAGGTGGGTGATAGACCGCGAGCGTAATATCTATCTGCGCTATATGACCTATGACCGTGAACAGCCATCACACAAAAACTTCAGCTATTTCTGGAACGGTAATCTGTATAGCCTGCGTCTGCGTAGCGAAGGGCATGACCTGCCAGACAATAAGTGGAAAACCAGCTGGAGCTGGCTGGGCATGCGTGAGCCTGAAGCAGACGCCAAGGCAGAGTTTGAAGCAAACCGCACAGCTTTCATGGCAGACCTCAAAGATGCCTTGCGTGCCTACCGCGATGGTTCCTTGTCGCCTGCCTATTCTGCCCACATTGCAGAATTCGACTTTTAGACGGAGGGCTTATGTCAGGTCTCAGTCATCAGCAAGCCATGGCACTACTGCAAGATCATCCCGAGGATTACCGCACGCCGGATTCATTGAAGGATCTTGCCAACCAGGTGTCGATCTATTCTGATGGGCAAGTCACCCTGCTGTATGGCGGCATGGTGCACAAAGATATTTCCAGTAATGACCTGGTCGAACTCATGGTCGCCAATAAAGAGGATATACGGGCGATTAACAAAACACCGGTAGCGGCTTTTTTGCAATCGGAAGACTATCTTGAGGCGGTCGCGAAAGCGCATAACTGCAAGTCAGTCGATGAAGTCCTGAGCAAGCGCGATCATCCGGCCAACCAGTTCATGTTTGCGGCAACGGATGGCCGCTGGGCTGATGCCTCGGCACGCTTTACTGCCGCCACCAAGGGTGAAGTAATGACACTCAGTGGCTATGCCGGCGCCGACCGTACCCTCGGTCTGGTAGAACTGCCCACGATATTGAAAAACCCTGAGGTTACCCATATCAATGGCAAACCCAAGGCAGTATTTGAGGCTATCTATGAAAAAACCGGTTCACTGACCGAAGTATTCAAGGCCGTAGCTTCTTCTTCTCATGACTTGATGCGCAATATGGAAGTCAAAGCATCGACCCATGTGAATGATGATGGCAGTGAGAAAAAGATTGCTGAAAAAGTCGGCTCAAAGAGCTTGTTTGAAGGCTGTGCTTACCGTGGCACCAGCCTTGCCAAGGGCGAAGCAAATCTGTCCATTGCTACCGCAACTGATCCAAAATACCAGCTCAACATCAATGAGGGGAAAGTGCATCTGGATCAAGCGGAACTAAAAAACAAGGTCGATAAGAAATCCGGTGATGATGCAGCCGGTTTGCTGCTTGTGGCTGATACACCTTCATCCAGGCTGGTCGCCCTTACTTCCAGCCCCGCGCTGAAAAGGGAATCATCTTCCTGTAAAGTCTGAGTTGTGAACTGAACCAGGGAACGACGGATAGTTCGATCGTTTGTGTAACTATCCGTCGCAATTACGGTGTGCTTATGGTGTGCTTATGTGATTACGGCGTGGTATCCACACGCAGTGTTGCTTGCAATGTTATTTCAGAAACGCTGGCCAGTGCTTTTGACAGAGGACAATCACGTTTTGCGTTCGCCGCAATTTCCTGGAATTGTGCATCATCTATGCCTGCGACTGTGGCTTCCATCGTCAGCGCAATACGGTCTATCACAAAGCCTTCGCCCTGTTTGGAGAGCCTGACGCTGGCCTTGGTATCTACATCAGTTGTTTTCAAACCGGCTTTTTCGCAGGCAAATGAAAACGCCATGGTGAAGCAGGCTGCATGGGCCGCACCCAGCAATTCTTCAGGGTTGCTGCCGCGCCTGTCATCTTCAAAGCGGCTGGCAAAGCCATAAGGATAATCTTTCAAGGCGCCGGTTTCAGTGCTGATATTGCCGACCGCAGTTTTGCCTGAACCTTCCCAATGTACGCTTGCAGTTTTTTCGCTCATGGCCATTCCTTTTCTATGGTTTGCTTCAAATAGACCAGACACAACATGGCGCAAAAAAGCAGATCGCGCATCTGTGTTCCTGACCTGGGATTTATAGCTAATTGATAAACTACATGCAGACTATGCCTGTGCTTCAAACGCATCTGTTCGCTAACACACAGAAGGTTATTGATGGTATTTGCTATCGTTGCTGAATGCTGACCGAATTGCTTAACTGCGTTGCTTGAATGCGTTGCCTGACTGCGCTAAATCACCCGGAATCCAACACCATGATACAGATACGCTTAGGCCAGGCAAAAACCAAACTCAGCCGCAAAGAATTTGGACGGCGCTATCGTGCCAGTTTTATTGATCCAGCTTTTGGTGCAGAAGAATCAGCCATCGCCAGGCTGGAAGAAATTGCCTGGCATGCATATGATGAAGGGCGCAAAGCCCCTCACACGCAAAAAGCAGGCCCTGGCTATGCAGACCCTGAGTATGATTTGTCAGTGGAATGGCAGGCGACCAAAGACCGTCTGGAAGCCGCGCAAGCAAAGTGGAGTCAGGCATCGACACCATCCCGCGTCTTGCTTATCTGCGCTTCTGCACGTAATGATGGCACCTGCCCCGGTGAAATGTCCAAGAGCTTTCGTCTGCTGCAAATCGCCAAAGAAGAACTGGAACAAGCAAATATCCAGCCCGATGTACTCGACCTGAGTTTGCTGACTTCAGAATATGGCCGCAATATTTTCCCTTGCAAAGGCTGCGCCTCGACTGCCATGCCCTTGTGTCATTGGCCTTGTAGCTGCTACCCCAATCATGCACTGAACCAGACCAATGACTGGATGGCAGAAATCTATGAACGCTGGACTGCCGCCCATGCCGTCATCATCATCACCCCGGTCTATTGGTATCAAAGCCCCAGTCCCTTGAAGCTGATGATAGACCGCCTGGTCTGTGCAGATGGTGGCAACCCTGATCCGACTTCTACTTCAGGTAAAAAAGCCGCTAAAGCCAAGGAGCTGGAAATGGCCGGCTGGAATTATCCCCAGCATCTGGCAGGCCGTGCCTATGGCTTGATCGTGCATGGTGATGTGACCGGCGTCGATGACTCGCGTCGTGCATTAACAGACTGGCTGGACTGGATGGGTTTTATCGATGCCGGTACGCAGGCACGCTTGGGAAGGTACATAGGTTATTACGAACCCTACGCGAATAGCCATGAAACTTTGGATGGAGATGTCGCCATCCAGCAGGAGTCGCGCAATGTGGCGATTGCTGTCGCCAAGGCGGTGGCTGAATTGCGTGCTGGCCGTTTGCAGGCGGTACAGGCTGATGTGAAACGGCCAAGGCCTAAATAAGGGAGCGAAATCCCTTACTTCGCTTCTGCACCATCCTTCAAGATGCGCAAAGCCTCTTTTGTCCACTGCACACGGCTTTCTTCAAAGGTAATGCCTGCTTTTAAAATCAGGTAGCGCAATTGCTGTTCGTGTGACAGCTTTGCTTCGCTGAAATCGCGCTTTTCTATTTCTTTGTAAGTCTGTAACTCTTGCTCATGCAATTGCAGGCGGCGCTCAAATTCTTCTGCCAGACCCAGCGGGCCTATCGCAGCATCAGCCCGCAACTTGACCATCATGTCGTCACGTAATCTCATCGGCGCACTGCTCTCACTGGCCCAGCGCCGTAATTCATCCCGGCCTGCGGGCAGGATGGCGATGAGTTTTTTTCCTGCACGGCCCCCTTCTACTTCCGTCGAAATGACCCAACCCTGGGCTTCCATGCGCCCCAGTTCCCGGTAGATTTGCTGATGTGTTGCATGCCAGAAATAGCCTATGGACTTGTCAAAACGCCGCGCCAGGTCATAGCCTGAGCATGGCTTTTCGGCAATCGAGGTGAGCAAGGCGTGGGGCAGGGACATGTTTTAGAGTAAATAATCGGTGTGGTTTTCAGACATTTTATATGCAACTGGTTGCATAAATAAAGCAGTTTCGTTATTCTCTTATGCACTCAGTTGCATAAAATATATACCCAATAACTGTTGCTTGATAGAACCCCTCTTTATTTAGGAATACGCCATGTCTTTTTATCCTCACCTGACAAAGCCACTCGATCTGGGTTTCACTACTCTACCTAATCGCCTCTTAATGGGTTCCATGCACGTGGGACTGGAAGAAGTCGACAATGGCTTTGAGCGCATGGCAGCGTTTTACGCAGAACGCGCCCGTGGTGGAGTAGGTCTCATCGTGACCGGCGGCATCGCCCCGAATGAAAGAGCGCGCCCCATGCATGGTGGCGCCATGCTCACTACTGAGGCAGAAGCAGAACACCATAAGATAGTCACCAAGGCCGTGCATGATGCTGGTGGCAAGATCGCCATGCAGATTTTGCATTTTGGACGCTATTCTTACCAGCCTACCCTGGTCGCACCTAGCGCGATCAAGGCACCGATCAACCCTTTCAAGCCGCATGCATTAACGACAGAAGAAGTGGAAGAAACCATTTCTGACTTCGTCCGCTGTGCCGCGCTGGCGCAATCAGCAGGCTATGATGGTGTTGAAGTCATGGGCTCGGAAGGTTATCTGCTCAATGAATTCATTGCCGCCTGCACCAACCAGCGTGACGATGAATGGGGCGGTGCTTATGAAAACCGCATCCGCTTTCCTATAGAAATCGTTCGCCGCATACGCGAGAAGGTGGGCACCAACTTCATCATCATTTATCGCCTGTCCATGCTGGATCTGGTTGACGGTGGTTCTACCCTGGAAGAAGTCACGCAACTGGCAAAAGCCATAGAAGCCGCTGGTGCGACGATTATCAATACTGGCATAGGCTGGCATGAGGCACGTATTCCTACCATTGCTACCAAGGTGCCACGCGCCGCGTTTGCCTGGGTCACCAAAAAACTCAAAGGCCAGGTGAATATCCCCCTGATCGCGACTAACCGTATCAATACCCCTGAAATTGCCGAGCAATTGCTGGCAGAAGACTATTGCGACATGGTATCCATGGCGCGCCCATTGCTGGCAGACCCGTTGTTCATGCGCAAGGCAGAACAGGGCAGGGCAGATGAAATCAATACCTGCATAGGTTGCAACCAGGCCTGTCTGGATCACACGTTTGGCGGCAAGGTCACGTCCTGCCTCGTTAATCCACGTGCCTGCCACGAGACTGAACTGGTTGATGCCCCGCTGGAAAAAGCTAAACGTATCGCCGTAGTGGGTGCTGGCCCTGCTGGTCTGAGCTTTGCCACGACCGCAGCCAACCGTGGACATGCCGTGACTTTGTTCGATGCCGGTTCTGAAATCGGTGGTCAGTTCAACATCGCCAAGCAAGTGCCAGGCAAGGAAGAGTTTTATGAAACCCTGCGTTACTTCGGCAAGCAAATCGAACTGACTGGCGTCACGCTCAAGCTTAATAGCAAGGTTGATGCGGCGGACCTGGCAGACTTTGATGAAGTCGTGCTGGCGACGGGCATCACTCCACGTGTTCCTCCTATTGAGGGTGTGGAACATGCCAAAGTTCTCAGTTATCTGGATGTCTTGCGTGACAAGAAACCTGTTGGTAAATCTGTCGCCATCATAGGCGCGGGCGGCATAGGTTTCGACGTTGCCGAGTACCTGAGCCATAGCGGTACCAGCCCTAGCCTGGACCCGGAAAAATTCTATGCAGAATGGGGCATTGATACCGACTATAAAAACGTCGGCGGCTTGCGTCCTGCGCATCTGGAAAAATCAGAACGTCTGATCTTCCTTTTGCAGCGCAAGACTTCCAAGGTAGGTGATGGCCTCGGTAAAACCACAGGCTGGATACACCGCACAGGTCTCAAAAACCGTGAAGTACAAATGATAGCCGGTGTCAGCTATGACAAGATAGACGATGCGGGTTTGCATGTCACCATCGGTGGCGAACAAAAGCTGCTGCCAGTTGATAATGTGATTCTGTGCGCTGGTCAGGAACCAAGGCGTGACCTGCAAGCCATGCTGGAAGCCGCTGGCAAGCCTGTGCATCTGATTGGTGGTGCGGATGTGGCTGCTGAGCTGGATGCCAAACGCGCTATTAACCAGGGCACCCGTCTGGCGGCGACTATTTAATAGTGGATAATGGCGGAATGAAAACTGGCAGGTTTCCCTGCCAGTTTTTTGTAGCTTGTCAGGCAAACAGCTTTTCGTATTCCTGGCGGTCCTGGTCTGAAATAAATGCATCCAGATACAATGACCATGAATTCTGGTTACGGTCAGCCATGTTCTTGTTCAGGCCCGGTATCAGGGCCAGCTTGGATGGTGGCAAAGAGCGCTTGCGTATCGCATCAAATACAATATCGCTAAAGTGTTCAGCAAAGCTGACCGGGCTGCCTATCTCTTTCAGCAAACGGTCTATGATGGCGATTTTATCGATGCGTTGGGTGTCGATAAAATAGCGCACCATCTTCGACAATGGTGATTGCAGGCTGTTTTTCTCCAGCCGCAATTGTTGCCGCAAAATGATTTTTTGCGTATCGGTATTCAGGCGGTTCTCTATCAATTCAAGTACGGCGCCATTTGGAGCTGCCAATGCTACTTCCAGCATGGTCCAGCGTTCATTTTCATTGGCTGCATACTCAGCAATATTATCGTAGCTGATATGCGCCTTCAGTTCTTCATCCGAGATCAGGCTGCTGTCTTCTGTCATGACAAAATGGGTTTTGCCCAGGCTGTCGTGCATACTTTCAAGCAAGAGTGCCGTGATGGGCAAATTGCCAAAGAAAACAGAAAATCCCAGTATGTCGCCATACAGCCTGATTTTTGAGCGGTCTGAAATCGCAAATGCCCGCAAGAAATCATTGCTGTCACGCGGCAGGGCGCAACGGCTGAAGTACTGGCGAGGATAGCCCCTGGCCAGATAAGTCTCGACGATGCGCAGGCCATTTTCTGCCTGCAGGCATTCAGCAACAGTCGGTACCACACCGTCGTTGGCTTCTATGGCATAGCCATCGATAATAATTCGTGCACAGTGCTTTTTAATCTCTGTTTCAGAAAAGATGCTGGCATTCAGATGTTCAGAAAGCACGAATAGTGACCTTTTTAATGAAATGTCTGATGATGGATAATTTGTTGTTATACAGAAAGACTTCTTGCATTGTATGCGTAACCCGGCTTGCTAACAATTAAATCAAGCCAATGCAGAGCTTAAGCTGAGCCTAAGTTGGCGCAGCCGGTTTTTTCTTTGCCTGCTCGTCACGCCAGTCCAGATATTCGGGAAAAGTCATTTCACGCATGGCCACGCAATTACGCAGGCCCTGGGTGACCACCATGTCAAAATTTTCTGGATTGATTTTCGCCTGCGGATACACTTCACAGCGGTACAGTATCGGCAGGCCATTGGGCCGCGGCTGATTGGGTGCCAGCATTTCATTGCCTATCATATTGGCCAGCAAGGCGACAAGTATGGTGTTCATAATCCCGGATTCTCTGGTGCAATACAGTCTGGAGTTCACAAAAAAAACTGAAGCGACGGTTTTTCGACCAGTTTTTGTCAGCTAATGATAACATTGCCTTTATCGTCAATGCTGATGAAATTTTACTTTCATTAGCTAATAAATGGAAAGAGAATTTCATGCGGCTGATCAACAAGTTTATCCTGGTAGCAGTATTGGTCGCAGGCGTTGCCTTGCTTGTTGAATTTTTGGGCAATAAAAATCAGCTTGATGCGGTTGGCAATACTCCTCTGAAAGAGACGCCGGAATATGCCGTGATGGTGGAAAATGCAGAAAAATTGCCGGATGCAAAAATAATTCCAGGCACTTTCGTCAATGTAGTTGAATCCAGACAGCAGGTGCTGGAATATAAAATGAGTCTGGCAGAGAACCGCAGCTTTCAATTCAGTGTGTCTTCATATGCAGCAAAAAAAGACTGGGCCAAAACTACACCAGATGTGAGTAAGCAATTGTCCGGCGTCTATAGAATCAAAGGCAATGTGATTTATTTCGAGAATTTACAGGGACACACTGGCCTGATGTCGGACAAGGCACGCAGTGTAATTAGTGCCTGGACGCAGGATGGTATTGAATTCAAGAATGAAAACTCAGTCATGCGTCTGCGCATGCTTGCTCCTGCGGCTGCCAAACCACAATAACCAGCAACAATCATAGAGTCATAGCTGGTGCACCGTACCCGCTTGCAAGAATCAATGAATACTTCTGCCAGCATGGAACAGTCACAGCATCAGCAGCAAAATCAACAACCAAGCCAGCAACCAAGCCAGCAACCAAGCCAGCAACCAAGCCAGCAACCAAGCCAGCAACCAAGCCAGCAACAACGTCAAGATAAGCATCAGCTTAAAACCGGGCTGTCTCATGAGTTGCTGTCTTTCTTTTCCTTGCTGATACCGTTTGCCATCGCCAATGGTATCGTCGTTGCCAAAGCAGCGGCACTGCCTCTGTACGGTGGCAAGATCATCCTGTTTGTATTACCGGTTTCCTTTCTTTTTTTTCAGTTATGGAAAAAGTCATGGGTGTTCAGGCTGCTGACAGCCTTGCTGGCCATACTTGCCGGTGCCGAAGCTTATGTTGCCTATGAGTTTGGCGGTGTATCCGGCTCCAGCCTGTATTCCATACTCACGACTAGCGACAGCAGCGAATCCTTCCATTATTTGCTGGAACATATACAGGCCGTCATGCTGTGGCTTTTGCTATGCGCAATCAGCACAGTACTGGCCATCTATTTTGCCCGGCGCAGCGCTTATCAACCTGGTGGCTTCATGATTCTTTGCCTGCTCTGCATCGCCGGATATGGCTGGTACATCGGTGCCATGAGTGCAAGTACTTACCTCAAAGAGAAAAATGCCAACCGCTATCCGACCATCAGCGAAGATGGTAAAGAAAAACTGTTTGGTGTTGGCAATCTGCCGCCTTTGCTTTCTACCGTGAAGGATACCTATCCTTACGGTTTGCCTGTCAGGTTATGGATGTTCTGGCGCGAAGAAAAAATCATGCGCGGCATGGAGCAGAAACTGAGCCAGTTCCGCTTTGGTGCGACGGTCGCCGCACCGGTAACTGCAGCAGCAAGCACAGGTACGCAAGAAACCTATGTATTGGTATTGGGCGAGACAGCCAGGTTTGACCGCTGGACTGTGAATGGCTATGAACGCGACACCTCTCCCAATCTGCTCAAAGCCAGGCAAAACGGCGAACTGGTTAGCATGCGTGACATGATTACCCCACGCACATTCACGATGGGATCAATACCCATTTATTTGAGCGGGCGCGACATCATGCAGGAAGGCGCGCGACAGAAATCCCTGATTTCAGCCTTTAAGGAAGCCGGTTTCAAAACATATTTTTTATCGACACAGGTGAAGAAAAGTTTTTTGAACAATGTCACGACCTTGTTCGCGGCAGAGGCAGATGTGCAGCACTATTTTGAATCAGACGAAACCCTGGGCCTGGTGTATGACGATGCCTTGCTGAGACCGCTCAAAAATATCCTGCAAGAAAAACCGACAAAGAAACTCATCGTCTTGCACACCATGGGCAGCCATGCAGTTTATTCTGCCAGGTACCCCAGGGCATTTGAGAAATATCCTGTCAGCAGTGCAGGCAAGGCAGGTGCACAACAAATCGATGACATGCAGGCGACTTCGAATGCCTACGACAACAGCATACGATATACCGATCATGTACTCGGTGAAATCATGCAGGCACTGGCTTTGTTGCCGGGTAATGCCGCCATGATCTATGGCTCGGACCATGGCGAATCATTACCCACCAATGCATGCAAATTCATAGGCCATGGCGTCTTGAATGAAGAGAATTTGCGCGTGCCTTATTTTGTCTGGAGCAATCAGGCATATCGTGAACAGCATGCCGCGAAGTGGCAAAATCTCTTGAAGAACCAGGAAAAGGCAAGTATGACCAGCGCCAATTTTGCCACTTTGCTGGACATGGCGGGCATCAGTTTTGCAAACTTCCCTGCCGAGCATAGCCTGGTCAGGGAATATCAGGTCAGGTCGGCAAGAATGGTGATGAGCATACAAAACACAGAGCTGGACTTCAATACGGCCAGTAAAAAAGACGGGGCCTGCGGCATGCTGCAAGTCAAAGATTGATCAGGCTTCAGAAATAAAGTTGCACCTGTCTCTCTGGCAGGCTGATTTGATATTGAAGCAGCCTGCATTGTCAGTTGCAGGCCAGGCCCCAGGCTTCAGGCGCTTAAATCCATACCTATCTGAGCCAGTTCTTTTGCACGTGCTGACGCAAACCAATCCTTTTGCGTGGCATCAAATTTTTCCAGAAAACCTTCCTCGGGCAAGTCGCCTGGTCCGGGTGTCAGTTTCAGTATGGCTTCTTTCAGCGTGGCATTACTGAGCAGGTTTTCGTTTTCGGCAAGCGCATGTCTTGCATGCCTGGTCTGAAAATTGCGTGACTCGGCAATCAGTTTTCCCTGGTCATATAGCTTGAGTTCATAACGCTGTTGAGATTTCGAGATATGTGCCATCAGCCTTGAGCGCAGTAAAAATCCTTGTCTGTCGAGGCTGGTAAAGCAGCCATCATTTAACTGGTAGCGTGGGTGACGCCACAATTCTCCGCCATGGTTGCGGTTGGCGAATTCGATCTTGACGACGTTCTGCATATCCAGAGATAAAGGCACGGTGCTTCTGGCGGTCGCATACAGTAAAGGCACACCATCTTCATCGCGGCTCAGATAGCCTTCAGGCAGCAGGCTGAATTGTTCTGAGTGTGCCAGTCCGTTCAGGTCTGGCAAATCAGGATTGGTAAAGCCTTCTTCCATGCGGATGCGAAAATTACAGTCGCGCACGCTTTCGAGCTTGAGTATCAGGTCATCTGGCATGCTCAGCGCATAGCGTGTCTTGAGCACAGACTTGATCCACAGTTTTTCACCCGCTCCTGTCTCTATCTGTTCCGGCTGTATCGAGGCGATCGTGTGCAGTGGGCGGATAATGATTTCACCGGTCTGCTTGCGCTGTATGGCGGCATCAACATAAGGCTCATAGACATTAAGTGCCTTTGCCAGTATTTTTTCTTCAAAGCCGCTCAGTTGTGGCTCTTCTTCCCGTTTTTCCAGGATTTTGGAGAGGATGGCACGTATTCTCTCTTTTTCAGCAGCAAGGTCAGCAAACGCATAACTGCCAAAACGGGGTAATTCATTGAGGATGTTGTTTATTTTTGATTTAACCGTGTTCGGGGTATTCATTTTTATTTTTCTGAGGGAGTGCGTATTGATTGCGTATAGCGAACTGGCCTGCTGTACAGCAGGCAAACAAAGATGATACATGCTGTCCCGGGCATTTGCTGTATCAACAAAGATAACAAAAGTGTCTTATTTCCTTAACTGCAATACTGGCAAAGCCTCGCCCTGAGGGATATTCGCCAGGCCGTGTTTGCAAGCTTTGATCGCGCCATCCCTGAATTGATTTTCACCATACTGCCGGAAGGTTTCTACCTGTTGTTGTATGACGGCCTGTTCAGCCAGATATTGATCACTGACTGTCTGCATGTAAATGCGCCGGGTTTGCAGGCGTATATCGGCAGGCAATTCCGGGAAGCGGGTATCGAAAGAGTCGGCAACTGAACGGGCAAAACTACGGGTTTTGTACACATCAACGTTTCTGAGCCGGTTGGACATGGACACCATGATGATGGACGCCACGTCTTCACAGGCCATTTCCAGTTGCAACAGACTCAGGGGCACCTTCATGTTGGGCGAGGCTATGCCTTCGCTGGCTGCTGGCGTAGAGACTTTCCCGCAGGAGGCCAGCAAGACCGTGGCCGTCAGCGCACATATTAACTTCTTCATCAGGCTACGCCACACAGTCTTGCATAAGACATGCCTACCTCATGATGGGCTTTGAGGTGACGCATCCATTCGTCTGTCTTGTGGACAACCTGAACACCATTCACCTTCAGCGTAGCTACCAGTTCCCGCCGCAATTCGGCGAGTTGCGCTGGAGAATTACTCTGAAAGCACGGTAATTCCACTTTCCAGGCAATGGTAGGAACCAGACTGTGGTGAACTTGCTTTTTTTGCACATATTGGGTTTCCAGGCGCAAAAAGATGGTTTTTACGGCAGGATTCTTGCTCAGGGTCTGGAAAAACTCTTTTTTCCATGCGGGTAATACAGAATTTTCGGTTTCATTCTCGTATTTTTCCGCAATATTTGTTAAGCTCATCAAAATACCTTTATAAAAATGAAGGTAAAAAAACTTTTCTCATCGAATGCTAGCAATTGTGCCTGGAAGTGTCAATTTTGATGCGCCATGCAAAACCCTGAAAATTACTCAGATACGATGAAAAACTATTGCTGGGTATGTATTTTTTAAAATTCGGTTAAGTCAATGAATAAACTCGCTCTGTCTTTGTTAGCCACTTTGGTATTTGGAAATGTTTGTAATATTGCCCATGCTCAAGATAAGAAAAAAATTCCAATTCCTGAAATTCGGGAGCCGCTTGATGACGCACGCTCGCAACGCTTGATTGTACTCGCGACTGACCTGATGTTTGTCAGACATTTTGCCAGTGACAGGCAAATCAAGCTCAAGGAGCTGGAAATCAATGTCAGTCTGGAACCATTTAATGAAAAGCAAAAAGAGCTTTTTGCCATTCGTAAAAAGCAAATGGAAGAGTGCGTCAAAGACGCGACAGCTGTACAGGGTAATTTTTTCACCGCCTATGATCAGTTGAATGCGTCCAAGTACGAGGTATCTGACTATAAGGCGCTCTATGCCTATGCCAAGAAAAACCTTATGGATTTTCAGCGCAAGGATTTGTTGCAGCCTGCTGAGTTAAAGTCGTATGAAGACAGCAGACCACAGGGCTTTATATTCCGCAGCATCTGCATTGATGACGGCGTAGCACCGAAGCTGAAAGAAAAGACAGAATTCGTCTCCCCTAATGCCTTGCCGAAAAGATGATGCAGGCCAGACTCTGCGAACGTTCTGTCAACCATCAGCAAAAAAATATAGGCAATTAAGCGATGATCTATCAACCATTTTTGCGCAAGAAATTACGTAGGCTGGCAACGACCCTGTTTTTGCTGGTCTTGTGCTTGCTCAGTGCCATCGCTGTTTTTGCTTTGCTGGTAACCGCCTTGAATGCCACCGGCGCGGGTGCGATGGCGATACCTGGCGCTTTTGTCTGTGTGATTTTCTATGAGCTGGGACGGTATTTTTTTTACCGTAGTTTTTTCATGCAGCAACTGGCCCGGTTTGCGGCCTGGAAGCAAGTACTTGATGAAAGTAAACAATGAGCACCATGAGTACAATAAGTACATCGGGCACACTGGACACAACCAGTGCCGACCCGGCAATCGGTAAGCCAGCGACGCTGTCTGGCAGTGTCATGCAAATATTGTTTGCTGTCAGTGCCATGATTTGTCTGTTATTTGGTATTGGCCTTACCCGCATGCTCAGTATCTATTTTGAGCAGCGCGTATTC
Source organism: Undibacterium sp. TC4M20W (assembly GCF_049340245.1). Classification (NCBI taxonomy): domain Bacteria; kingdom Pseudomonadati; phylum Pseudomonadota; class Betaproteobacteria; order Burkholderiales; family Oxalobacteraceae; genus Undibacterium; species Undibacterium sp. TC4M20W. The sequence continues at coordinate 159,685 of NZ_JBMPPI010000004.1, forward strand.
AGCTTGATTATTTTTTGCGCATTACTCTTATTGCCCCTGTGCTTTGCCTTGCGCTTGCCATCACTGACGACCGGGCGGCTGCATTTGCTACTGGTAAGTATATATTTCTTGACCGGGCTGCTGGCCAATACCCTGTTCCCACAATTGAAGGCTTATCTGGCCTGGTTATTCTATGGTTTTTGCCTGATGGTGTTTTTACTTGCCCTGGTAACAGCAGGGCAGGCTGTGCGTCAGGGTATTGTCCGCCTGTTCCGGCGCAATCGCTAAATACGGACGGGACCAAGCTTTGTTGCGCCTACCTATTTCCTTGGGCATTTGTGCACTTGCACTCATGTGGCCAGCGCTGGCAGCACCGGTTGCCGGGGTAAAGTCCGAGCCTAAGCCAAGAACCAGTTTGCCAGGTAAGGTACCCCAGCACCATAACGAATATGAACTTGCCATTTATCGTCTTCCTGCCGGTAGTGAGGTGGCGCGGCAGGTTTGCGGTGTTGCTCACAAGTGTGAGAAAAAAATCAGTGGTCCTTATTCTTTCTATGCGTTTTCATCGCAATTTGATGAATTCGACAATGACTTTGCCAGAATGAATGTCAACCGTTTGCAGCAATATGCTGTATCGGCGAATTACGAATTCATACTGGGAAAATATTTTTCCGTAGCCTTCAAGAAGAGTGGGGCTATAGCCGAGCAGGTCTTATTTGAAGACGTCAGCTTTGTCGTCAGGCCCATGCAGCTGGATGCAGGAAAAATGGAGGTGGATGTGTTTGGCATGTTCAAGTACCACCTGTTGGGATCCGGGCAGAAAATCAGCCCGTCTGGTCGCAATATCAGATTCAAGTCATCCATCAGCGAGTCAAAAAACTTCTTCCTGATCGCTGAGGCACAAGCGCAAAGAAATGAGCCGGTATATCTGGCAGTGATCAAGCAATGTAGTGAAATCATTGATCCTTCGTATGAAGTCAAAATGTTGGAGAAGGGCTTGTGAAAAATTTATACCTCCTGGTTTGTTTCGCAACTGTCGCGCAATCATGCTTTGCGGGTGGTTCCTTGAGTGAAGAGCTGGCTGCCGAGCGTGGCATCAAGCTGGTCAATGTGGATTTGTTGGGGAAATCCAAATCAGCAACGGTAAAACCGCAAATCATGAGTTGCGATGGTGCGCCTGTCAGTAGCAAAACTACGGGTAGTGATGTGCTGCAAAACAAGGATGGAAAAATGGTTATTGGCAGCACTCAGCCCGCACCTGCACGAGAATTTGATGTGGAGAAAATGAAAGAATCACTGATGGATGTATCCAGGCAGGCTGCCAACAGCCGCTATCAGGCAGCCAAGGCGCAGGGTGGAAAAAAGAAAACCTGTAATGTGAATCTGACTGAGTAATTTATCTTAAATAAGCTACCCCCAATCAGCTACCCCCAATCAGATACTGCAAAGTATATCCTCTGGAATACATGCCATGCCATTGATAGATCAATTAGTCGAAGCTCTGCACAATCTGCACAAACCTCATGTGGAACGTGCCCTGCTGCTATACCAGTCCATACAGCCACCAACAGGCCTGGCCGCTGAATACTTTCAACATTTGCAGCAGAACAGCCCCGCAATGGCCGCAGATTTGCCTGCAGATGGCGGTGCAAAGCTGGCCGCAGCGCTGGAAGCCTTGTATGGCGTCATACAGGTATTGAATCGCTGTGCAACCAATTTCCCTTTCGGGCGGGCTTTGCCGCTGCTGCCCTTTGTCGCAGAAGACAAGGCGGTCAGGGCCGTGCAGGAGACCCTGTTCGACAAGATGAAAGATGAATATTTTGCCCCAGCGGTATCTGATGATTCCAATGGCGAGGCCGTGTATTTGAATCGTCTTGCAATGATCAGGGAAATGCTGCAGGAGTAGCTGCCGATGTTGCCACAGTAGTGACCATAGTAATTGCCGGAGTGGCTGCGCAGGTGTCAATAGTTCCAGACGGGCTGGTAGCGCCGCGCAATGTGCAGTAAGTCTCGTGCAACCATGATGGCTAACGAAGATTACCTCTGCATCCCTCCATTATTCCTCAATGCATGGAGTTGATGCCAGCCCGCTTCATGTAATTTTTCTGAAATATTTCCCTCCGTAAATGCCTTTTTTGGATACCAACAGACAGTATTTCACTGCCTTGTTACAAACAAGATGTTTTTTACCATCATTGTCTTAATAATTTAATTGTAAAGCTGGTAGAATTTGGAATAAATGTCGAAAAAACCTTATCTGGCCTTTGTTTTCATAAATTGACATGATAAGATAATTGAAGAATTCTAAATTTTTCCATGAAAAAAGATCCTGCAACATCCGTACAACCAGCGCCCAAGCCTGTGGTCAAAAAGACCAGGCGTTATGGCTATGAGTTTTATAGAGATAACTTCCGCCGCATGACTGTCCTGGCGATCGGCCTGGTCGGTCTGGATATTGTCCTGGTGGTGGGGATGTTCCTGGTATATAGCAGTTTCCCCCAGCGTGATTTGTATGCCACCACGCGCAATGGTTTATTGGTGAAATTGAGGCAATTTGACAGTGTAGGCCAGGTAAAGTCTGCCAAGGCCGCCAAGGCTGCGAATGCGCCAGCAGGCGCAGCAGCAAATGTTGAATCAGCGTATCCATAACGTGTAAGAGGATCAAGATGTCTGGCTCCATAGCTCAACAACAATTGCCAGCCAAGGCGGAAACCAAACCGCCTGTGCATGCTGGTGATACGCCACATGCAGGCGGCAATACCAGGGAAACCACAGGGCAGCCTGAATTGAACATGGCTCGCGCCGAGTTTTATCTCGACCGCTATCGCTTTATCCAGAAAATTGTCGCAGGCTTGCTGGTGCTGACTATCCTGCTGGCGTATGCCTTGTACGATGTTTATCGTAATCCTCCCAAGCCTTTGTATATTGCGGCAGAAAATGACGGGCGCATTATTGAATTGCGTCCCATCAGTCGTCCCACGATTTCCAAGAATGCCTTGCTGACCTGGGCTGCTGAGTCTGTTACCTCGATTTTTACCTATGACTACGTGAACTACCGCAAGCAGTTCCAGGGCAATGTCGATTATTTCAGTGCCGAGGGCTGGCAGGCGTATATGGAGCAACTGGATAAATCTGGCACGCTGCAGACCGTCAAGGAAAAATCCATGCTGGTTTCTGCCGTTGTTACCAGCAGCCCCGTCATCACTGGTGAGGCACCAGTGAATGGTATCTATATGTGGAAAGTGGAAATGCCGATCGATGTGACCTACACACCTTTCGGACAAAGCCCTATCAAGCAAAAACTGATCATCAAGATGAACCTGCGTGCCATTTCTCCACTGGAGAATCCGCGCGGTGTGGTGATTGATAGCTTCAGTACATTCGAGCGGTGATTTGAGGTCGTTGATGATGAATAAGAATAGAAATATCCGGCTTGCCTGTGCACTCTTCCTGAGTTTGCTTGGGAGTGCTGCTTTGGCCAGGCAGAATGCTGCCAATGCTCCAGCTGCCGCCAAAACGCAAACCAAGCCTGGCGAAATGGCCTTGCCCAGTGCTTTGCCGCCTGCACCTGCAGATCCGGCGCAACAGGCCAGCCCCGCCAGGCTGACTGCATCTGAGCTCAATGCGCGTTATAGCGATCCTGCCATGCTGCCTTCGCCAGATGGTTACGCAAGGCCTCGCACCAAGCTCAAGATGCCACAGTTCCGCGATCCCAAAGAGCAGGCTTTTGATGAATTGCTGGATGAAACCGTGACCTTCAGCCGTGATGAAATCAATCGTTATTACGACCGTATTGATGATTTCAAGCGTTCGGTGCGCACGCCTGACGGGCAAATGCACAGAGCAGTGATTTCTTCTGTCATTGTGAACCTGCAGCCGGGGTCGGTGATACCGGTCATGCGCCTGAACGTCAATGAGAATTCGTCCCTGCTGTTCACGGATTCAACTGGCAATCCTTGGCCTGTCGTCAAATTTGCGGCGCCTTCCAAGAGCATGTTTGCAGTGGATTTTCATCCGAATAATAATCCGCATGAGATCGCGCTGGAGCCTATCAAAGATTACGCCTACGGCAATTTGAAAGTTTTTCTCGCGGGCATGAGTACACCGGTTTTTGTGCGCCTGGTTACAGGTCAAAAAGAAACTGACGTGCGCCTGGATGCGAGGATGCCTGTACGCGGCCCGAATGCTGCTGCCCTGATAGAAAAGCAAATGCCGCCTGAGGCTTCTTCCTCGATGTTTTCCATGTTGAATGGCGTGGTGCCGGAAAAGGCCCAGGAACTCAAGGTTGAAGGTGCAGATGCCCGGGCCTGGATGCTGGATGGAAAAATGTATTTGCGACTGACCAACAAGACTTCAGTGCGCTCACCGTCATGGACAGGAACCATGTCCTCGATTGATGGTACCAATGTTTATGAGCTTCCTGCGCGCACGCCAGTTGTCTATGCGGCGCAAGAAGGTAAGAGTGTTGAATTACGCGTGTCGGGGTTTTAAATGGCAGAAAAGAAAACAGGTGGAGCGGCTTTCCTGACAAATCCTAAATCCCGCATGATGGTAATTGGTGTTGCCGTTGTTTTGGTCGCGGGCATTGCACTGGCTGTCAATGGGTTGATCAAGAAAAACTCCATGGGCAAGGATCAGATCGAGCCTACCAGCACGGCAGCCTTGCCTGCAAATGCGAATAAAAAAACCGTCATTGACCCCAATAAAGTCGATGCCCAGCAGTCTGACTTGCGCAAGGTCGCCAACGAAGACGCCGCTAAGCAGGCAGAGTCAAACGGGCAAACCTTTATTGCAACAATGCGCCCGGACGCGGCTCCTGCATCTGTTGCGAATGCTGGCAATAGCGTAGACCCCAGCATGTATGCAGCCCGCAATGCCGACAATGGTTATGCCAGGTATGCTGGCCCGCGTGAACCAAGCGAACAGGATATCCGCGACGCAGAAGCTGCCCAACAGAAAAAAGTCGATGAATGGAAGCGTAAGCTGACTGCTGACAAAGCCAAGATCAATGAGGTATGGGAGCCAGGCTCCAGGGTTTTCTATACGGCATATGTAGGAACTGAGAGCGTTTCGGGCGAGAGCAAGGAAAAAAATGTTCATGAGCAGCCAACCACTAAAGCTGACGCACAAAAGAAAGGCCAGGTTTTTGCCAGGGCTGGTGATATTTTTTATGGCAGCATCGATATAGGCATGAATACCGATGAGCCTAGTGCCATCACCGCCTACATCCTGAGTGGGCCATTCAAGGGGGGCAAGTTGCTCGGTGCACTATCCGGGCAGACTGCGCCTTACTCAGAAAAAGCCGTGATTCAATTTACTTCGCTGAATCACCCTAAGTTTGAGCGTTCCATTCCCGTCAAAATTTTTGCTGTCGATCGTGATACGAAACGTGCTGCGGTTGCCGATAATGTAGACAGGCATTTGCTGACCAAATTTGGCCTCGCAGCCATTGTTGATTTTGCCCAGGGTTATGCCGAGGGCAAGGCGCAAAATAATTCTTCGGTTATTTATGGACAGAATGGTTCGCCTACCATTGTGACGCAATCAGAACTTAATAATAAGCAATTAATTGCCCGTGGTGCCGCAAAAACCATGAACCGTGTCGCCAGTACGCTGGCACCTTATACCAACAGGCCAAATACCTTGGAAGTGTATTCACAAACCGAGATAGGTTTGCTGGTCGCAGCAGACATTGTCTATGTCGAAGGTGTTAATGCTGACAATAACGGTCCGGCACCGGGCACAGCTACGTCAAATGGTGCAAGGCAGGCCGCAGTTGCAAATGCCTATGCACCTGCGCTTCCTATGCCGCCCGTCCAGCCACCAGCCATGTATGGTCAGCAGCAAGTGTATATGCCGCAGCCTGCCTATCCTCAGCCAGCCTATGGTGGTCAGCCCGCAGTGTATGGGCAAATCCCTGTATATGGTCAACGTTAGTACCGCTGGTAAAACGCATTTTCATTTTTGACCGCAAAGCCAAAAGTAAATTGAAGATAAGGAATAGATGATGGGTATGAATGACTGGGACGGCCTTTCAGGCGAGCATGATGAAAATGCCGGAGTTGCTTCTTCGCAAGCTGGTAAGACAGAGTCAGAAAAAAAAGTAGTGCCTGTGTCTGCGGTAGCAGCAAAAAATAATAACAAGACCATGTACCTCGCCATGGGCGGCCTCATGCTGTTCGTCATGGGGGTATATGGTTACTACCAGTACATGCAATTCCAGGCCTCACAAAACGGTGAGCGTATGCGGCAGCAACAGGCATACAAAAATCAAAAGGAAGATGCTGAGCGCAAGAAGCGTGAGTCTGAGGCAAAAGACAAGCCAGTTGTGGCTGCAGCAGATAAACCAGTGGCTGAAGCCGCAGCCGCATCTGCCAGCCAGCCCCAGAATGATGACCTGGCTGCGCTGGCGCAGCTCAAAAACCGCAATGGCAGCAGCCAGCCTATACCTGTTGCAACTACGGCCACTACTGCAGCGCCTGTACCGGTAGTTGTGCCTGCACAAACAGCAAATACGGTGGCACCAAGGCCTGTTCTGCAAAGCGCAGCAGTTGCTCCAACCTATGCACCAACCCAGGATGCACAGAAGCGGGAACAGTATGTCAGCATGCTGGAAGGGCGCGTGAATGACCTCGGCCTGACCAAATTGCGTCTGGAAGCGGAACTCTGCAAATATGAACCCAGACGTGCTTTCTGTAATGCATCTAATAAGTCCGGAGCGCTGCCAGAGACGCAGCGTGAACCCACGCAGGCGAATGCCAGGTCAGGTCAGTCAGTTCAACCTGCTCAGACTGTTCAGTCTGCAGGTGGGCGTGTAATGCTTTTCGATACCGCAAGGCCAGGCAGCACCGTTGCAGCAGAATTGCCACGCGCATCTTCAAAAAGCAGTGTCGCACAAGTGCAAGGCTTGCCTGCACGCACACAGGTAATGGATGCCGCTCCCAAGCCTCTGTCCTTGCAAGGCCTGACTATCTTGCGCGACCGGGTACTGTACCGTGATCGTGATGGCCTGACCCATGAGGTTGAGCTCGGTAGTGATATGGAAGGCCTGGGCCGTCTGGAGAGAATCGATTTCGAAAGAAAATCTTTCCAGGCCGGTGGACGTACTTATAACTGATGAATAACTGATGACGGCTATGGGGACTTTGATGTCAGCATCGCGCTTACGATTTTTCACCGGCATAACTGCCGGCTTGCTGGCAGCGCCGGCCTTTGCTCAGGGCCCTACCGCCCTGACCATGTTACTGACCTTTGGTGAGAGCATTCCGGGACTATGGAATTTCGTACAGGCCGTGACTTTTGTGGTGGCAATGTTCCTGTTCGGTTTTTCCATGTTCAAGTTAAAGCGCATAGGGGAGAGAAAATCCGATGAAGGGGCGATGTCAGTGGTCATGACATTGCTGGCTGCTACCGGCATGTTTTATCTGTCTTCTTCGATCGACACCTTCCTGGTCTCCACCTTTGGCACCAGCACCATCATGACTTATACCACCTCCAGCATCTTGGATGCGGATGGTATCAAGGCAGCGCGGGTAGTGATCGGTTTCGTTAACCTGATAGGTCTGATTGCGTTTGCCCGTGGCTGGTATGCACTCAAGTTGTTGGGATCTGGCGGTGGCCATAAGGAAGACACCGCCAAGCGCGCCATCGTATTACTGGTGGGGGGAACTTTTTGCCTGAATATCGTTGCACTTTCAGAAGTTTTGCAAAAAACATTGGGAATCAGCAACATTATCCTCCCTCCTTGAGATTAGCGTTTGCAGATTGTCTTAAAAAGGAAAATATTTTTACTTTTGTTTGTATAAAAACTTGAAAGCATTTTTTGTCTAGGGTATTCTTATTGACGTTGTTACCGGATTTTGTTGCATCTATTTCTAAAGCTTAGGAGTGTTTCCATGATTAAACTTAACAAAAGTATGAAGAGCAAGCTTGGTCTTGCGTTGGGCGTGGCAGCAGGTCTAGCCGTTTTGCTGGTACCAGAACTGGCTTTTGCACAAACAACCCCAACTACGGGTGGGGCTAAATCGATTGGCCAAGTGGCGATGACTGCGTCCGACAGTATCAATGGTGTGCAAGTCATGATTCAGGGTGCCTGTTATATGGCTGGTGTAGCGCTGGCAGGTGGCTCCATGTTCAAATTCAAGGCACATAAAGACAATCCTCAGCAAACACCTCTGTCCACGCCTATCGTCATGCTGGCTGTGGCTGCAGGCTTGTTGTATCTGCCATCCTTGATGTCAAGTGCTGGTCAGTCTCTGTGGGGCGGTTCGCAAAGCAGCACGCGCGTTTCTTACGAATACAGCAGCTACGCGTCTTAATATTTTTATGCTGGTTCTGGTGCAAGCCGGAGCTGGTAAAGCCGGGAAACAAAGCAGGTCATTTTCATAAGTGAATCTGAAGCGCAAGGTATATTGCATTCATATCCTCTCATGAACAATGGCGTGATGAATGTCTGGCTTTGGCTAAATACAGCCTGGCTTAATACGAGTTGGCATGGCTGGATTATGGAAGTCATTGCAGGCGGAACGGCAGTGATTTGCAAGAGTCACAAAAAGCCTCGCAGGCCATGTCTGCGGGGCTTTTTCATATCCATCTGGTGTCCATGTTACGTGCATGCAACGTTCATGTTGCACCGGAGTATATGTAGAGAGACTCATTTGATGTTTCCAGATGATAGGGGGATGTACCGATTATCTGGAGTACCGCTATTTAATCGGGGAAAATATGTCGGTTGTAAATTCTGTTCTTGAAGGTGTTGATGAATTTGTCTATTGGGCTGGTTCCATGTTCAGGAGCGCTGCTTCTGTTTACTGCGAACTGGAAACCACGGATGATGAGAGCACCCTGGTCGCCAAAGACGGCTCCCTGATCAGTTTTATACGGGTCGATGGCGCAAGATTTCTGGTTGGCGTGGAAGAATTTGCTTCCATTCACCGTTCACTGATGCAGGGGATAGAAGCTTTCTTCGGTAATCCAGGGCACCATATGCAGATCGTCTTTGGTTGTGACAAAGACTTTGTGGTGCGCGACATCACTTATGCCCTTGATGGCTCCAGGGAAACGGCCAGGAACCTGCAAATGGATGTGCAGGACATGTTCGATGCCAAAGTTGCGCACATGTCGCAATACACCTCACATGAAGAGTGCTATCTGGTGCTGTGGACCCATGGTTCGTCCATGACCAAGGCTGAGGCAGCCGCAGCCACCAAGGAAAAGGTCCAGTTCAACAAAGAACATAGTGTGCCCATCATGAAGCACAGTCAGTATCTGTTCGCTGCGATTCGTGAACTGCGCGACAGGCACGGTTCCTTCAAGCGTTCCATCAAACTGGAAATGGACACGGCGGGTCTGGATTGTGAAATCCTTGATGCGCATAGTGCCTTGCGTGTGGCACGCATGTCTTACGACGCTGATTACACAGACGAGTTGTGGAGACCAAGGTTGCTGGGCGACAAGCTGTCCCCGCGTGCTTTTGAAAATCCACATCCGCGTGATATTTCAGACATCCTGTATCCGCGTATTGAACATCAGATCATGCCGCGTGATGCTGAAGAATTGAATGGCAAGTGGTTGCGCATAGGCGACCGCATCATTGCGCCAGTGCATGTCTATCTCTTCCCCAAAGACATCAACACTTTCCAACGGCTGTTTGCGCGCCTCCGTGAGGCAGACCTGCCATGGCGTTATTCGATGATGATGGAAGGTGGTGGTGTACGTGGATTTGGCATGAAATCCATGATAGCGGCGCTGATCTCGTTTGCCTCGTCAAATAACAAACTCGCCAATAATGCGGTGCAGGCCTTGCAGAATTATCAGGACATGGAAGGCGGCACCGTCGTCAAAGTGTCAATGTCATTTGCTACCTGGGCACCAGTTGGTGAAGAAAAACTCTTGCGCAGCCGTGAACAAAGGCTGGCTCGTGCCATCGAAGGCTGGGGTGGCATAGAAGTATTCGACAAGAGTGGCGACCCGTTCGAGGGAGTTGCGTCCACTCTGGTCGGATTTTCGACCAAGAACATGGGCACGCCAGCGATTGCTCCTCTGCCGGACATCGTCTACATGATGCCACTGCAGCGTCCTGCATCTTCATGGAAAGAAGGTGCAGTATTATTCCGCTCACCGGATGGCAAACTGTGGCCTTATCAGCCTGGTTCCAGCAAGCAAACGACCTGGATTGATATTATTTTTGCGAAACCAGGTTCCGGTAAATCGGTCTTGTCGAATATGTTGAACTGGGCGATTTGCGTGATGCCTGGCCTCAAGCGTCTGCCGCGCATTTCCGTCATTGATATCGGCCCTTCATCAAGCGGTTTGATTTCCCTGGTCAAGGATGCCCTGCCGCCGAATCTCAAGCATCTGGCCAATTATTTCCGCCTGCGCATGACGCCGGAATATGCCGTCAACCCCTTTGACACCCAGCTTGGCTATCATTACCCGATACCGCAAGAGCGTGCATTCCTGGTCAACTTGCTGACCCTGTTGACCATGCCTATGGGTAAGACCGAGCCTTATGATGGTATGCCGGATATTTGCGGCATGGTGGTCGATGAAGCTTACCGCCTGTATTCGCCAGAAAAAAGCCCCAAGCGTTATTCTGAGCATCAGGATGAAAAAGTCGATGCTGCCGTCAGGTCATTGGGCTTGCATACCGATGAAATTACTACCTGGTGGGATATCACCGACGAATTGTTCAGGAATGGCATGGTGCATGAAGCCATTCTGGCGCAGCGCTTTGCCGTCCCTAACATGAATGACCTGACATCGGTCGTACAGGATCAGTCTTTCAGGGACGTGTATACCAAACCAAAGACGGCGACTTCTGAAACCATCGTCGATGCGTTTTCGCGCATGATACAGTCAGTCTTGCGTGAGTATCCGGTACTGACATCAACCACCAGGTTCGATATTGGCGACACCCGCATTGTCGCCATCGATCTGGATGAAGTGGCCAAATCCGGCGGTGCTGCGGCCGACCGCCGTACCGGTATCATGTACATGCTGGGTCAGTTCATCGGTACACGCAATTTCTTCTTCAATGAAGAGAATTTGCAGGAATGCCGTCCTCTGTACAAGACTTACCACAAGGGTCGCGTCGATGAAATCAAGGAAGATCCTAAACGGGTTGTCTTCGATGAATTCCATAGGACAGAAAATTCACCGGTGGTACGCGATCAGGTGCTGGTATATATGCGGGAAGGTCGTAAATGGGGCGTACAGGTTTGCCTGCTGTCGCAATCCATGAATGACTTTGATAAAGAGATGGTGGAGTTTGCGACTTCCATCTTTGTACTGGATGGTGGTGATGCCGCCCAGGTCAAGGAAATTGGCGACCGTTTTGGTTTGTCAAAAACCGCCCGCCATGCATTGGAGTCTGGTCGGGTCCATCCGCCGCGTTCTGGTGGTTCGACTTTCCTGGCAATTTTCTCGACCAAGAAACACAGGAACGAGCAATTGCTGACCAACACTGTCGGCCCCATGGAATTATGGGCATTCTCAACTACGCGCAAAGACACCATCCTCAGGGACAAGCTCTACCGTGCTATCGGGTCTTCCAAGGCCAGAAGGGTATTGGCAGAAAACTTCCCTGACGGATCAGCGATGGATGAGATAGAACGCAGGGAGCTCGCCAGAAAATCCGCTACCGGCATGATAGGCGAGGATGATGACACCAATATCATTGAAGCCATGGCTGATGAATTGCTGACGTATTCCCATAAAAAAGACCACGAAGAGAAAAAGCGGGCAGCGGCTTTGGTATAGAACTAGCTCAAGCATAAATAGCGAAACTGGAAACGGACAGCAATTGCTGTCCGTTCCGGTGTGAACATGCTGATGAGCGCTGGCGCAGCACGCATCATGCTTGTTACGGTTGATGCTGTGAATTGTCTGCTAATGCTTTCTTTCTCTGCTTGCACAGCCTCCTCCGATGGCACTGTTTGTCGCCAGTAAATCCAATCATGCTTTGCTGTTATTTTTTCCCGCAAGCAATGCATGTCTGGGTCTGCCTGAATCTCGCAGCCTGCGCAGGGTGAATGCGCGCTCTGTTGCAAGAAAATCAGAATCTGCTGTGCCTTGAAAAATACTCTGTTTCAGCGCTGTAATTTGAATAAAATCTGCAAATATTTTATGCTATCATTGTCTTAAAGTTTTCGTATTATTTTGATTTTCATTCGTAGAAATGGAAATAAACAGGTTTTTTCAATAGCATGCCAGACTGATGCTGATGAAAATCCTGTACCACCAGGGCTTTACATGTTGCGCGTTGAATGCGCGCTTGCAACTCAGAGACTTCATCCATGAACCAGATCAAATTTGCTGTTAGTTTGTTAGTTGTTTCTGCAACCCTGGCTGGTTGCCAGACGAGAAATCCCAAGGTAGCAGAGGACCAGAAATCGCGTTTGTCAGAGACAGTAACTTTGCAGCAGCAATTGTTATCTACCGCAGATGCTATAGAGCGCAATTCGCAATTGCTGGCAGAAGCGAGCAATACCCGCGCTGCAGTTGAAAAAGCCCAGCTCTCGCCCACGCAACAGTTAAAAATGGATAAGGCGGCGAATACCAAAGAACCTTACGGCATGACTGCGAAAATCAGCTTTGTCTGGGAGGCTGGCCCTATACAGGAAGTAGCACGCCAGATGGCAATACGCTCTGGCTATGAATACATGCAACCCGAAGGCAGCGTGCCTGCCATACCTGTCATGGTGAAAATAAATGCCAGGGAACAATCCATCGCTTCCATCTTGCGCGATGCCGGTTTGCAGGCAGGTTCACGTGCAGATATCGTGGTTGATGAAGCAAGAAGAAAAGTACTGGTTCGCTTCTTTGACTAATATTGATAACGGGTCTTGTATGTTCAAATTAAGTCAAATTGCTGCTGTATCCTTGTTTGCGCTATGTGGCGCTTCTGCATTCGCCTACGATAGCAAAGGCGAGCCTGTCACCGTGAATCTGAATGCCAGCAACACGGCCAGAGAATCTGCCGCGCCGACTCTGGATGATTTTTCTGCAGAAAATATCGCCAAGGCCAAGCGTAGTGAAGATGATCCATTCAAGGGCAGTGATATCCGCGACCTGCGTGTAGCAGCCGTGCGCGAAGCTGCTTATGCCCTGGGCATACGCAATGGTCTGGTTGCCAGGTCTATCCTGATCAAGGAATTTTTGTACCGCCACCGTTCAGAGATGGACAGGATATTCAACTTTGCACCATTGATGCTGGATTGCGGCAAGGAAGAAAAAAACCGCTATTCGCAAAAACTGATTGCTGAACGTCCGAATGAAAACTGTGTCATGCAGCCGCCAGTCATACTGGGTGCAAAAAATCTGTTGAGCGACAAAGATGGCCAGGGTGATGTGCTGCGTTATTCCAAGGCCAGCTTCCGCATCAAAAAGCAGGCACGCCTGATCACCACCATTCCTATCTGGGAAAATTATCTGGTGTTTGATGCCGGTACGCCGGGCAATGATGTGCACCCCAGCCTGTTCCCTAAAAGTGATGAAGAAAAGCGGGTCTGGAATCAGGCACTGGCTGAGGGCTGGGACAAGGGTGTCGATCAGGCAAATGCAATTTACCGGCAAAACCTGGCAATGCTGAATGAAGATTTTTCCGGCATGCAGCGCTACCAGTATCTGTTGTTGCAAAACCTGGTGACCAAGCCCTTTGTCTCACGCAATCGCCTGGGCGTCACTGGTAATGGCAAGACCGGCATATCGATTGATGATATTACGCTGACGATTACCGAGCGCCCTGAATTCAATCTGAATTCTAACGACTGGATGCTGTTCCCCAGCTTTTGATAGCGAGTTAATTATGTCCGCGCTTGTACAGCCCATTGCACTTGCTCCCAAGCCAGTAAAAAATCAGGATGTCAATTTCGACCGCGAGGCGGTCGAAGCACGTTATGCGTTCAAGGATGTACCTAATACCTTTGAGCAAAACTCTTTTCGCAGATTACTCCAGCATTGCCTGGACATAGGTGTATCTGATATTTATTTGAAGACGGGTGACCCGGTCAAGGTCAGGGTAGGCAAGCCCATCTTCAAGCTCACCAAGCGCAGTCTGGAGACCAGTGAACTCAATACCATCGTCACTGAGGTCTATGGCACCAATGGTCCCTCCAAACTCGGTAGTGGCGAAGCGATTGACTACGCCTATGAACTGAAGCTGGAAGGGCAGCGTGGCGTATCCGTACGCTTTCGTATGAATGCCACCGGTTGCCTCTCACCTTCAGGGCCGGGTGTAGAAATCGTCATGCGTCCTTTGCAGGAAAACCCGCCAGAAATTTCTACCATGAAGTTGCCTCCAGAGCTGATGGAGCAACTGTTCCCCGAAATTGGCCTGGTGCTGGTAACGGGTGAAACCGGTTCAGGCAAGACCACCTTGCTGGCGGCGGTCATTCGCTACATCCTGGAGCAGCCGGAATCAAACAAACGCATATTGACGGGCGAAGATCCTATTGAATTTGTCTTTGATAAATGCAAACGCTATTCATCGATGGTGGCCCAGCACGAGATAGGCCGTCACCTGAAGTCATTTTCAGAATTTATCCGTAATGCAGTGCGGCGCGATCCAAATATCCTCATGGTCGGTGAAATGCGTGACCATGAAACCATTAATGCCGGGATTATGGCCGCCCAGGTGGGTAAGGCTGTGTATTCCACCCTGCATACCAATTCGGTAGGCCAGACCTGGAAGCGCATGGTAAATGTGTTCCCGCATGAAGAGCGGGTATCCAAGATGGTCGATCTGATCGATACCACCAAGGTGATTCTGACCCAGCGCCTGGTTGCTTCGACAGAAAAAAATGATGACGGTAATTTCAAGCGTATTGCCTTGCGTGAGTTCCTGGTGTTTGACGATGAGGTAAAAACCCGTCTGATAGAACAGGTAGGTGCTGACGTGAATATGTTGCCTTTCCTGACGCACTCCATTGTCAAGGAAAGAAAGCAGTTGCTGGTGGATGAGGCCAGGCGGTACTACCGCGAAGGCATGATTTCCGAGATCGAATACAAAAAATATGAAGTCAGTGCCAGCCAGGCAGAACGCATGCTGGGCAGTGAATGACCTTGATAAGGAGTTGAGATGGCAAATAATATAGATGACGGCACCGCGAAAGTAATCTGGCGTGACTCAGCCAGGGAGTTGCGCTTCCTGGGGATTAACTACGTTGCGGTGTTCCCACTGGTGTTCTGGTTATTGCACGCCAATATGTTCACCTTTGTGATGGCTATTACCGTGATTGTGGCACTGACAGTACTGGAGCGTTTCAAGTATTCGCCGATGGTGGTGTTTCGCCTGGTGCGCTGCTTTATTGGTGGCAAGGTCCGTTATGCAAAGAACTGGAACGAGATGAAACGTTACCGTAGCTAGTGGTGCTCACCTTCATCGCCAGTGTCGATCCACATCCTGGCGATGGCAAGGTTTTAGCACCAACTGAGAATTTAATTTTTGTAGCGTTGCGCTACTGGAGTATTTACTGATGAAATATCCACGCAATTTATTGAGCATCCTGGTTTCCAGTATTTTTGCCACTGGATTTGCGGCCTATGCGCCTGCCGCTATGGCAGGTTTTGAGGTTGTCAGCAATTCCAATACACCTTATGTCTATCAAATATCTGGTGCGCAGAGAAAAGTCGTTGATGTCCGTGAAGAGCAGGTAGTAGGCGCAACCGCCAATACTCTGCACCATGGCCGCATCGACATGGAGATGGTGATGATACCGGTGGCTGCCAACAAGGGCGTGGATATGCTCACAGGCTTGCGCGGCATCGTACCAGAAAGCCAGGGTTGGCGCGTGTTCGCGCTGAAAGGCGTGAATCTCAGGAACAAAATAGAGTGGAACAGCGCCCAGACCTGGGTGATTGCACTCGATGGTGTGCTACTCAAGCACAAGCTGATTGCCGATATCAACTGGGAAAGCCGTGAAATCACTCTGGCGCCTATGTCCAACCGTAGCTATGCATCTCAGTTGTTTAGTCAGAGTAAGGACAAGAGCATATTGCGCCATGTGACAGTCAGGCAGCAATTTGAGACCCCTGAGCCTCTGATCGCCTTGCGTCTGCAACCTGCACACGCTGCGATTACAGAAGCGCGCACCGTGCCGATTGCGAGTGTGGATGTACCTGTGCGTGCGCTGGGCGAAGTAGGCGACAATCGCGGCAACACCAATGTTGGTGTCAAAGTGTCTGATGATACGATAGACACTTTGATCAGCCAGCGCGTGGAGCAGGCGACCAAAGCAAAAATGGCCCAGCTCGAAGCACTGGAAACACAGTATCGCGAAAAGCTCGAACAGTTGAATGCCCGCAGCAAGCAGGTCAAACCAGAACCTTCATCTGCGCCTCAGGATGCGACTACCGCAAAGCCAGTGGCGCAACCTATCAGCTTTGAAGAAGGTGATGCCAAGCCTGCCTCTGCAGGCAAAATGATACGCGCTGATTACCGCTTCCCACGGCCTGCCGCAGGCGGTTATAGAATGAGCAGGATGGATTTTCCCGCAGCAGTTGCAGGCGCAGATGAAGCCAAACCGGCTATAACCAAGGCCAGATTTGCTGCACCTGAAGCGCAAGGTACGTCTTCTGTAGTAGATAACAATGTTATTACTGAGGTAGCGACGACATCGGCTAACAGCAGTGTGATCTCTTTCCCGGTGCAGGCGAATGTGGAAGTGCAGGAGGCCTCGCGCACCAAATGGGAAATTTCTTTGAATGATAAAACCCTGCGCAATGCGCTGTTGCGCCTGGCATCAAAGAATGGTTACTCTCTGTCTTACCAGACCAAGGATCAGGATATCAAGATGGGCGGTACCTTCTTTGGTACTTTTGATGGTGCCTTGCGTGAAATTGAAATTGCTACTGGCAAGCGTATCCGTCAGGTGGAATCAAGGTTGCTGGGGCGCCTGATTATCGTTACCGACTAAGCAGGACATAGACAAAAAAAAGCACCGCAAAATAAAATAATGCGGTGCTTTTTTTTATGTGCTTTTTATGTACTTCAGATAGCGGAGCGATGCGCAAAGCTGCGCCATAAATTACTGCGCGAGGCTTCGATTTCCCGGCGTTCTTCGTGCAATTGGGCGACCAGGCCCCGTATGCCATTCAAGTCGCTCAAAGCCAGTGCTTGTTGACGTATTTGTTGTACCAGTTGCAAGGATTCCAGCGTGTCTAGTTCCAGACCGTCGTTGACGAGTATGCTTAATACTTTTGCCGAGAATTCGTCATCCCAGATTTCTGTGGCGTTCCCTATGCGTTTGATGACAGTGGATGTGGCCGGGTCAAAAGACTCTTCCAGGCCGGCACTCATATGCTCGATAAAGCATAATCTGTCCTTGACCCCATCTGACAGCGTGAACACGATTTTTTCACTACCCTTGTCCTTGATCAGGTAAAAGCACGCATTTTCAATTTCCATTTCTGATTCCTGTATTGGACTGTTTTGCTTCCTCTGTTTCCAGTTTCAAGTCATGATGGATAGGGGAGAGGGCATTCAGTATTTCTCTGGCTTTGACACCGATTTGCTGTATGTTCTTTTGCAGATGCTCTGAGCGTTCCTGGCGTGAAATATCAAAAGCCAGTAAACCAGCGATATTGATACTCAGTTTGCGGAAGGTCTCCAGTTCCTTGACGAACATCTGGTTTTCCGGCAGTTGTAGCGACTCAGTCTTGATATTTTTGGTATCGAGGCCTGTCAATCTGGCTGCCATATCGACGCGGGCAGCCTGGGTATTGAGGCTGGTCAATTGTTTTTGTATCAGAAAAAGATTGCAACGTTCCACTGCCCCGGCATACTTGACGTCAAATGACTGAGGGCTGCAGGCAGCATCCGAAGCGGAGAAATCAGGTTTGCCGCCTGATTGCAAAAGTTGGTTCAATTCTTCCAGCCGGTTCTTCGCCATTGTGCCTTCCTTCCTGATATCCATGCCCCGTTCTTTGTGCAACATGGATGAGATATCATCCTGTGCCAATGCCCTGATGGCGTCGTCCCGGTAGCAGCCCGCGTGACCATCTTCATCTCGCTTTTGTTCCAGCGTGTGTAGCAAAAGTGTGTAACTCACGATACTTCTCCTTCTTCGCTTGTCTGGCCTGTCGCCGGGACAGTCGCTATCCATGCATCCAGGCTCAGTTCATAGGCCAGGAATAAATCTGCCCGTTGAATAATTTTTGATGACCATGCTGCTGGAAAAACCAGCCATACTCCAAAGACCCGCAGCAAACTCATGCATTGCAAATCTATAAACCAGTCTGGCTTATTTTTCAGGCTGGCACCATAGACATCATTGACTTGAGTAGTCAGACGCAAATCCAGGCCACCACCCAGCATGAAGCTTCTGATCACGAATGCAAAAAAGAGCAAAACGTAAAAGCCAGCCAGTATTTCAAAACGATACGCAATGTTTTTTACGATCAGCAATAAGACCGGCATTGCCAACAGTAGCCCGCCTAGTAAAAGATAGCTCAGCAATACCAGGCTGACACGTGCTTTGGTAGCCATCAGATACCCCAGTTAACCGCGATAGCGAGTAAAACCAGCGCACTGCAGCTACACAGCTTGACACGTAGATTCCACACTACTTCGCGGAAGTTTTTCTCGGGACCCTGGCCCTTCACATACACCCGGTAATGCTGTGTCACATGGGTGATCACGTAGATCATCAGTGGGATGATGACCAGCGAAGCGCGCCCCATTCTGCTGGCTTGCTCTATCAGGTGATATGCCATGGTCAGTGCAAAGGTGGCCCCGCTCAGGCCCAGCAGATAAGCCATCAGATGGCGGTCATAGATGCCGCCTGCCATTGTGTAGCTATGGTCTTCATTGGTAATTGTGGAGACTTCCAGCATCGAAGTTAGCCTGACTGCATACACCATCACGCCAAACATATAGACCAGCACGATTTGCGTTGCAAACAGGGGCAGCATGGTATCCAGTGTGCCGGCAACGGCAGGGATCAGATAAAACAGCGGGAAGCTCAGTACATCGACCAGCCAGACCTGGCGCAATACCAGGCCGTATAGCAGAGCGAGGACGGCCATGGCCATCACGAACCAGCTGCTATGTATGCCCTTGGTATATAAGCTGGACAGGACGGTGGCTGTGACAAACAGCACGACAGCCAGACTCGCTATGACCTTCCAGTCAAAATGCCGGGACAGTCGTCTTTCAGTATCGGACAACAGCCGGACATTTTTTTTCAGGCTGATGGCAGTGATCAATAATTCTGAAGCGATGCCAGCCAGCAGAAAGGGAAAAAAGAACCAGAAAGAGATCGCCAGATAATTGGCATTAAACAGTTTTTTTGCATAGAAAATACCTAACAGGGCGAAAAAGCCTGAAGCCCAATGCGGCCATCGGGCCAGTTTCCAATACTCCATTCGTGACCTCGTTTGTTCTTTTACATAGTTCAGCCAGGTGGCTCACCGGCATGATGGATTGTGTGCCGGTGTCAAGATGAGTACGGTGAGTGCGCAAGCCTGGCTGGCAGGTGCGCATACAACATACTCACATCAACATACACAAATGATTATTTTCATTTAATTATCAGAGTTTAACTCAATATAAATACAAAATAAATCGCTATTGAAAAAGAATAACAGACCGAAAAATGCATTACTATTTCATTTATTCATCAAATTTGTATTGATACGCAATGCAATATTGAAATTACAGTGAAATTTGGATTTACAGATGCAAAACAAGACTATGTGGAATATTTTTCTTAAAATTTCTGGAATTTTTCTGATGACAGGCCTGATGTATGCCTGTACAGATACCGGTAAATCCAAGGAATTGATGCAGGCGGCGATGGTAGCTCAACCTGAAGATAAAAAGATCCTCGAATTCTTTATGTACACCTGCCCGCATTGCCGTGCTGTTGAGCCCAGCGTCAATAGTTGGCAGTCCAAGCAATCTGTGCTGTTTCAGCAAGGCATCTATTCGTTCGAACAGATACCGGCAGTTTTTTCTGCCAACTGGCGTAGTGACAGCAAGGTAGGTGAAAGAGAGGCGGCTATCTTTTATACGCTGCGCAGAATGGGGCTGGAGCATCAATTGCGTGCCAAGCTGTTTATCGCCATCCAGGACAAAAGCCTGAATGCGGGTGACCCTGACTCTATCCGCAGTTTTTTGCAAAAAGAGGCTGTGCCGGTGGCTGAATTCGTCACTACCATCAAGAGTGCTGAAATAAAGGCAGATGTGGACCGTGCAGAGATGCTGACTAGGCAATATGGGGTTTACTCCGTGCCTGTGTTCATCTTGTTCAACCGCGCCCTGATCTTGCCGCAAGAGTATGCCGACAACCAGGCGGTTGAAGCCGCCTTGCTGAGTCAGGTGAAAGAGTTTTATACAAAAAATGCCGGCAAGCCATCGGCTTTTTGAGCCGGTATTAGGTCTGGATAATCGAAGTGATTTTGCGCCTGCTGCGTTCGCGCAGGGAGCATTCACGCAACTGATCGGCCAGTTTTTCCAGGTCATCAATGCCATAGATGCCGATGACCGGCGAGCTGGCATCGGATGACCTGAGTCTGATACTGCTATAACCTGCCAGGCGCATGCCCAAAGGCTTATAGACATCAAAATGTTCTATCGTGAACAGCTCCACGCTTTCCATTAATTTGGACAATACGCCATGCTCTATCTTGATACGCTGAGTAGTGATCTGGTAAGTGACTGAGATACTCTCCATCCAGTAATAAATAAAGGCAATACCGAGGGTGCAGATCACGGCCAGCCATTGCCAGGCGCTATAGATAACTGCCGGGTGTCCTGAATACAGAACATGTTCTGTCTCTGCCTCTTGATCGACCGCAGCCGTTTTCAGGTTGGAATTGCAGAAGCGGCATTTTAAGGCGCCAACTTTAATGGTTTCGCGGCATACCGGGCATGGCATGCTCTCTTCATTGTATTGCTCGTTCATTCATATCCTTGTTTATGGGGAGGCAGCTGACGAAAGCTTATTCTATTGCTTCAGGCCCATTCATGCCGGATATCAATGCAGAAAAACGCCATTTATTCTTCATCTTCATACGGAGTTGGCGCGCACATATCCTTACATGGCGTTGACACTGGTGCGGGCATGGCGGGAATATTGGTGCTTGGCAGCAATTCTGGTAGCGCCAGCACGCAATTTTGCGTGGGATGGGCGACTTGCCCATTGATCATGGCATCGCCATGCCGCAAATGCCACAAGGCGTGCAGACTCATTTCCTTGGTATCGCGGCGACCATCAGCATCCATATCGAGTATGCTGCCTGGTGTGATATTCGGGTCTTTGAGGTCGGGCGCTCGCTCAGTGTCAGCAGGTCTGACTAAGTTTGTACTTGTTCTTGCTTGGCTGGAATTTTTCATTATGTCTGCGGCCTGCTTGGTCTTGAGGGGCGCAGACTGCCTGTTCAGCATTTGCGCAGCGTTTTCTTGCTTGACGCCGAGTGCAGCCGTACGCAACCGTACGCCGATCATCAGCATTTTTCTTAAATTTATTGACTATTATTTAGTAATACTCTGCATATTTCAAGCAAGTTTTTAATTTCCATTGATTCTTTTTGCGCCTATTGGCTGATTATTCAGGGGCAAAGGGGAGTAATAATTAGAATTGTTTGTAAATATATTATTCTTGATTTTGTTACTTTTGTTTGTATAATCATTGGCTTGATGTGGGCTTTTACTACTTGTGATGCTGGAAGAGGGCTTGGTGCCAGGGTTTCTTTCTGAGTGACAATGTCAGATGCGATATTCATGAGCCTGGAGTGGCTGGTTTTACTGCCGTATTTTTAAATGACTGAAAAGGTTGAGACTGATGTGGCGGCATGAACTTGATATGGTTTCTTCCCTCGCCACTGAAAGTGCGGTTGCTGCACTCGGTGATGTGGGACGGATCATTTCGAATAATGCCGGTACACCAGACCCTTTAGTGTATTCAGGCTTATCTTACGCGACAGATATGCTGCGGGTCGCCGGATTTGTGGCACCTACGGTATTTGCCAAAGAAATCCAGCACACATTTTCACAAGCCATATTAGGGACGCGGGAAGTGCGGGCTTTCAAGCGCGCGATGACAATTCTGAACTCATATCTGAAGGATGCCATTCGCTTTGGTGCCGGGCCTACTCTGTATTTTTATGAAGAGGCATTGTTGCTGTCGGATGTTTCTGGGCGTTTGCCACCGGCTTGTGGCAATTTCTTTGCCCCGTTTGTGTTTTGGGACATTGAAGACGGCTTGTACAAGAGTGTGCAGCATGTCAGTCATGGCTTGTCGCGTGAAGCTTACCAGGCTGCTTTGCTGGCTTTCCTGCGCAATAAGGATAATGCTGGCCTCAAGACCTTTGTCCAGCTGTTTGCTAAAGTCGCAGAGGCGAATGAAAATACTTGCAGCTATTCGCTGTGCAGGATCCTGGCAGCTTTTTTTGCAGTGATTACCAGCAGTGATGCGTTTCTTAACCAGGATGAAATGCAATTGTTTTCCATGGTGGATGTTGCGTTCTTCAAGCAGTCAGACCCTGGGCATTTGCCCGAGCCTGGATTTATATCGCGCCTCTTGCATGTGATTGCAAAGTCAACATCGGACGCACCCATGGTGCGCGAGACCCAGACTTATTTCAGGCTGGAAGGTTTATTGTACGGGGCTGCACTGGGCCGGCGCGAATCGATACGCGCCTGAAGCTATTTTTTTGTACGCAGTTGAGTCGGATTTCATTTTTAGCGCTAATTTTCAAGTGTTCTTCAGGCGCTTTTATAAGGAGGGTGTATGGCATTGCCAATTCTGGCCAGCATGGCCGCAAAATATGTAGGTCAAAAAGTGTTGGAAAAAGGGGTGGAGAAATTGGCGGAGTCTGTCATGTCCTCCGGAGTGTTGAAAGAAGGCCTGGGTAAGCTCGACAAGGGCGGCAAGATGGATATGCCATTTACGCCTTCAAAAATGTTGATGTCTTCAGTTACTGAACCACCAGTCAAATCATTGGCAAAAGGTGCCGCGCTCTCGATGAAGTAAGCCGGCACTGGCAGGCACCATATTACTGTAGCCTGATGTTGTATCTGGGTAGTAGCCTGCTTGTAAGGAAAATGGGGAAGACAGATAATCTGTTTTATCCAGAACTCATTTCATCCTATTCATGAAATGAGTTCTGGATTAGTTGCGCGCGCACCAATCCTGGTTCGCGCTCCATGCCAAATTTGCCTGCTTAAGCTGCCCCATGAAAATTTCGGATCTCGTTTTATTTGTCAGAATCTGGTTGTTGATGGCAACGCTGTGGTTCTTTGCTGCTGCCATTGAACGTTTTACCTATCCCTTCAGGTATGAGGGTGAGATCGCGGCTGCAGAAGTACTGAATCCAGTCGGAGAATGCAGGGGCTTGTCAGCCAAGACCAGAATTGCCTGGCGCCTGGCTGAAGATAAGAAAACGATAGAATATAAATGTCCGGCTTCGCGACCATGGCCATTTTATGCCACCAGTTCAAGCACAGAAATACCCAAGTCAGTAGCGCAGGCCATTGCTGATAGCAAGAAGAGTGCAGTGAGCGCGAAAGAGGACAGGCAAAAGTAGCTAGCGGCCAGATAGGTAATAGCTAGATAAATGCCAGCACTTTTACATTACATTTTTGGGGTGCTTCTGGCGGTAGCAGTTTGTTCAAGCTTTTGATTGATTAACTCAAACAGTTCAGGTTCTACCTTGGTCCAGTTATCACCGTTGAGAGTGCTGACAGCCGCATTTTCCTTCTCGCTGGCATTCTGATAGGGGCCGATCACGCTGAATTGCGAATAGCCACCTGCTTCTCGGCGCAGTGTGAAAAAATCACCCTCTACGTCTTTGTAAGTGCGCTCGGCAAATTTCTCATCGCCATCACTGCCGTAACCAAAGTCGATGACTTCCAGTTTGGCTGGCATGATGCCGCTGTCGATATTACGTTGGTGAGTTGCCGTGTCTTCACGCTGTTCAATGAAATTGACTTGAAAGCTGCCGCCCAACATGGCGCGCTTGGAAATTTCTGACAGGGCATCCGTGATCAAGGAGGCAGCATTGACGTTTTCCAATGCGACTTCATGAATATCTACGCTGATCTGATGAACAGATTTATCACCATCGACACCAGGATTGATCGTGATCGCGACATTGCCGAATTTTTCCAGCTTCTCAACTTCAGCGCGAATCTTATTGTAGCGTTCGAAAATATCAGTGCTGATCAGGCAGGCACCAGTGACTGTGACGGCCAGCTCGGGCTTGATTTCAAGTATGCCTTTTTCGCGCAATATATTGGCGATTTCGACACGCGCATACATTTGAATTTGTTTTGGGTCTTCAAAGTAAAGTACCCCGGAAAGAACGCGGTCTTCTTCCGATTCAACATATTCAAAAATGCGGTCTAGTTGCTCTGGAGCGACAAATTCAGGATCAACTCCATTACGGCGAAGTACATCAAGAATATCTTCCTCCGTAAGATCGATAGTTGAGCCACTCATCTTTGTCCTCTTGCTTTCTTCAAGCAATTTTTTATTTTTAGCACGCGAGATATTACGAAATTAAAGTAGGAAAGTCAAACGCTGACCTTCCGGCTGCGGCACTACAGTATTTCAATTCCTGCCTCATTGCAGCCCGCAGTATCAGGTGATGCGAACACCTTGAACCACCTTGATTTCTTTGAGCAAATATCTCTTATATCAAGCCGGATGAATGCAACATGTTTGTTTGACATGTCGGATGCAAATGAGGGCGCTTTTCAGATTTTCAACTGGTAAAAGCGCAAGTTTATTATTTCCAAATTGAATTCAAAAGTAAGCGCAATTTCACATCAAAACGCTTGCTGAGCAGTTTCGTTGACACCGCGAAATGCATAATGCACGTAGGCGACTTTTTTATTAAGCACATTGTCGGGCATATGTGGGGACTTGGCATAAACCTTGTGACCGTCTTACAAAATGTAACACAATGACGTCTGATATTTGCCGCAAAGGCCATAACATGACTCAAAAGTGAACCGGATAATAGCTGCTTGGCTACTTTTATCTACATGCCAAAGTCAAAAATGCAAATGCCTGCGATGAGGTTGAATGCGTGACTGGATATCTGCTTGAAGATTTTAAAAGTCAGGTTGTTGTTAAGTGTGTATGTGAGTCGTGGGGCAGGGCTTAATTCAGAATATACTAGAACTCATTTTGCCAAAGCTCATGGAAATGAGTTCTAGTTTGTAAACATTGTTTTTGTTGAGGAAGCCTGTAATTGAAATCAAGTAAAACTGTGCCAGAGAAAGTAGCGAAAGTGACAGCGCGACGCAAGTCACCTGCCAAAGAGGTGGCGGTGGATGAAGTGTTTCCTGAGCTGATGATAGTCGGGACCAATATCGCGAAAAATAAAAGTTACTACCTGGCACAAAAAGCACTGATACAACGTGTAGCTCACGGTGTATATATACCAACTGACAAGATGACAGATGGTAAGGCCATTCTGATGCGGCATGCGATACGCCTGGCCAGCCTGCATTTCAAGAATGCCACGGGCTTATGTTATTCGAGTGCTTTCACGCTCGAAGCAATCAAGTCTGAGTCCGGGCCGCCCCTGGTGTTTGTTGCGGGTGAGTATTCTTATGGTCTGGAACTGGGTGAGGGCGACATTAAGTTGATGCTGGTGCAATCTCTGCACCCGCCTTATGAAATGCTCAAGACCAATGGTGATTATGAATTTTACGAAGACAAAATATGTTCCGACCCTATCGGTGAATTTGTCGTCAAAGTACCGCGCCCTGAACTTTTGGTATTGCACAATTTTGAGCGTGTTAAAGAGTGGTCAGAAAAAAAGATTGCCAGTGGGAATTTAAAGAAGTTTGTTAACTGGATAGTTGATGCCAGATATGGCGGTTCCATCCCGGCTTTCTCAGCAAATTTTGCTGAGCTGGCGATCAAATGCAATCGCCTGGAAGAGCATGATCACGCCGTCACGGCCCTACTTGCAGAAGGTTTTTCGATGTCCGAAAGGTACTTGCGGAAAATCGTTTGACTTTTGATTTTCATTCGCCTAAACTTTGCCTCATATATGGGGGTGGTGCTGCTGCCTGCGCCACAAAATGCGAATTTAAAAGTTGATGATTGCTTTGTGCTGTTTTTGCGCGGAATGTCAGCGCGATTGAATGGCTGGCAATCAACTGGACAGGGATGTTTTGCCAGATAGCCTGCCCGGTGTGGCGGGTTGTATGAAAGTATCCTGAGTCTGCATTCTTCCGGCCTGCTGCCAGTCTGATCTGGTCATGCAGAAAGCTGGTGCATACAATCACATATATCTGTATTGAACAGTAAAGCAGCCAATGGCTGCTTTTTTATTGACTTGCGTAGAGTGTTTGCTGTGAACCTGGAATCGAATCTGCACACTGGTGAAGTGGCTGTGGCTATAAAGCCTGCAGAAAAGATTGTCCTGCAAAAAGCAGTGCAACTGTGTGTGCAATATTTGCTGGATGTGCAGATGGTTTTGGATGCAGAAGTGGTTGCGCCATTTTGCTTTCACAACTGCATGATTTTTTTATCAAGACCAGCCGGGCAATTGCAGGTAGATGTCGCCGTGTCTGACGCAGTTGTGTTGGACTATGACATCAAATCCCTGCACTTGAACACCCGCTATGTCATGAATGAAATGATAGCCCGGGCAGTCAGTATTTATGGTTCGGATGGGCAACAGGCATTTGCCATGTCGTTCCTGTTTCGCGATGGCTGCGGTCTGGTCAAGCTGGAGCAGACTGGTGGCTACGCGGTGAATTTAATAGAACGCGTGCCGGTATCGCTGGATTATCAAGTCGGATTCGCTGTATAGAGGAGTGACAGGTGAAAGTTTTTTCTATGGTAGTAGTGATGGCAGCGCTCACTGTATCGGGCTGTGCCACACGGCAAACAACGGCGCAGTATCGTGAAGTTATTCCAGAAAACAATTTCAAGGGCATAGTCGAATTACCGGCAAAGTCGTCTTCACCTTTCATGCGGGACATGAAGCTCGAACCTGCGCAGGCTGCTGACCATGCCAAAGCAGACCCCGTGACCATGAATTACACCTGGTTTTATGAACGTGGCCAGACCCTGGGGCAACATGTGGATGCCTGGGCGCATCGTTATGCTTTCCGCTTTGAATCCCGCATCCCGCTGGGTTGGGACCCTTACGTACAGTCTGATGGCAGCTTTGTTGGCAATCTGTATGCCGCCATGGAAGACCTGGCTTATTTTTCCGATGAGGGAAGAAATAATTTCCACCAATATCGCGACACCAAGCGCTTGCGTACAAAAAGCGTGCAGATTACGGTATTTGAAAAAGAGCGTTATATCCGCATAGAGCTCAGAGATGCGGTGGCCGAGGCTGCTGAAGCGCAGCGTGATGAACAAGAGCGTATCGCAGCGGAAAAAGCGGCAGGCAAAACCGCCTTCGCAGATTACTTCCGTTCAGGTAAATAAGTCCATGGTTTACGCAGCTACTTCTTTCTTTATCCTGGGCCTGTTGATGCTGGGAACGCGCATGTACGTGCCTGCGGGTAGTGGCAAGCCCCGGGTCTTGCAATATGCGGGTGTTGCAGCTTTGCTGTTGATTGTGCTTTCTTGTGCCGTGGCTGCTTATACCGGCATGGCTGGTAAGAGTAACGGTAACGGTGTTAAAGGTGACGAGACTGCGGCAACGGTAAGTGGTGATTTCGGTTTGTCTGGCAATTCTCAGGCTAACGCTGCTGCACCGGCTTTGGACATGTCCAGGCCTTTGAATGCTCCTCAGGGCCAGTCAGGTGCTGACACTGCGGCGGCGCCAGTGGCCAATGGGCAAAATTCTTTTGGTCAAAAAGATGCGGGTAGCGGTGCTCCTTCTGTGTTTTCGATGGCACAGGCCAGCCAGATTTGTGCCGGGTTTTCTGACGTCGCCATGGGCGCATTACTGGCTGGGTCACGTGGCGAGCCTTTCCCTCCGTATGAAGAAAAAGCCCGGCAGTTGAGTGAACAGGTTATGCGCCTGCCCTTTGTGCGTGAGGCAGGTAGCAAGTCGATGCAGCACATCAGCACTTTGTTTGGTACCTTGATCGAAGACCAGTATTACATCTCTCCGCAAAACCGGGCAGTACAACTGGGCCTGATAGGCAAGGTCGATAAAAAACTGGCGCTGGATGCCATGAACCAGGTCTGCGAATTGAAAATTCTGGAGATACGTGCCAAATGAATGCCGTAGCCATGAGCGTAGCAGACGACATCAATGCGCTGTCTGTATTGCGTCAGACCATGGAGTCTCTGCTCGCGCCGCAATATATTTTCTTTGCCAATAATGCCGATGGACGTGTCCATGATGGCATCGTCTATGGTCATAGTGAAAATGACTGGGTATATGGTGAAGAGGGTTTGT
This sequence comes from Undibacterium sp. TC4M20W, assembly GCF_049340245.1. NCBI lineage: Bacteria > Pseudomonadati > Pseudomonadota > Betaproteobacteria > Burkholderiales > Oxalobacteraceae > Undibacterium > Undibacterium sp. TC4M20W. Next base: position 187,996 of record NZ_JBMPPI010000004.1, read on the forward strand.
TCCCCGCCATGCTGTACCTGGCAGAGCGGCACTATAAAGATACTTTTTTTGAAGGTGATTATGCCGTAGCACCTGTGCAAGGCACGCTGGCGCCGGGTTTTGGCATTGACTGGATTCCTGATCCCAGCTTCCAGAGCCGCACGGGTTATCGCGCCCAGGTGTCAGATGCAGGTTTGCAGGTTTCACCTACCGTCATTTTATTGTTTGTACATGACGCCATTGAACGCATGCATCAGTACAGCTACCGGAAAGTGAAAGACTGGCGCTTTGAGATAGATGACGGACGTTTGCTGGAAGAACTGGAAGAAAAAAAGATCGTCAATGCCAATGGCTTGCTGGATTTGTTCCAGATGGTGCTTACCCCCATGCCAGAGCCTGAATCTGAAAATACTTAATCGCTGCTGCTCGTGGAGTTCCAATGACGGAAAAAAAAGAAGCATCGCCACTCAGGCGCAAACTTGTTCCTTCAGGTGATGCGCAGAAAGCGGTCGGTATTACCCGTAGTGCATTCAAGCGTTTGTTTACCAGCGCACGTTCGGAGCGGGAAGAAAGTTTTAATGAAGCCCAGGAACGTCTGGGCTGGAGTGAGGGTGACATTGCCGAATTCCTGGCTTACAGGAAAAAAGAAACGACTATTTATGCATTGCTGACAGCAGTCGCTTTCTTGTTTGCCTGTGGCTCTCCATATTCGCAAAATCCACTGACGCATCTGGTGACTTCTCTGGCTGTCATGCTGATGATAGGTACGCGATGGCTGGTGGCCCATTTTCGCCTGACTCAGATACGGCACCGGGCGCTGTTTTCATTTGCTGAGTACCTGGGAATATTGTTTCCCTTCCTGGCTGAAAGTGTCAAGGATATCAGTGCGGGCTTGAGTGAAAAAACAGAAGCAGATGCAGGCAGGCGTACCGAAGAGTCTTCCAAGATCATTGATCTGAACAAGAACCACAATAATCATTGAGGACAGCTTCGTGGATGCCTATATTGCGCCCGTGGATACCAGCTCGGAACCAGCCTTTTATTCCTGTATTAAAGGCGCCTCTGAGTATTACAAGGTGCCGTCCATGGCATTACTGGCAATTTACGCACAGGAGCGTGGTTCGTCGGTGCGCACTTCAGGTAATGCAAACCGTACTCAGGATTATGGCCGTTTTCAGATTAATGATGCGAGCTGGAAGCAGTATCTGTCTGAGCATCGCATACCATTGAACCGGGTGCTGAAAGATAATTGCCTGAACGCCTATGTAGGAGCAAATATTTTCAAGCTCAGGTATCTCGCCTGCAAATCGGATGTGTGGTGTGCAATAGGTTTATATCATTCGGCGAATGAGCCTTACCGCTCGGCTTATGTAGGTAATGTTTATAAAAAATATCAGGCAATTCAACGAGACATAGAATTTTTGAACTGGTTCCGGTCGCTGGCTTTGTATGATGCCAGCAAAGGCAAATGGGAATATTTAATCGCAGGAGCAGGGCATGCCGCCACCACAAGCAGGTAATTCCGGTAACGACACTTCCAACGAGGGCCTGTGGGCCATGCTGCTGTTTGCCGCAGGTGTGTTGATACTCTGGTTTGTCGGCAAGGGTTTCATTGTCGGCGCAGTTTTCCTGTTCCGCTCATACGTGACCGGGCCGTTGATAGGCTTGTTTGATGCCGATGTGCGTGCGGCAGTCGACTGGATGGGCAGCGTGTCTTATGGCAATGTTGAATATAATGAATTTGCCGCCAACGGTGAATTGATCGGCAAATATACCAAGATACCGGCCATGCTTTTATGTGTCGCCATGGGTGTCTATATTTTCTTCAAGCACCCATCGCAAAAATTCAAACGCCGCTGGGATATGTTCAGCCTGGCAAAAAAAGAAGTGACATTGTGGCCCTGCATTACACCAGTGCTGGACGCTAATCTTCTGAAGGTACCGGTGGAGAGTGGCCGCTGGGCCTGGAGCACGACTCCCAAGGAGTGGGTAGAGAAAAATCAGTTATGGGAAATTTATCAGGAGACTTCACCTGTCAGTGGTTTGCCCGTCGATAAACGCCGTCTTGACCGCGCCACTGCAGAGGTCGCATTGATCAGGCAACTCGGGCCAAAATTTGTATCGTTCAATGACTTACCGCCTTATCTTAAAGCCTTGCTGGGTTCCTTCATGGCCAAGATCAGTGGTGACAAAAAAACCGCGCTGAAGATATTGAATCAATTATCCGCATCCAGCACGGCAGCCGGTGTCGCCAGCAATGATCTGTCAGCCAAACTGGCGCTGGAAAAATTCGATACCGAACTGGGCCTGTCCTGTTTTGAAAAATATAAAAATACTGATGTCATTGTAAAGATACTCTCGCGCCATGCCTATATGGCGACTGCCATGTTGGCTTTGCTGGATAAGGCGCGTACTAGTGGTGTGGTGGCCTCAGCTGAATTCTTATGGCTCAAGCCGGTCAACCGTACGCTGTTCTATATGTTCAATGCCCTGGGACGCAGAACCTGCTGGATGGAATCCGCTGGCATATTTGCCCATTACCAGGCTGAACTGCAGTCAGGTAGCAAAGTAATGCGGCCCTATGTCAAGACCGCTCTGGATGGCCTGGAGTCTTATCTGGATGAATACCTCGATACCTACGGCAGCCAGCTGTGATGGCTTTTGAATTCAATATGATTTAATTTAGGAAAACGCAATGTTACAGAATCTGATCAATCGCTTTGAAAGCTATCAGGCTATCCGTGTCAACAAGAACTTCAATTCCCATGAATTGACTGTGCTTGGGAAAATTTTACTGGAAGGCGCCCGCGAAGTTGAAGTGGCGAATGTCATACGCTTTCCCTCCATAGAACAGGGCTTTTCAATATTTTCTATAGAAAGCGGCTCTACCCTGTCGCCGCAGCCAGCGCTGGGAGCTGTCAGTGAATCCGATGCCGCGCCAGCCCCGGCTCCTGCGGCACAAGCTGACCGCGTCCTGCCCAGACTGGCAAGTGGCCTGGTCAGCGATTTGAAGAATGATGCCTACCACCTCATCGTCAGGCAGGGTAATGGCCTGGAACATGGCATGGTGCTGGCCTCTTTCACGAATATGCAAAGTGCCGGTCTGGCCTTGCGCAAGCTGGCAAAACTGAATGCAAGGAAAACCCGGTTCTGGAAAATCCTCGGCGTCCTTATTGTCTTGTATTTGCTGCTGACCATTCCCATGATCAAGCGCCCACCACAAAAATCCCTGGATGAAATCGCCACCAGCATGGAAATGCGCAATCCGGAAGTCGCAAGGCAGATGGAAAACATCAACCGTAGCCGCACTGTCGGCAGTGAGCTCATGGCCCAGCCGCAACAAACCGTGCCCGCGCAGCCTGATCCATCCTTGATGCTCGGTGGTCCTGGCGCAGCGATGGAGCCTGCACAAACTGCACCAACAGCTCCAGCGCAAGGTACAGCCGCCAGGCCTGAACAGAGCCAGGGTAATTTCGGCTTTTAATGGCAGCCCTGGTGTACGAGTAAAAAGGGCAGGTGTGTGACAGGTGCGCGGCCCTTGTAATTATTGGCAGATGTATTGGCAGATGTTATCGACATAATCGAGTATTGAGGGAAGTATGGCCCAACCACAACAGGCAGGTCTTGAGCCGGAGAATGAGGTCAAGGCCCATCACAGACGTCGTGATACGCGTCCGCAGTTACAAAGAATAAAAGAAGATATTCTTTTCAAGCCGGAAGCTGCCAGCATATTGATGTTTGTGATTGGCGCGGCCGCCATGATCTCGCCTACCTGGCATGAATACATTCTTGTATTCGGCATCCTGCTATTCCTGTATATACGCTCCAGCTTCAAGCATTACAGCCTGCCTTTTCGCATGCCCATGTCCACTGACTATGACGCATCTGCGAATGAGGGCAAGGGCCGCTCAGGTATTATTGATCCTGAAGAAATTAATCCAGCAACCGACAAGCCCACCTGGGCCAAAGGCATCTCGCATTTTGGTAACCGCAAAAAAGACGATGCTGAACTCTGGTTCAATAATGATGACCTGCGCACTCACATCCTGATCTTTGGTTCTACCGGTAGTGGTAAAACCGTGGCACTCGTGTCCATGGCTTATAACGCCCTGATGCAGGGTTCAGGCTTTATCTTCGTCGATGGTAAAGGCGATGCGAGCCTGTTTGCCACGATCTTTTCCATGAGCCGTGCGATGGGCAGGGAAGATGATTTTCTTATCATCAATTTTGGTACTGGCTCACGCGATATTGAAGGCCCGCAACTGACCAAGTTATCGAATACCATCAATCCCTTTGCTTTTGGTGCATCGGATGCGCTGACACAATTGCTGGTCGGTCTGATGGGTGATTCTGGCGGCAGCGGCGATATGTGGAAGGGCCGCGCAATTTCCTTGCTGACGGGTTTGATGATTGCGCTGGTATCCCTGCGCGATGCAGGCCGTATCTTGCTGGATGTGGAAGTCATACGTGACTTCATGCAATTGAAATACATCGTCGCCTTATCGAATGGCAAGAACCCTATCGATGGGACGCCCATCAAATTGTCTGATCGTGCCCAGGCTGCCATCAAGGCTTACCTGAGTTCCCTGCCTGGCTTTGTTGAAAAGAAAGGTGCTGACCAGTCAGCCACGACGCTGGAACAGCATGGCTATCTGCAAATGCAATTTACCCGCGTGCTGGGTTCCTTGTCCGATACGCTGGGTCATATCTTTAAAACCAATCTCGGTGAAGTCGATCTGTACGACGTCGTCGTCAATCGCCGCATCCTGGTGGTTTTGCTGCCCGCACTGGAAAAATCTCAGGACGAGCTCGCCAATCTGGGTAAAGTCGTCATCATGAGTCTGAAAAACATGATGGCTGCAACTCTTGGTGCGCAGATGGAAGGCAGCAAGATGGAAGTGCTGGACAACCGGCCTACCAATGCACCGTCGCCGTTCGTGACGATACTTGATGAATATGGCGCCTACGCCGTGCCCGGTGTTGCCGTCATGCCTGCACAGGCGCGTAGCCTTGGTTTCAGCATGGTATTCGCCAGCCAGGATATGCCAGGCTTTGAAAAGGCGTCGAAAGAAGATGCGGCCTCCATCGCCGCCAACTGCAATATCAAGATCTTCATGAAGCTGGAAGATGCCGAGCGTACTTATGAAATTTTTGAAAAGTCCGTAGGCATGGCTGATGTCATGGTCATGGGCGGCATGCAAGCCAGCACCAATGGCATGTCCACCAACTACATGGACAATATGAATGCCACCATGGAGCAGCGTTCACGTGGCTCACTGCAAGACTTGAAAGAGCAGACGCCGGGTGAAGCACATATCCTGTTCAAGTCCAGGATTATCCGTGCCCGCATGTTCTCATGCGGCATGGTCGATGAACGTAATCTCTTGACCAAATACAGGCTGAATCACTTCATCAAAGTCAAACCACCTGCCTATGGTGAAATGGCAGAATGGGATTTGTCGCCGGAAGCATTGAAAAAGAAAGCTGATGCAGCTAAGGCGCAGGCAGAGAAAGACGTAGCGGCTGCGAAAGAAGTGGTAGTTGCAGAAGCAGCTCCTGTCATCGCCAAGGCCACGGCCACGGCAGTTGCTGACAGCGCACCTGCTGCCGTCCAGTCCGCAAGCCATGTCGCTACGGTAAAAACAGAGAGTCAGGCCGCGTCAGCAACACAGGAAACAGGTGTCAGGGAGCGCACCGCACGTACCCTGTTTGGCAAACGATCCGGCCAGAAAAAAGCAGCGGAACAGGAATTTGATGGCGCCGTGATCAGCATCTTTGGCCGCAGCAATGATAGCCTCGATGAAGCCAGCAAGGCAGTAGTCGCCCCGTGGGCCGCAGATATACAGGCCAGCATGCACGAACAACTGGCACCTGCAAATGCGTATGAAACCGGCTGGCAAACGGCAACTACCCTGAGTGACTTGTATGCCATGGAAGAGAAATATGGCAAGGCCAGGCAGACGCAGATATTGATAGACCAGCAGCATACCCATGCCGCTCTGGTGGCGATGGACAGGCTGCTGGGTGTGGATGCCTCGAAGGCGCAAAATGATGCCGCGCATGTCATCAATGCCATTGTCGCCAATGCTTCTTATGCCTGCCAGCCTACACCGGCAAAGCGCAGCGGCAAAAGCAGCCTGGTAGAAGCATTCAGCAAGAAATACGCTGCAAGGTAATGACGCACATGAACAAACTGCTAGTTCACCTTGAAACCAGCACAGCGCAAGCACCCAGGCGTGATTTCCTGGCCAAGTCCTTTGCGGTTGCGGCGGGGCTGATCTTGCCTGCCACAGCGGGTGCTGCCAATGGCGCAACTGGACAGTTGTTCAGGCCGGATTTTTACTACCCAGAGAAATCTGGCGAAGGGCGCATATTACGCCGGATTTATCTGACGCGCGAAGCCTCGAAGTGGCATGCGGCTGAACGCGCTGACTTTTTGCTGTGGGGTAAAGATGGCCGTATCGATGCCGAGGGCTACAAGCGCCTGTGCTGGTTTTTACGGGATGTCAGGAGCAGCAGGGTAGTCCAGGTGGATATGCGCCTGGCAGCGTTGATTACGTCGGTGCAGAGCCATTTCTGGTTTAACCAGGGCATACACGGTTATTACCACCTGACCTCTGGCTATCGCTCATGGGTCACGAATGACCAGACCGAAGGCGCAGCAGCAGATTCTGGCCATGTGTATGCCGGCGCTGCTGATGGCTGGCTCGATGGTGTCAGCGTGGAAGATCTCGCCGGTGCCGCTCTCAGTCTCAGGGCTGGCGGTGTTGGCTTATATAAAAAACGTGGGTTTGTTCACACTGATGTAGTGGGAAAGCCGAATTTATGGAAGGCATGATGTAATGCAAAAGAAACGCTTGGTAAAAAGTATACTCATGGCGCTGGGTGTGTCGCTTTCCCTGTCTGCAATGGCAGCAACAGACTGGAAGAAAATCATGACGGCGCGTGGCAACAAGGTTGTCAAGGAATTTTCTTCGCCTTCCGGGTTCCGTGGTCTGGTAGTAGAAGCCGCCGGTGCAGAAAAAACATTCTATGTGACTGAAAACGGCGACTATCTTTTTTCAGGCGAGCTGTTCGGTGAAGACGGGCAGCCCCTGTCACAAAAAAGCGTAGCGCCAAAGTCGGTGCCGGACTGGAACCGCATCATGCAGGGCAAGGGCAATAATATTGTCAAGGAATTCCGTTCTTCTTCCGGCTTCAAAGGCCTGGTGGTAGAGCGCAATGGCAGCAAGAAAATATTTTATGTCACCGCCAATGGCAAATTCCTGGCGGCTGGCGAGGTCTTTAACTCTGCCGGTGGTTCCATCACCAAAATCGAGCTGGCTGAACAGGCAGGCCTCGCCCAGGCCGCGCCTGCTGCAGTCCCGGGATTGGCACCAACGCTGGCGAACGAAGTCGATAAAACCGTCACTGAGCAGAGCAAGATGCTCACCACCATTCGCGAGTTGGAAACTGTTCCTACCGAATTCAAGAACAAGGTCTTTGCCGCAGCAGAAAAATCTACCGCCTGGGTAGAAGAGGGAAGCGGCAATAACATTGTGTATGTGATCTTTGATCCTATCTGCCCGCATTGCCATAAAACCTGGGAAATGTTGCGGCCTTATGTGCAGCGCGGTCTCTTGCGCGTACGCTGGATACCCGTCATTTCATTGAGCGGTAATAATATGCAAAGCCCATCGGCGCAAATGGCAGCCTACTTTTTATTGAATCGCGGTGAAACCGATATCGTCGAAAAAATGTTCAGGAAAACCATCAAATCCGTCGCGCCAGATGACAAGATGGCGCGGTCTTTGTCACAGAATCTGTTGTTCTTGCGCGATACCAAATTTAGAGGAACTCCTCTGCTGATTTATCAGCGTGGCGGTGAACGCAATGCTTTCATTGTCCCTGAGCAACCTGAAGTCGATCAGATAGAACGCATGATCAGAAAAAATTGAAACCAAATGTTTCCTGAGGCTGATGCTGACAGAAATTTGAGGAGCTAATCTACATACTTGAGTAGGTATTCAGTGTTCAAATTGATGGAAAACAGGCTGACAGGGATGCCATGCAACTAGCGGCAACGGCGGCCTGATTTCTATTGAAACGATGGTTAAAACTGCTGCTGCTTCATAGCGGCATCTCAAGCACTATCTCAAGTATCGCAACAGAGGGCGGCGGCGTCAGCAAGTGGTATGGTAGCTTGTTATTTATGTATTTTATTTTTTGTCAAGGGTGCTTGCAAATAGAAACAAAAGCAAAACCAGTTTGGACCTCACGCTATAGGCTGAATATGGCCGCTAGGTTAAGATATGTGGCTTAAACGCTTGCCAAGATTCATGAATAGTTACTATTAATCTACGGCAACTCCTGTCTTTTTAAGCTAAATTTAAATAAGCAAGTCAGCATTTTTCATCATGTGGACATTCTTCTCTGCAACAATGAAGGGCCCATGGAAATGAAGACGGCAAGTAAAAAAGACGGTGTGAGGTAGAAATGGTGTACTTTTGGATTTTGGTGGTCGTATTGCTTTGTCTTGTTGTATATGCCTTTGATCAGCAATCTGAACTTGATCCTGAGACGGCCAGGCCGCGCAAATTGTTCGTACGCATAGTTGTCTGGTGCTTGCGTTCCTTACGCCAGTTGGGCCGGAACATCGTACATGGATTCAAGACGGATGTAGCGGGTTGGCGCTCTGGTGCCAGGTTCAAGAAACAGACTCAGCAAAACCCGGAACATAAAGATTGATAAGTGCGTTTTAGTTTGGAGCATTCAGTGAACGAAATCATGAATGAGGACTTGAAATCTTCAGAACCCTCAGCCCAGCCACTGACCAGATGGGCGGACCTGACGATGCACACCTTGCGTATGGTAGTGGCCTATGACCCTGATACGCAAAGCAAGCGCTTATGCCTGCTTGGCCCCTTGTCACTGGCGCAGCGCCGGGTACTGGCACGTGAAGATTTCTATGAAGAGCAAGGACTGCTGTTCAGGGATGAATTGAACTTTGGCCTGACGCAGCTGGCTGCTATATTTCCATATGTCCGCGTAGTTAACAGGCAGGCCAGTGAAATAGGCGTGCTCGTCAGTGAATTGCCTGCCCTGCAGCAGGAATTGAAAAAAACGGCGGCTCTGCGTCCAACTATCGTCACTACTGCTTCAAGTGCAGAAAATCTGTTGCAAGTGCCCGTGAGCCGTCCAGTGCTGTCTATCGAGCCCGTCCCCTTTTCCAGCCGCTTTTCCAGTGTCCGTAGCTATCTTGGTCACGCTGAATTCAATCGTCTTAAAAAAGCGGTTTTTGTACGTGCCGGTTATCGTTGTGAGATTTGCCTGGAAAATGGTTTTGAGCAAGGTCATCAGCATCCTGTTGAGTGCCATGAAGTGTTTGAATATGATGAGCTCAAGGGCACGCAAAAAATCACGGCGTTGATGAGCTTGTGTCCACGTTGCCACTCGGTTAAAAATATAGAGCTGAGCCGGGCAAAAAGTGATGATGAGTTTGAAGCCGCCATGGCGCAATTAGCCAGGATCAATGGCTGGAGCAAGCCGCAGGCGCAGACGTATTACCAGCATGCCTTGCATGTGTGGAAAGAACGGTCTAAAAAATCATGGGAATTGAATCTGGATATGCTTGATGGCACAGGTTTGCAGTTTCCAGGGGAGGATGGTCAGACGGTAAAGCGCCCAAAGCGCGGTCGTGAAGTCGGTTCCAAACTGCCTTTCCTGTCCCAATTGCCATTGAATAGTATGAAGCTGTTTTCAACGGCTGGTATGCCGGGTGAGGCTTGAACTAAAAGATAGTAGTGAATTGATATAATGATAAAAATGGCCTGTCTTTTCAGACAGGCCATTTTTTTGACCGAAGTGTAAGAGCTGGTACATCATGCTGTTGATATGAATCAACCAGCGAAATATGCCCGGGAAAAGTGAGCTGCTGGTCTTTCATTGAGACTTTGCAAGTGTTGGTTCTGGAGTCTGGCCGTCAATTTCGGTACATGGCAGATGATCAGGTCTCAATATCTGACAAAATAGTAAACTGGAACACGCCATCCATGCTGCTTCCACTTGCAAGTGGAGACCGCATGGATGGCGTGTTCAAGGTTAAAGATCAGGCTATTTGTTCTTCTTTGCCGCTGCAACTACCGCACCGCGTTTAGCGCCAATACCCGTTCCAATTTCGCTTGTTTTTGAACCTGCAGCTTCTGCACCTTGATGGATGCTGTTCGCAGTATTATGGGCCTGAGATCCAACGGAATCACTGCCACCTATCCAGCGCATGATATTGTCAGGGCCAGTATTGATGATACCAAACACGGTCATGATCATTTTGGTGGTTATGCCTGAATACAAGATCAAGGTGCCCAGCAAAGTCATGATACCTACCATGGAACCTTCCGTCATATTCGAGATGGATTGAAAGAAACCCTGATTGACGAAATTCATGATGGGTTTGATCAGCAGCATGGCGGCAAACAGGAAGATCACCATCAAAGCCGGACGTATCAGTATGGACAATACAAACATGTAGCCTGGCGAGCCACGGCCAGCAATATCATGTCCTTCCGGGTGCATATGGGCAATCGCCCAGATCGGTGCAGCAATAACTGCTTCGACAAAAGAGATAAGCCACCAGGCAACACCAGAAACCCAGAACACATAAGGAAGCATGGGCAGGATAATACCGAGGAACATGCCCATGCTCAGCATGAGTCCGCTCAGAGCGGCCAGGATGATGGACAAGGTGCTGGTCTCTTCCAGTTTCTTGTTCAAGAAAGCACCGGATCCTTCCACCAGCATAGCCTCCCCTGCAAGAATCGTGGTGTCTCCAATTGCCTTTAATTGTACGAGCGGGTCCATGCCATTTTTTCCGATTTCACCTACCATGGCAAATTTCAGTACGCCGGTCGAAATGCCATCGGTCAAGGCGTTCCAGGTCTTCCTGATATCCTTGTAATCAAATTTGGCTGGTGTATCGCTCTCTATCTTGGTGGCAAGGCTATTCGTGCCAATAATAGTTTGCTGCAAATTGTTCAGGAAAACTGAAAAAGCAGAGTTTTGACCGTCATTCTGCATGCCTGAAATATTGGGAATCGTATAGGCAGTAGAGATTGCGCCGTTGATGACATTTTGCGCTGCATTGTTCAGGTTGCCTATCTTCATGTAGAAAGACCCTGCATGCAACCAGCCGCCATTTTTCATTTGCTCACCCATTTTCAACATCCATAATTCTTGAGGTGTCTGGCCCTGAAAAAGGGTAGCCTTCATATTTTCCCGTACTTTTGTTATCAGGTCCTTTTCATACTGGAGCTGTATTTTTGCCAGTGTATTTTCATATGTGCCCCCTGGCAGCATCAATTTCTTGGATGCATCGGTTGCCTGCAATAAATCGATTGCCATATCTTTCAGGGCCTGGCTGTTGAGCATCTCGGTAATAATTTTCCCGTGCTCCGTGCGCATGATGTCTTCAAATTCTTCCTTATTACTCGATTCGAAGAGTGTCACTTTATCAACGCCAGAGAAATTGAAGGATGAAAATGGCTGGGCCGTTGTATCCGCGAGTATCTTGGTACAGCCTTCTTCTGTAGAAAACAGGTTGTCACAACCTACCAGGTTGGTCGAGGCATTTTTTAACTTGCTCCAAGTGCTGGAAGCGCTCCATTGTATAGAGCCGCAAAAACCGGCACTACCTGCATCTTGAGATCCTTTTGCGGCATAGATTATTTTTCCATCAGATGCAGATGGCGTGATTTCCATGCCGTACATATTGCCAGCTTCCCTGCATGCCACCATCAGGAACGCTTGTTTCGCGGTCTTGTTAGGTGCAAGAAAAGGCTGTGTAATAAAAACCTGATTCGCGATGGTGGAGTATGCCGCGGTCCAGATGCTGCTGCCCAGACCTACTGCCTGTATGCCAGACCAGATCAGTACAACTTGCAAAAAGGAGTAGCCGGCAACTGTTGGTAACAACATGGCCATACCTGCTGCGGTGCGCAAGGGGACCATCATAGTGTCCCATTTCTTGCCCAGCCATTCGCCATCCTTGGCAGTATGGACCGCGCCGCCTATGTAAGTGTAAGCCATGATTATCATGCCGATGACCAGGACACCTGCATTCATCTTGCTTAACAGATTTGAAAGAATATGATTGTCATTATCGGCAATGGTGCCGTCATAGATATTTAGCACGACATTGCCAAAGACGACCCGCAGTATCTGTACGGAATAGTCACTTTGCTTGCCCTCAGGCACCCAAAAATTTCCCGCGTGCGCTCCAGTCGCCACCAGGGCAGCGGCCAGTGCCAGCAAGATGTAGATATTGAGTTTTTTGCTTGTACGCATGGGTATCTCTTTAATGGCTGAATGCTGTTTGGTAAAGTCCGCTGCCTGCTTGCTGTAACTGTGCTGTGATTCAATCCGGTTTTGCTGACACTGATCAAATCGGTGTAATACGTTTCTTCTTGCGCGTCGTGCCAGTGGCCATATCCGGTCGCCCGGTAGGCAGGGTGATAGCGGGTGTCAGATCCATGCCCTGGCTGAAGGCTCTCTCGTGATAGCGTTTTTCGTTTTCGTTGACTACTTTTTCACTTGGCTTCTTGTGCAGCTTCCTGCCTGGATTCCTGGGATCATCATTCGCATCAAGTACTAATACCGGTTTTGCTGTCGGCACCCCATTGAGTGTCAGATGCGGCTGGTTTAACGGAATGGCATTTGCATTGTTCGTATTTGGCTGGTTGTACAACTCTGCAGCCATATCTGCGGCATGCAGGGCGTGCGCCACCAGTACACCGCCTACCGGGCCCAGCATGATGTCGGCAACATGATGGGCTGCCTCTATCATTTTATGTTTTTGCAAATGATCGCCAAATTCATCCGTTGCCTCGCTTTCGGATGTTGTTGAATTTGCATTTCTTAATGTTGACTTATTGTCCAAATTCACCGCCATTAAGTTTTTTACTTTCACTTTTTCAATTATTAATGATAACCTGATGGTAAAAACTCGACAAGTAAAATAATATTTTTAAAAAACTTATTACTTATAAAGGTTTTTTGAAATAAAGTAAAAAGAACAAGGGTATATTCTTTAAATAATTCTGTAGTTATAATGCGTCAATGTTGTATTTTCTGGCATGGATAATATATGGTTGATTTAACAAGTGAAGGCTTGCAAGCGTACTGGGGCGAGGTGTCGCCCGGTGCGCCGTATATTATTGGCGCGATGGATGCGACCGAGGATTGGGTGCTGGACAGCGGAGCATCCTTGGATGATGAAATGGCTGTACTGGTGGCATCCATGCCGGCCATGCTGGCTCAGGCTGTGCGGTCCGGGCAAAAGGCCGCCTTCATTAACGACTTGTTGGTTGTGCTCGCGTATCTGCATTCATCACTGGCCTTGCGTCTGGTGTATTGGCTGGAAACCGGATTTCCTGAAATTGAATTTAATTTCCTGCATGAGGCGCAGAGCCTGTATGAACAGGGGAGCGTGACAGCTATCGACCGGGTTGCTTTCAAACTCATGATGGACAGATTGCGCTTCGCCAGGAAGACAGCCTTGCTGCAAACGGTATTTGCACCGGAACGGCTGGTTGCTGTAAAGACTGCCATTGAACAGGGCGCACGGGTGGCTTGATGAAATTGATTTCTGAAAAATTACTGCGGCGGTTCTGGTTTGCAATGATGGCATTGCTGGCATTGTCGACGCTCATGCCAGGTATCAGCGCTGCTGACAGCATGTCCGGCGTTGGTGACCTGACCATTACCACGCTGGATACAAGCGCACAAAAAACCTTGGAACTGAGCGGAGCAGTGGGGGCAAATCAAACAGATCTGGCAGCGATTGATCCCTGTGCCACGAAAGCAAAAGATGCTCTGACAGCAGGACAGCAGCATATGGCACGCGCCATGACATACAGTGATCCAGTCAAAAAACTGAATGACAGTGTGAATGCCTGCCTTGACAATATACAGACAATTTCTGCGGTGTTTAACTTGCCAACCAGTTTCAATTTCACACAAATGTTTGAAACAATACTCAAGCAGCTGATGGAAAAACTGGTGAATGAAGTCATTATGAAAATATGCGCTGCCGCAACGGGAGCATGGAATTCTGCCGTTGGTAATGCGATAGATACGCTTAATTCAGGCATCAATCAATCGGGTATCAATACTTTTGGAAATGTCGTCGTTGTTGGGCCTGCACCGCCTGGCCCGGCGCCTGTAGCACCTGCACCACCTAGTCCTCCTTCCGCTATACCAGGGTTTTAAACCGGGTGAAAATGCTGCTGACCGGGATAGAAATGACAGAAAAGTGACAGAATAAAAGTAGAGTAAATAAGCGAAGTAAATGGGCAGAATAAATAAAATGTATGTGCTTGAGTAGCTCAGACAATGATATGAAAGCAAGGAGCTTTGTGATGCGGGAAATTGTGAAAAATATGATGTGCCGTTTGTTGATAGTCTCTGTCGCCATCATGCCAGCTATGGTCAGGGCAGACAGTGTCTCGACTGTAGGCGCCGTGGGTTCAGTAGATTCTAGTATCGCGATACTGGATGCGAATACGCAAAAAAACATGCGTGCAACAAATGCCTTGGGCACGAGCGAAACAAATGCCAGGTCTCAAAAAAATTGTGGCAATCAGTTTGATACTGCGATCAATAATTCTGCAAAGAATGTGGCAACCGCAGCAGCGCCTGGTGATCCGGTCAAGCGTTTCAATGATTCCATCAATTCTTGTCTCGAAAATATTCAGTTGATTTCTGTTGCTTTCAATTTGCCAACCAGCTTCAGCTTCACCGCTGCTTTCGAAGCGATCCTGAATCAGTTAATTGACAAACTCATCAATGAAATCATCATGAAGATATGTGCCGCTGCCACTGGTGCGTGGAATAGTGCTGTCAACAACGCGGTTAATACGGTTAATTCAGGGATTAATCAGTCTGGTGTGAATACTTTCGGCAATTTTGTTAACGTCGGCACTGCGCCTGCAAATCCTCCCCCGGCATACTCACCGGCGCCGCCACCTGCTGCGCCTGCCCAGTCGCAATCGACTATCCCTGGCTTATGAGTGAAGGTTAAGTGATGAAAAATCTGAAAAAAAAATTTGTGGCGATTGCTGTTTCATGCACCCTTGCCGTGCCGTTCACTTTAATTCCCTTGCGCGCTGACGCCTGCTGCGGAGATGGCGCATTGGCGGCAGCTGGCGCAATATCTGCTGGTGCAGAAGTGGCTGCTGCGGTTGGGGCTGCTGCTGCCGCGATTATTGCAGCCATGACGGAAATCGTCGAACTGCAAATCTTGCCTGAAATCTGGGGAGCTGGTGCCAAGGTCAAGGCTGCGGTTGAAATGAATGGTGCCAGAGCCAAGGTGCTGGCAGAAGGCAAGATTGCTGTCGATGGTGACATCAAGATCAATGAAGCTGCTGCAATTGCCTTACTGAATATCAAAGACCCCATGCTGAACGGCCAGCGCAACTGTTATGACCTGGCGTCCTCGACTACCCTGGGTTCGGCAGTAGGTGGTGTGTCGCCTGACTCCCAAAGTGTGCAGGAAAAAGTCAACTACTTCCGCAATGGTGCACCGGATATACGCTCAGAAATGGCCAAACGCTATCAGGACGATATGATTTACATGGACAGCAACGCAGAAGGCAAACGCTATTACCAGGCACCGGTCAATGTTTCCAAGACAGTGCTCGCTTCTGCTGATAAGCCTCTGGATGACGCGGGTCTGATTGCAGCATCACGTTTTGCTGTCAATGTGGTGGGTGAACCACCGAATACCCCCAAAAATGTCGATGAAATGTCCAAGACTGCCGCTGGCAAGCAATGGTTGTCGGCCAATAATACTTATGCTGCGCGGGCATCCGTGCCATTGGCGACGATGGAGAATGGCGCTCTGATGCGCAAGGTTGATCCTAGCCTGACACCTGATTCCATGGGCCTGGTTGCGCCTGGCCTTACGGCTCTGTCTCCTTTGCAGGCAATGAAGCTGTTCGTGGAAAACCGTTTTGTCGATCAGTCCTGGTACCTTACTTTGTCTCAGTACAATACCAATGGCTTGTTGCGTGAATTGAACAAGATGATGGCCTTCAAAAGTTGGATGGATTATCAATCCTATGTACAACAGGAAAGGGTGGAACAAAATCTGGCAACACAAGTTGCGATCCTGAACGAAATTGCCGTGAGCATGAATCCGAATTACGCAAAAAATCGTGAAATGGCTCTGCGTGCTATTGGCACAACTCCTTAATCGCATACCAAGAGCAATGACATTCATGCGGACTTATTTCAATAAACAAAAATCGCAAAAGCATTCTGCCGTCAGGCAGAGTGTTTTGCGGCGGTATGCATTCGTTGGCCTGAGTTTTTTGCTATTGTCTTTGTTCTTTATTTCCTTGTCGGCCAGGGCTGGTGTCTGTATTTATGAAGGCTACATCATATGCGAGATATGGTCGCCAGACATGTTGATTGCCATAGCAGAGGCAACAACAGGGGTCGTCGCGGCGATTTCTGCCGCCGTTTCTGCTGTGACCCTGGCTGCTACTGCGCTGGTCAATTACCAGGTATTGCCCGAGACCTGGGGGGCAGGCGCAAAAGTAGCAGCTGCTTTTGAACTCAGTGGGGCACGCAATAAAGTAGAGAATGATGGCGAAGCCGCCATGTTGCATGGTAAGTCTTTTTTGTATGGAACCCAGCTTGGCCTGCCCGGTAGTACTCCACGGGGCCCGGAAGAAGCAGCGGCTGCTACCCTGATCAAGGGAGTCGGCGCCAACATGCCTACCAAGGTCTGTAATGAGCTGGTCTCGCAAACGCAGGTCACCCCCCTGATTTCTTCTGGAACGGCGATAGCTGCCGATGCCATGAATACCCGTATGATCAATAGCATGCGTACTTCAAGGATGGCGGATGCAGAGGCAAGCTATCTGCGCCATTCCACTTCTTATTGCAGTATGTCCGATGTCTTTAATGGCATTTGCGAAGCGGCAGCAGCTGATCATCTGCAGAATCTTGATGTGATGCCGCCGGGTTATACCAGGACTGGTGAGGCAAAGACTACCCAACTGTCAGAAGAAGAAAAGCGGGCGGCCATGGTATGGTCAGAAAATGTCATGGGCATGGGGAATTATCCAGCCACTGACTACAATGAAGATACTTATAATTCCGACGCAAGGAAGGCATTTTCAGGTAGTAATGACGTCATACAGGCGCGCATGAGTACCGTGGCCCACTCGCTTAATTCGCAAATCGCCCGTCGCAGTAAAGTAGTGGTGGCATTCAATGCGGATAACTCTGCGCGGGCTGACGTGGCTAACCAGATTGCCGATGCCAATCCTAATCTTGACCCGTCTTCAACCACAACGGGTTCACCGGAGACGCAGGCACGCTGCGCCGCCAGTGCCGATTTCGCCAAATATGAGGCGATGGGCAAGGCAGATGTGAACGCTGCCATCAATAATTCCTTTGCCAATGGTGACTCTGGTACGCCTTTGCTCAATTTTGGTATTTCCCGGTCTGCCTGGCATTACTATGCCTATGTAGAATCGACCAAGAATCCGCGTGCTGTGAGCCCGGCTCACTATTATGGCTTGTATCAAATGGGGGCCGGTGCACTGGGTGACGTTGGCATGAGTGGGCTCTTGCCTGAGCAGGTGTTTGATCCCTACCAGAACGGTATCGCGGCGAAAAAATATGCGATCGCCAACATAGCTGCTTTTAGCAGTACTTTCCCGCAGGGTGTGAAAGGTGTACCGCCTGTATTTGTCCTGTACGGTATGCACAATATGGGCGCCGCCGGCTTCAAGCAGATCTACGACAATATTACGACAGGCGCACCTTTATCTGCAGCCAGGAAAAAAGCTATACAAGGCAATATGAGCCCACGCGTCCCGCTGGAACAGATTAATGGCCAGATGTATTGGGAATTCTGGCGCAAGAAATTTGGCATTAACGCTTGCTGATGTTGGCCATGAAAAAAAGAAATAGAGAATATCTGGTGAAACCATGAAAAAAAGTATGCTCGCAATTGCCCTGGCTGTAGTGGCTACGGTAAGTCATGCCGCAGATGCCATCAGATTGGGGCAGGAATCGAAGTCGGCTGCAGGTGTAGAAAAAATCATTGCTCTTGCAGATAGCGGCAAGGACACCTATTGGATTTCGACCTTTATCCGTGACGGTAATTGCCCCGAGAAATCTGGCAAGTGCAGCAATGATGCGATTACCGTGCGTGGCCCTGGCGGCGTGGCCAATGTATCGGTTGAAGATGCCAGCGGGGCTGGTGGATTCTTGTCGCAGACAAAAAACCAGGTCGCCGTAGTTTTACTGCCGGCTAACAAAGGTGGTTATGTATACTCCTCTGCAGAAGTGTATATATTTAGTGCAGACAAAAAACCTCAAAGTGCACTCAAGACTGCAGAAGTGTTGTTGAATAATTTGGAAGGTGCTGCATGCCAGGGCAAGAAGCTTTGTGCCGACAGCAAGTTCACTGCCAGTTTCCCAGCCTCAGTTACGCCAGATTATCCAGATGTGGTCTTGCGTCAGACGGGGACCGCACTGAACCAGGCTGGCACGGCGCTGGAAAAACTGGACAGGAATTTTTCATTTACTTTTGATGCCAAGACCAGGCAGTACATTGCTAAACGATGATGAGGGTGTTTTTAAATAATTGCTTGTTTGTTCTGCTGATTTGTTGTGCCGCTGGCATGGTGCAGGCGCAAACAACTCTTGGGAGTGAACCGGCAGAAGACAATCCCTGGTTTTCGTTTTACATGATAGAAAAATCGGCCAAGAACCAAGCCGAAGTGAGCAAGACATTCTCCTTGAAGGAGCCAGATGCCGTAAAGAAAATCGATACTTCGCTGGCTTATGCTTATCCCAAGCTGGCGGTGATGCGTCCTGGTGGCATTATCGCTACTGAGCCAGATAAACGTTATGCGATGATTTACAGAAAGATGGCGTGGTATGCAGCAAATGGCCAGGTAGTGTCGGCGCAAATTTTATTCTATACCGCAGTCCGTCTGAAAATGGCTGATCAGAATAAAGGTGTAACACTCGATTTACCTTACCTGACTTTGCATCATTTTATTTACAACAGTATCTGTGTCGATACCATGCATAACAGTGAATACGACAAGACAGTATGCAAGGCAGTGCAGACAGCTGCGACACGTGCGCAGGGTGAATTGCGTAATGAAAAACTCAGGCAATACTTGAATTGGGCGACCCTGGGACTGGGATTTGACGACAAGATCGCTTATGAAGCTGGAGTGTCGCTGATGGAGCGTGAAAATCCCACGCGTAATGAGAAAGACACGATCAAGTCCATACTAAAACCATTGTTGAAAAAAAATGCAGGCTAAATTAAAACTCCGACCCTATCTGCTGGCAACGGCAGTATGTGCAAGCTTAATGACGCAGAGTCTGGCGTCGGCAAGTACCTGCCTGCAAACTGTCATCAAATCTGGATCTCTGGTTGTCAGCAGCCCTTTCGGCTGGCGCTTTGATGCTAATCCTAATGGCCGTGGTAAATGGCAGTTTCACTATGGTACAGATTTCTCCAAAAAAGCACTGCCTGATCCCATGGTGGTATCACCGGTAGCAGGTACTTATTATTCCTTTCCTGCAACTAGTGGCTGCGGTAATATGGTAGTCATTAAACAGTCTGACGGTTTCTCCGCTAAATTTTGCCATCTAAGGAATTTTGAGCCTGATGCTAATGGCAAGGCAAGACTGAATGGTTCTACCATCAGCATCGGCGACAAATTAGGCGTTCCCTCCAATACAGGAATTTTGCCCAATCCTGAGCATATCCACCTGGAAGTGATTACCAAAGGTGATCCCAGCAGAACTACGGCCATGCGCATACCGCCCCCGTTTTGCGGCGGTGTTTCATTTAGTTACCAGCCTGCGGTCGATAAACCAGAGAGAAAACCACCATTGAGTCTGGTGCGTCCGCCGGGTGTGGTCGATAACGATGTTTATAACGGCAAAACAGATCATTTCGACAGAGAGTTTTACGATAAATATATGGCGCAGAATGCATCTACAGGGACGATACCAAGTTCATCTGTTGCGGTCGCCAATTCTGTCGCTATTGTTGATGCTGCCAAATTGGCTAAATCGGGCGAAAATGCTTCACAACAACCACCTATGCCTGCGCCTGTCCTTGCCGAGGAAATGTCATTTTCTGAAATGATAGTCGGCGAAGCGAAAAAGCGCTTTGGCTCTGAGCAGTGGTATTCCGAACTCTCGCTTAAAGGCGAGCTCCCCCTGTATTATGAGCTTGCCGTCATGACCGCTTACCAGATTTATATGCAATACCAAAAACAGGAAGTGGCTGAAAATATTGTGCAATTGTCGGCCACCAGGACAGCATTGCTCAATGAAGTCGCTATCCAGATGAAAACCAAGAAATTGCGTGAACCTGCATTGCGCAGTATTTCACCTTAACGTCAGATACTTTTTGCGAAGCCGGTATCAATGAAATTGAGCACTCACCCTCGTCAGCCAGAGCAAATAAAATACTGTGCACGTCAGGTGGCAGTCCTGTCTTTGTTGCTAGGCATGGTGTTGCCTGTTTGCGTTCAAGCCCGGCAAGTCAATGATCTGACGCAAATGGATAGTCCGGGTGCCAGAGCTGGTACTGAACAAAAAAAACCGCAGAGCGGCCCAGGTAGCACGCCAAAATTACGGGCCGAGGACAGCAGAAAGTATCAGGCTGCCGTTGACAGCATGAAGGGCAAGAATGGCGATGAGATACTGAAAGCCATGCAGGCGGCCAATGCCGAAAAACTGGCGAAAATGCCTGCTGAAAGAAGAAAGCAAGTTGAGGATTATCAAAAAAAATACCAGTCTGAACTGAAGGCTGGGGACACCAATCCTCAATACAACTCGCTGGATGCGACGATGCAGAAACTGCAATTGCACTTGCTGGGACTGGATCGTGGTGATGGCAAACAGATGACTGCGCAGCAAAAAAAATATTTCGAGCACAAGGAAGCGCAGATACGGCAAAAATACTTTGATCCGGTTCGTCTCGAAAAAAATCGACGCATGCGGGACGAGTCAGCTGCCTACCTCAAAGCCAATCTCGACAGGCAGGCAGACTACGCCAAAAATTTTGAGTCAGCCGGACTCAAGACTGATCAGACCAGAGCAGCGCCATTGCCCGATGTGTTGAGGTCGAACTGGCTGGTGCGCAAGATGGCGACAAAAGACCCGGCTGCAATGATGCCGAAGACTTCTAATTTACCAGCGGAAAATGTAGTCTTGGCCAAAGCACAGATGGATGACTTGTCGTTGCAACTGAGGTCAAACAAGAGCACGACAGTAACCCAGCGTTATGGTTCGAATGCGCGCATCATCAGCGAGGCGGAGGGCAAGAGCAAGTTGCAAGAACTGGCACGCAATGGCAATGCAGTCGTGCCGGTTGCTCCTGTTTTGGCTACACCAGTGTCTGGCCTCAATGCAGCAGATAAAAACAAAGCGCAGCCAGAAGCACCGGTGCGCAAAGCCTCACCTATCCCCGGCCTTTGATACTTCGACGCCCTGGGCGGCGCAAGTGTATCTCTTTTCCTCGCTTTTCAGCTTATAACTAAGTAGCAATTTTTGCAGACTGCCGCCTGTCTACCAGGCAGGCAGCGCATTTTCCTACTCATCCAGCCTGCTTTGACTTTCAATTTATGAAGGCATATTATAGCTTTTTAGAAAATCGGCAGTTTTTGACTGCAAACCAGGCAGTTGATCACTGTTATAAGAAAGCTTTCACAGAAAATGACAAAACACGACATCGTCGAACGTATTTACAGCAAATATCAGGGTGATTTGACCAGAAATGTAGTAAAAGACATCGTTAGCTTCGTCTTTGACGAGATAGTCCGCGAAATGGTGGAAGACGGCGAAGCCAAAATCAGCCGTTTTGGCACCTTCAAAGTAGCTGAAAGAAATGCCAAACAAGCCAGAAACCCACGCACTGGTGAACCTGTCATGATAGAAGACCGCAAAGTTCCCAAGTTTAAACCCAGCCGTTATCTGCAGAACAAAGTCAATAATTTGCCCGTGGATGACATCAAGGAAGACGACGATTGAGCGAGGATCAGGTCTGGCGATATTCGCTGGCTGTACAAAACGGATGCTGCGGCGTCCGTTTTTTTTCGTCTTTCACACTGTAACACTAGAACCCGGCAAAATATTGCCGCCATTAAGAGCAATCGTAGCCTGTCATTCAAGTGTGGTTTTCATGGTTTTAATTCTTAAAACGTTTTTTACTTTTGTTCGTATATTTATTTGTAAAATAAAAAGCATCGACGTATAATTATTGTCATCAAGTCTGTCATGAGTGCTTTTGCTTTCCCTGTTGCCGGCAACAAAAATCAAGTGAACCATGCATGGTGCGGACTTTCTGGATTTATAGGCAAGTCAGAACTACAGTTACTTCTTGCGTTGGCGATGCGCACGCTAGTCTGGATTATTTTTAAAATTCTGATAATAATCCGTATGCAACACTATTAATCACAGTCATTCTGTAACGCGTTCTGGTCGCTTCAAGACATGCGTTCCATGCAAATCGGGTAAGACATGAAATTCTCGAAACGAAGATTTACAGGATTTTTGATGGCAATCGCCTTACAAACACAATTGGGATCTAGCGCAATGGCAAATGAAGAAGAATTGAAATTTACTACACACGATATTGATGTCAAGGTGTTCAGTGCCAGTGATGTGTATATCGTTTATGCAGGCTCACCGCACAGACTCAGCTTTGGCAAGACATTCAGGGCAAAGACGCCAGAAGACCTTAGCCGTTTCAAGTGGGGTACCTCGGGCAGTTATCATGCTTTTTCAGGCCCGGTAGAAATGGAATGGCGCTCTCAGGATGGTACGCCATTCAAATATTCGCTTGATCTGGATGCAATATTCAAAGACAGAAAAATTCTGCATACAGAAGAGCTGTCCAAACTGTATAAAGCCGAGCCTGTATATGGTGGCAAGCCAAACATCATCATTGAAGTGAACGACCGCACCGTGAATGTATATATGTTCGTGACAATGCGCCTGGAAAAAGATGAGCAAACGCGTGAGCACCGTGATCATCTGACACTGGCCTTTTCCAAGACTTTTTGACCTTGATTTCCCATGACCGATAAATCTGACGGCGTTGATGTTAAGCAGGCTACTCCTGAGCAACTGGCCACCTATACCAAGGCAGAGGCACAGATCAATGCCTTCGAGGTTCCGCAACTCTATGATGCCAAGGACCCGGATGCTCGCGTATTCGTTGCCCTGTTTGACGGTACAGGAAACGATGCCATCAAAGATCCCAAGCACATCACCAATGTCGGGTTGCTGAAAGAGCAGGTCGAAAACGCCAGGATGGACAACCCCAACATCGCCTTTTACTATAAGGAAGGGCCGGGTACTCAGGGCGGACTTAAGGGAGTGATAGATGGAGCGACAGGCGGCACTTACCAGGAGCGCCTGGAAGAGATGTATCAAAAATTTGATATACAGTCTGCCGCCTGGTTGCAAGAAAATCCCCATGCCAGGATCAGCGTAGTTTCTGTCGGTTTCAGCCGTGGTGCTGAACAGGCAGCAGGTTTTACCCGTATGGTGGATGAGAGAGGTGTTCAAAATCCGGATGCCAGAAAAGTAGAAACTTATCCGCTGGCACTTGGCCTGAAAGAGGACAAGGTGACATTCACGGCGCCACCCTTGCAGGAACCCGGCAAGCAAGCCCAGGCCCTGGCCATGTATGATCCGGTTGCGACGGGTGCTCCGGAGCATAAGGACAGGCGGCCAGCCGACTCCGTCATCAGCGGTCTGCAAATCAAGGCGGGTGACGAGCATCGCTCCCTGTTCCCGGCAGATAACATCATTCCGCAGGGCCTGTCGGCTGACAAGCGCTTCCTCGGTGTGACGACCGCCGGCTGCCATAGTGATATCGGTGGCGGTTATGAACTCAATGGTCTCTCTACACGTAATTTTAATCTGATGAGCGGTTTCCTGAATGCCAGCCTGGGTTCATCATTGATTGCGAAGCGCGAAGTACCGGTAGAGCCAGAGAAAAGCGTCATCCATGATTCCACTCAACATAAATTCTTTTACCGCAGGGTAGAAGAACGCGGGACTACCGCTAAACAAGATCCGGATGGCAAAGCAGTTGAACCTGTGGACAAGAAGCTGCTGGAACAGTTTAGCAGTAGTATCAAACCAGTCGCAGCAATACGTCCCGGTGCGGACATGAATGTATTGAGTGCTGACGACAGCCCATCCAGCCGGCTGTTGTCACGCACACCTGAAGCTGCCAAACCAGTACAGCCCAAGCTGTAGACGCCATTTACAACAGCAAAAATACCTGCAGGCAAAATTTGGTCTAAGATCATTCTTTTTACATCAAGCCCGGAGCATGCCGGGCTAAATCAACATAAAAGGATGACAATGAACAAGCTGCCTGACGCCGTTGCTGCCTCCCTGCAAACCTGGCATGAAATGATTGCCAATAAAGACCTGAGTGCCTTGCCATCCATCGTGCATGCAGATGCGGTCTTCCGTTCTCCGATGGCGCATCAGCCTTATGCCAGCGCCCAGGCGGTCGTATTGATATTGGGTACTGTCGTCAAGGTATTTGAAAATTTCACTTATCACCGTGAATTGTCTTCTGATGATGGCTTGAATATCGTGCTGGAATTCAGTGCCAGTGTCGGTGACAAGAAGCTCAAGGGTATAGACATGATACGCTTTGATGCTGATGGCAAGATCGTTGACTTTGAAGTCATGGTCAGGCCCATGAGTGGCTTGCAAGCGCTGGGTCAGGAAATGGGCGCGAGGCTGGCGCAATATTTGCCGGCCTACAAGGCAGGCAAATAAACTATTTGCGCACTACTTGCGCGCCTGGTTTTTCAAAAAGCGCATGAGGCTGCCCAGCACGGGTAGCTTTTCATACAATTCTTCTGCCGCATCCCAATAATCACGGTGAAAGCTCACCCGGCCATCTTCCGCAAAACGTATATGCGTGCTACCCCGTATGCATTGCGGTGCTGCATTGAAGTTTTTCATCGAAAATAAAAAATCCCAGACCAGAAAAGCGGTGTCACCCTGTAATACCGTAGAAGTAATGCGAAAGCGCGGCTCATGAACTTGCACAAACATGTGCTGGAAAACCTGGTTGATGGCTGGCAGGCCACGCAGCTCATTGAAGGGGTCTTTGAAATAGGCATCTTCAGTATAGACACCAGACAAGTCCTGGCAGGCCGGCAGTGTGATGGATTCAAAGAAGTTGACGAGCTTATTCAGGCTGGCTTGATGCTCTGTCTGGACTGGTACATGAGTGTTGGACATTTATAAACCTGTGACTTTATGGACCAGATAAAAATAACTGCGATAAGGGAGCAGACGCGCCAACCTTAACCAGTTTGTGAAGCGATGCGGGAAGTGGATGTGAAAGTCGCCCCTTTGCATACCTTTGACGATGGCTACCGCTGCTTCCGGTGCACTGATCATGGCAGGCATCTTGAAGTCATTTCCTGCGGTCATTGGTGTTTCTACAAAGCCAGGGTTGATCATATATACCGCTATATTTTTTGGCCGCACATCGAGGTACAGGGACTCACACAAATTGATGATGGCTGCCTTGGTCGGCCCATATACCAGCGCCTTGGGCAAACCTGACAGACCCGCAACTGAACCGACTATGCCTATGCCGCCTGAACTCTGCTGAAGTATGTCAGGCAAAATCACGTCAAGGCATTGATAGACGCCGCGCAAATTAATGTCTATCAATTGGTTAACTGCAGCCATATCAACACTGTCCGCGCGCATTTCATTGTAGCTGCCGGCAACGATGAGCACCAGATCGATGCTGCCCCATTTTTGCATCAGGCCTGCATGGCAAGCCACGATGCTGGCATGATCGCAGATATCCACTGCCACTGCTTCAGCCATGGGATAGTCAGCGGCAATTTTTTGTAGTTGTGCAAGTTTGCGGGCAGAAAGTGCGACCCTGGCACCCAGGGTCAGCAACAGCCTGGCAGTTTCTTCACCTATGCCGCTGGATGCGCCTATGATCCAGACACGTTTGCCACGCCAGTCGCGGATAACGGGGTTCATGGTGTGCTGTTACTACGTTTTGTGAAAGAGAGTGTCACGCTACCCAGCTCGACACCAAACTTGCGCATGATGGCGCGGTTGAGCATGACTTTGTCGTCCATCAAGACCATGGTGTCATCAAAATCGACATTGTAAACACTGCCATCAACCGGTAATGCCAATACATAATTCCAGTGCAGGGTGTTGCCTGATACCTGGCCTTTGGCCTCGCCTATCACGTCGGCAGCAGTGCCAGTAAATTGATTATCACCTGTTTTCTTCAAGGTCCAGATACGTTTTTGTTTGCTGCCATCCGAGTAACTGAAATCTTCATTGAGCGTGCCAATATCACCCGACCACTGACAATCCATAACGACCGTAAAACGTTTGACGATGGCACCTGACCTGTCCTGGAACATACCCCAGGCATCCAGCTTGCCATTGAAATAGCTTTGCATGTCCAGCTTTGGGGTTTCGTTACGGTAGCGGCCAGGCTCATATTGACTGGCACAGGATGTCAGCAGCATGATCAGCGCTACATTCAGGCTGGAGAAGAACAGCCGGTATTGACGATGGAACGTACGTGTAAACATATATCTTCCCGTGGTGGTGATTGGCTGGCAGGCGTTAGCCAGCAGCGGCTTTTCCTAACAGCTTGGTGCGCAAACTTTGGGCGGAAGTATTTTTATCCAGCCAGATCGCAAAGAAAGCGTGAGCGAATTCGGCATCGCGTATCTCGCCCAGCAATTTTCCATTCAGGTAAAACCGCGCAGCCTCGTTTGGTATATGGATGCCGGTGATATGCGTGCCCTGTTTGACGTCAGGAAAAATCTTCTTCATCTGCGCTAGCCAGCGTTCACGCTTTTCTGCTGTACCCAGTTTGAGTTTTTCTATTTCATCTATGCTGGCATCGGCGATTTTTCCACCATACAAGTTGCGGGCATAGGCCAGGTCGAGCGCAAATCTTTGTGGCTTGTCGCTGTCTGGTTTATAGCCTTCGGGTGAAGACCACAAGCTCGCGTCATAAATATGCAGGCCGAACCAGCGAAAACTGCCACTGCCCTGCAAACTGGCTTGCGGGATTTCTTCACTGATATGCGCTGGTGCTGTAGTGGTGGCTTTATCCTCTGCATGCACAAACAATGCTGCAGATGAAAGCAGCAGTAACATAAAAAAGCCGCGCGCAAGCAATCGGGTATTCATTTTTTTCTCAATGTAAATTGCGTGACATTGATACTGCCAGCGCGAAAACCAGCTTCACAATATGCCAGGTAAAATTCCCAGGTACGCAGGAACTCATCATCAAAGCCCTGCGTCTTCACCTGCGCCAGCTTCTCCATGAAGGCATGGCGCCAGTGCAGCAGCGTGCGTGCATAGTCGAGGCCAAAATTATAGGTATCCAGTACTTCCATGCCGTAGCTGGCAGCCATGGCGTGGAATTTTTCTATCGATGGCAACATGCCACCAGGGAAAATGTACTGCTGTATAAAGTCGGTACCTTTGCGATAGCGGTCAAATAATTCATCCGCAATGACGATGCTTTGCACGCAGGCGCGGCCACCTTGTTTCAGATTGCGTTGCAGGCATTCAAAATAGCCGGGCCAGTAAGCCTCACCAACAGCTTCAAACATTTCTATCGAGGCGATGGCGTCATAGCTGCCGTTTGCATCTCGGTAATCTTCTATGCGCAAATCACTTTGCGCATGCAGACCGGCATGATGCAAGCGTGCATGGGCATATTGCAGCTGTTCAACAGACAGCGTCAGTCCGGTGACGTGTGCACCGGCATCACGTATCGCCATCTCGGCAAATCCACCCCAGCCGCAGCCTATTTCCAGTACTTTGGCATTTTCTGGTAAAGCCAGTTGATGCAGTATGCGGCGGTATTTTGCTTGCTGCGCTTCTTCCAGTGTCTGTTCCTGCTCGTCAGAATAAATCGCGCTGGAGTAAGTCATTGAGGGGTCTAGCCACAGCTTGTAGAATTCGTTGCCTATGTCGTAGTGCGCATGAATGTTTTTCTTGCTACCTGTGCGGGAATTGCGGTTCAGCAGATGCTTAAGTCTATAAATAAGATTACCCCACCAACTGCCGTAGATGACGCTTTCCAGTTGCTGGCGATTATGGGAAATCAGTTCTATCAGTCCGGTCAGGCTGCTGGTCGTCCAATGGCCATTGATGTAGCTCTCGGCAAAGCCGATATCGCCTGACTTGAGCACGGCGCGATACAACTCCCAGTCTTTCAGATGCAGGCTCACATGCTGCCAGCCTTCTGATGTGCGGCCAAAGCTTGCCGTCTGGCCATCAGGAAATTGTATGGTCAGACAACCGTGCTCAAGTTTGTTAAGCAGGCTTAACACGAACCTGGCTTGCGCCGGGAAATGCTTGCTGTTCAGTGGAGCATTTTGTGCCGTATTATTGTTGGCTGCAGATGCGCCAGAAGTTAACGAGGGATGTAGGCTGCTCATCGGCTTAACTCTTCAGTAGGGGGAATAGGTTTGGAGATAAACGGTACGCGCTTGATCCACAGACGCAGTGCTTGCAAATGAATGCGCAGCACCACACCCATAGTCATGAAGGGATACCGCAACATGACCCGGGCTATGCCTGCATTGCTCATGCTCTGCTCACGTCCAGACACGCTGGTCAGCAGTAAGGGGCCTTCTGCATCTGCATAGTCAATGCGAGCCAGGTGTTTTCTGTGCGGAGAATCTTGTCCGAGAATATCCTGTTGTGCCTGCATGAAACGAAAGCGATAGTTGCCCTCGACCTTGCAAAATGGCGAGACATGAAAAATTTTCCTGGCTTGTAATTCTTCGCCATTGGCCAGTTTGCCGCCTTTTTCCAGCAGGTATAAATGCTTTTCACCAAAGGTATTGCGTACCTCGCACACTATGGCTCGCAAACTGCCATCCTGACGATGACAAAACCAGAAAGACACAGGATTAAACACATAGCCAAACACGCGCGGGAAGCATTGCAACCAGATATCACCATCGGCATCTGCAATGCCTTCGCTTTGCAGCAAAGCATCTATCCATTGCACCAGTGGCTGGCTTGCGTCACCATGATCACGTTCATGAAAAGACAGGGCATTAAAACGGTTGACAGAAAACAGCGCTGGCGTACTCATATGGTTAATGTTACGTACAGGCACCCGGATAAAAAACACGCCATAACGAAAAGCATTTTTTGCCGGACGCAAACGCTTATGCATCACTTCGCCAGTGCATAAAATGACAGTTGATGTGGGGGCGGGTGCGTTCATGTTCAGGCCGCGCGTATCATGCGTTCGTAAGCAGCGTCGGCGCGGGAGAGTATGCTTCCTGCCACGCGCAAGCCAGATTTCAAGCCATCTTCATGGAAACCATAACCTGTCCATGCACCGGCAAACCAGATGTTTCTCCTGCCCTGGATATTCGCCAGCTGGTTTTGGGCGTTGATGGCCATCGCATCAAATACCGGATGAGAGTAATCAAAGCTATCGATGATGCTGGCTGCGGCTGGTTCTGTAATAGGATTCAGGGTGACGATGACCGGTGTCTTGAAAGGCAGGGGCTGCAATTGATTGATCAGGTAATGTACGCAAACACGTGGCTCGCTACCGCTTTCGCTTTGATAATTCCAGGCCGACCAGGCCTTTTTATTTTCAGGTAAAACGCTGGCATCGGTATGCAGTACAGCACGGTTGGGCTGGTATTTGACAGATGACAGAATCTGGCGCTCTGCCAGATCAGCATCTGCCAGCAACTTCAGACTTTGGTCACTATGGCTGGCGAACACGACATGCTCAAACACCTGGGTGCCGTGCTCAGTTTGTACAGCAATGGCACCCTGGGCTTTTTCACGCACGCTTAATACCGGGGTTTGCAGATGCTTGTGTGCGATGCCCGGCAAAATCTTTTCTACATACTGTCTCGCACCACCTTTGACGGTTTGCCATTGCGGCCTGTCATTCACTTGCAGCAAACCGTGGTTATGGCAAAAATTGACGAATGATGACAGTGGAAAAGCCATCATCGTCTCGGTAGGACAAGACCAGATACAGGCTGCCATTGGCAGCAAATACCAGGTGCGAAATTCTTTGCTATAGCCATTCTGATCCAGGAAGCTGCCCAACGGCTGCTTGAAGTCTGGATGCTCCTGTGTTGTTGCCAGTGCAGTTGTCTGCTTATTGAAGCGCAGGATATCGCGCAACATGCGTATGAAGGCCGGGTTCAGCAGATTGCGGCGTTGAGTGAATACAGTATCCAGGTTGGCACCTGCCCATTCCAGCAGGCGGCTGCCGTTTTTACCAAGCGGCATCTTGACCGAAAAAGACATGTCCGTCGCAACCGTGGCGATGCCCAATTCCTTGAATAAGTTGACGAGCTTGGGATAGGTCTTGTGGTTAAACACCAGAAAACCGGTATCAACACCATAAGTCTGGCCTTCGAGACTGACATCGACGGTATGGGTATGCCCGCCAAAATAATCATTGGCTTCAAACAGGCTGATTTCATGTCCTGCTTTAGAAAGCTCGTATGCGCAAGACAGGCCGGAGATGCCGGAACCGATGACAGCGATTTTCATAGTCTGATTATGCTGATGATTAATAAATAAGAGTAAATAAGAATGTCAAAAAATACATTTGTTGTAAAAATGGTACTTTCAGCGAATTGCGTGAGATGTGCATGCATCGTGCTGTCTGACGTACTTATTTATACATACGCAAAACCCGCCTGTTTGGATTCAATCCTGCTCCATGTCCGTTTCAAGCTCTTTACTCAATTCCCTAGTGGCAGAGCAAGAAAAATCACTGGTAAAAAAACTGTGCTCAGTTAGAATGTGACTATGAATTTCAATTTGTGACTGATCAGTCACAAAATATACTACAAAGTTTTTATTTGTGCAGAAAAAATAATGGAAATCCGGATTCCCTTTAAAAAACAACAGTTTGATGCGCGGGAAGAAGCCATCATTGATGCCGTCAATCGCCTTTTGTCAGAAAAAGGCTATGACTTGATGACCATGGACCATGTCGCCGATGCGGTGGGCATCGCCAAGGGCAGCCTGTACAAACATTTTTCTTCCAAGGAAAAGCTGGCAGGAGCTGCCATGACGCGGCTCTTGAAGGCGACTCAGGCTGAGCTCGATACTTTGGCGGACGACATGCCGGCAATAGACAAGATCAGACACATCCTGGCCTGGTCTTTAAGATTGCGTTTGCAAGGTGGCGTCCCGCATCTGCCCTCGACCAGCCTGGCCCTGCAACGCAGCCTGATGCTGAACCTTGATTACGTGATGGTGGCCTTGCGCGTCAACAAACGCTTTTATGCGTTGGTAGCAGAGGCCAGAAAGCAGGGCGCTTTGACACCGCTGGTGCCGGATGATGTGCTGGTCTATACCCTGTATTCACGCGCCTGTGACCCGACCATGGAATTTTTATTGCGTGACAAGCGCCTGACGCATGAGCAAATCGTCGATGCCATGGTGCATGCGACCATAGGCGGTTTTTTGTCGAATGAAGCGAGGAAAGCTTAAGTTGCTGAAGTTGATTCTTGTTTTGCTGCAGCAAGGCGCAAGGCTTCCTGCAAGACATTGATGTCACCGATGTGATTTGCCAGCAGCAAAATCAATCGTGCATTCAGTGCAGCACTGGCTTCGTCGCAGAGATCGCGATGGTTGTCTATCAATAGCTGATAAAAATCATCACCAGCACTGTAATCGCGTTGCGCTGATTTGTTTGGGTAATGAAAATTGGCTTGCAGGTTCAAAGGCATCATGCCGCTCCTGATGAATTGCCGCTAGCAGTTTGTACTGCCTGGCGTACCCGGTTAAGTTCAAACTGCTGCCAGCGTGCAGCCAGGTGCTGGTCAGGCCTGAGCAAGTGATAGCTGCCATTGCCAGCACCATAACGTTGTTGTAGCAGACCCTTGATGTCAGCCAGAACTTGGTGGCCATCAAGTGAACTTTCCTGTTTGCTGATGATGATCGTGGCTACTGGAATTGCCTCCTGTTCCAAAGCCTTGATCGCTGCCAGATGTGCATCAGGAATGTCAGATACAGCATCGCAAAAATACAGACCATGAAAAACTGGTCTCAAATAATCGATCAGAAAACCTGATTTGCGTTGATCAATGACTGGCCCATCTTCAAATGGCGCACCAGGCTGCAGAGCTGTATCAAACTCTTCGCTGTCTTCTGTATTCAAATTCGATTCCGACAAAATACTCGGTACTGACAAACGCCCGGAATTGACCAGTTTGCGCGCAAACACATGTTCCTGTGCCAGGCTTAATACTGCGTTCCTGAAGCATTTGCTGACAGCACTCTTGGGTGTGATGAAATCAGTAGAGCGTGTGGAATTCAGCAAGTTCTCATCCGCTGCAAATACGCGTTCATCGGAATACGTATCAAGCAGGCTGTGTGATGCTTTGCCATCAACGACCAGCTTGAGTTTCCACACCAGATTATCTGCATCCTGTATGCCGGAATTTGCACCGCGCGCACCAAAGGGTGAAACCTGATGTGCGGCATCGCCAGCAAACAGTACACGGCCATGACGAAATTTTTCCATGCGCCGGCACTGGAAGGTATACACGCTGACCCATTCGAGTTCAAATTCCCTGTCGTCCCCAAGCATGGCTTTGATACGTGGTATCACATTTTCGGGCTTTCGTTCTTCCACCGGGTCTGCATCCCAGCCCAGTTGAAAGTCTATGCGCCAGACATTGTCCGCTTCGCGGTGTAGCAATACCGATTGATTGGGATGAAAAGGTGGATCAAACCAGAACCAGCGCTCAGCCGGAAAGTCAGCTTTCATGACCACATCAGCAATCAGGAAGCGGTCCATGAAAACCTTGCCTTCGACTTCCAGCCCCAGCATCTGGCGCAAGGGGCTACGCGCACCATCGCAGGCGATCAGCCAGTCGGCTTGCATGCTGTAATCACCTTCTGATGTACTTACTTGCAAGGTAGAAAAATCATCCCCTTGCTCAATCGCAGTGACACGACTTTTCCAGCGTAATTCTACGCCAAGCTCCATCGCTCGCTTCACCAGAAAATCTTCCAGATAATATTGCTGCAAATTCACCATGCCAGGGTGTTTGTGATCAGGCGCAGGCAAGAGATTGAAATTGAATACTTCATCCTTGCGAAAGAAAGTACGTCCTACATTCCACTCCACACCCTTGTTACGCACTGCCGCTACAACACCCAGCCTGTCGAGTATCTCCAGTGTACGCTTGGCATAACACAGCCCGCGTGAGCCTACTGACACGGTATCATCATCATCCAGCACCAGCACATCCAGCCCCTGCAGCTTGCAATCTATCGCTGCCGCCAGACCCACAGGACCAGCACCGACGATGACAACTTTGCGGCGTGTGACTTCCTTCGTCTGCAACTCCGCTGGAGTCACAAAAGGGAATTTTTGATATTGATAAGTGCTAAGCAAAATGCGGCTCCAGTGACGACATTAAAGCTAAGGAAACTTTGGTCACCTATATACGTAGGAGCGGCTTCAGCCGCGAATAACCTGGACGGTAAAATTTTCGCGGCTAAAGCCGCTCCTACGAAATTAAGGATGTGTCAGTTCGGAAGTTTCTATGTGCAGGCAAGTCTTGAACTTAGCCCTCCAAACTCTTCCACATCTCTACATCCCGCTCCGCTGTCCACACCCGCGGATCAACATGTCCCGATGCCTCATCAAAAGCCCGCGTCACATCAAATGGCAGGCAGTGATCAAAAATCACCCAGTGGCCATACTTGGGTTTCAAGGCCGCATAAGTATTTTTGTAGATGGTATTCAAGTCATGCTGTTGCTGTTGTCCTGCCTTCACGCTGGTGAATAAATCACTGATGAACGAACGGGTTTCACTAAGACCCGCTGCCACCAGTTCTGGGGTAGTCAGGGCAGCGCCGCGACCAGGCACCAGCTTTTCAGCCTTCATTGCTTCCAGATTACTCAGGGTTTGCGGCCAGTCTGAATAATAGGCATCTCCCGCATAGGGTGTCGCACCAAATTCCACCAGGTCACCTGAGAACAAGACTTTTTCCTGTGGCAGCCAGGCTATGGTATCGCCCTTGGTATGGCCACGGCCTACCTGCATGAGCTTGACTT
The DNA here is from genome assembly GCF_049340245.1 of Undibacterium sp. TC4M20W. Lineage (NCBI taxonomy): Bacteria > Pseudomonadati > Pseudomonadota > Betaproteobacteria > Burkholderiales > Oxalobacteraceae > Undibacterium > Undibacterium sp. TC4M20W. The sequence goes on from NZ_JBMPPI010000004.1 coordinate 222,131, forward strand.
CCAGCTTGCCCAGCCAGATAGACATTTCACCCTTGAAAGTAATCGTTGGCCAGGTCAGGCCAGGTACGCTTTCAACATTGCGGAACAGGCGCGGGAAGCGGCCTATCTCGCTCTTCATATCGGCATCACCACGTTCGACGATGAGGTCGTAAGTATCGCGGCTGGCGATGATGTGCTCCAGACCCTCGGCCACATAGCCGCTGGCACCAAGTACACGCACTGCATGGTAATGCGACATCACGACATATTTAATCGGCTTGTCAGTGACTTCACGGATGCGTCTCACCACATCCTGCGCCATGATGGGGGTGGCCTGGGTGTCGATGACCATGACGGCATCGTCACCGATGATGATGCCGGTATTCGGGTCACCTTCAGCGGTGTAAGCGTAGGCATGTTCGGATAATTGCTGGAAGCTGACTTTCTTTTCTTCCAGATCAGCGTGGGAGGCAAATTGCTTGGTGCTCATGGGGATAACCTTTGAGATGTGTTGTACTCAAGACAGAGAAGATGTTATCAGATAAGAATAAGCATTAATTCGTTATTTGTAAATGCATTTGTTAATAGTAAAATGAATTCATGTTAATCAGGAGGCAGCCATGACAGAAAAAAACAAGGAAAGACGCGGCATAGGCGCCATAGAAGTCGGTGGCCTGATCCTGAATGCCCTGGTCAGCTCTGGTCGCGCCATGTCCCTGGGTGACCTGGCGCGTGAGAGTGGCATGCCATCGTCCAAGGCCCATGCCTATCTGGTCAGCTTTGGCAAACTCGGCCTGGTCGAGCAGGATGCGGCGACTGGTGCTTACCAGCTAGGCCCCTTTGCCTTGCAGATGGGCCTGGTCAGCCTGCAGCAAATGTCCCCCGTCAAACTGGCGATACCTGAGATCACCCGTCTTGCTGCTGCCACGGATCAGACTGTGGCGCTGGCGGTGTGGGGCAGCCATGGCCCTACCGTGGTGTATATCGCGGAATCGAGCAGACCCATCCATGTGAACATGCATGCGGGTTCGGTCATGTCCATGCTGGGTACGGCAACGGGGCTGGTATTTTCTGCCTTCTTGCCGCAAGCACTGGTCGATAAGGTGATTGCCAGGGAACTCAGGGATGAACTGGTGATAGGGCAGGCTGGCGTGCAGATGAAACCTCAGGATATCGCCAGCGTATTGGCAGAGGTAAGAGAGCAGGGGCTGGCGAGGGCGCAGGGTTTGCCCATACCGGGCATCAACGCCCTCAGTGCACCGGTCTTCAACCACACCCAGGCACTGAGCCTGGTGATTACTGCCACTGGCCCCAAGGGCAGTTTTGATACGGACTGGAATGGAGAGCTGGCACAGGCTTTGCGCGCCAGTGCCAGTGCAATATCACGTCAGTTGGGCCATGTGCCCAAGCTTTTATAAGGATCAATTCGCAGGAATTACTGCGCGGCCAGTGCTTTTTCTACGTCAGCAACCAGCTTCTTGTCATCCGGCGTGGTCACGCTGGAGTACGCCGCAACGACATTGCCTTTGCGGTCTATCAGATATTTATAAAAATTCCATTTTGGTGTCGTGCCCGTTGCCTTGATCAACTGTGCATACATAGGGTTGACATCCTTGCCCATGACAGAAGACTTGCTGAACATGGGGAACTTCACACCATAGGTATTGAAGCAAAAATCAGCAATTTGTTTGTCATTGCCTGGTTCCTGCTTGCCAAAATCATTGGAGGGAAATCCAAGTACCACCAAACCCTTATCGTTGTACTTGGCCGACATCGCTTCCAGACCTTCATACTGCTTGGTAAAACCACAGTAACTGGCAGTATTCACAATTAGCGCGACCTTACCTTTGTATTGGCAAAGGTCTTGTGGCGCTTCATCTTGCAGACGCTTGAATTTGTGGTTCAACACAGCCGGACAGGCATCTGCAGTATCCGCCCACGCTCCCAAAGAACAACTGATCAAACCCAGAAAAACAGCAACTTGAATTGGTGTGCGTCGCAACATGGCTAACTCCTGAAGAAGAGAATGTTATCTTAGCTCAGTCTTGAGAAAATATGTAGATTGAAGGCTAACTGCTTTATGGAATCCAGATATTGGCGTTTTACTAAAAGACAGGCGCAACAGGCAATTTATCTGGCTTAAGTTCACACTGAACTCCCGATTTACCTAGGTGCTTCTTTGTGTTTTTGTGCCTCTGTGGTGAGCTTTTCGGTTTTATCATCGCTTGCAACCATATACCAAAAACGTATATAAAACATCGAAACACTTCGTTTTAATTTATATAGAGCCGTTTTATCCTGTATTCCTCATAAAAATTATTACTTCCCTGGACTTAGAGATGACGATCAAAAAGATAATCCTCGCAACAAGCATCGTAGCAAGCTTTGCATCATTTGGCGCAGTAGCGGCAGACATCAATCTGCTCAATGTCTCCTATGACCCTACCCGTGAACTGTATCAGGATGTGAATCAGGCTTTTGCCAAGCAATGGAAAGCCAAAACCGGTGACAATGTCACCATCAAACAATCTCATGGCGGTTCTGGCAAGCAGGCGCGCGCTGTGATTGATGGCCTCGATGCTGATGTGGTCACGCTGGCACTGGCTTATGACACTGATGCGCTAGCTGAAAAAGGCTTGCTCGACAAAGCCTGGCAAAAGCGTTTGCCGCACAATGCCTCGCCTTATTCTTCTACTATCGTTTTCCTGGTACGCAAGGGTAATCCAAAAGGTATCAAAGACTGGGCTGACATCGTCAAGCCTGGTGTTTCAGTGATCACACCTAACCCAAAGACTTCAGGCGGCGCACGCTGGAACCATCTGGCAGCCTGGGGTTATGCGCTGAAACTGCCAGGTGGCAGCGAAGCGACGGCAAAAGAGTTCTTGTCCAAACTGTATAAAAACGTGCCGGTGCTGGATTCTGGCGCACGTGGTGCCACCACGACTTTTGTAGAGCGTGGCATAGGCGATGTCTTGCTGGCGTGGGAAAACGAAGCCCTGCTGGCGATCAAGGAACTGGGCCCGGACAAGGTGGAAATCGTCGCCCCATCGACCAGTATTCTGGCCGAGCCTTCGGTTGCCGTCGTTGATAAAGTAGCTGACCGCCGTGGCACACGCAAAGTGGCAGAAGCCTATCTGAACTATCTGTACACCGATGAAGGCCAGGACACGATAGCCAAGCACTACTATCGTCCGACCACAGAAAAAGCCTCGAAAAAATATGCAGCGCAATTCCCTAAAGTGAAACTGTTCACGATAGATGACACTTTTGGTGGCTGGACCAAGGCGCAAAAAGAGCATTTTGCTGACGGCGGTATCTTTGATCAGATCTATCAGCCAGGCAAAAAATAAGCTTTAGTAAAAACCGGAGGCAAGAACATGCGCATCTTACTGCTATCGGGAAGCCCGTCTTCCCCCTCACGTTCAGCCAGACTGCTGAATCACGTGGGTATCAAGCTCAATGAACTGGGGCAGCGTACCAGCAGTCTGCATGTCAGGGACTTGCCTGCCCAGGCTTTGATGCATGCCGACTTTTCTGATCCTGAACTGTCGACAGCCAAAAGCCTGCTGGCAAAAGCGGATGCGATCGTCATCGCTACACCGATCTACAAAGCGGCCTACAGTGGTTTGCTGAAAAGTTTCCTGGATATCCTGCCGCAGGATGGTCTCGCCGGTAAGCTGGTATTACCTCTCGCGACCGGCGGCAGCCAGTCACATATGCTGGCGCTTGATTATGGCTTGCGCCCGGTACTTGCGTCGCTGTCGGCCCGGCATGTCCTGCCCAGTATTTATGCGACAGATGCACAAGTGACCTGGTCAGAGCTGCATGGCCTGCAGCTGGATACGGCGATACAGCAAAGGGTAGAAGATGGTGTGCAGCTCCTGCTTGATAGCCTGAGTATTTTGCGACCATCAGTAAGAACAGAAGCAGAACTGGTTTTACCTTGTTGACCCTGGCAAAACATAGCCGCATTGCTACAGTACTGAGCAAGTACCCGCTCTAACATCATTTACTAGAAACCTTTCTTTCATGCTGGCACCCCGGCAGGGGGAAGTCTTGTCCAAAATATGAAAGCAGAACATGAGCCGCAAAATTCAAATTACCAGCAAGGAAAAACGTCTTACCCTGAGCCGTCTGTCGGCCTTGACCGCGGCCGCTTTGAGCGTGGTTTTGCCCAAAGCCTTTGCCCAGGACAAGGCAAAGACCAGTCTGCGCATAGGGTATCAGAAGTATGGAACACTGACGGTGCTCAAGGGGACAGGGGCGCTGGATAAACGTCTGGCGGCGCAGGGTGTCGATGTCAAATGGACAGAGTTTCCCGCCGGCCCACAATTGCTGGAAGGCTTGAATGTAGGCAGTATCGATTTTGGTACCACAGGTGAAGCACCACCGATTTTTGCCCAGGCTGCCGGTGCAGATTTGCTGTATGTCGGCAATGAGCCGCCAGCACCAGGTGGTGAAGCTGTCATTGTGCCCAAAAATTCTCCTTTGAAATCAGCAGCAGACCTCAAGGGTAAAAAAATAGTCTTGAACAAGGGTTCCAATGTGCATTACCTGCTGGTCAAGGTGCTCGAAAAAGCAGGCCTGAATTACAAAGATGTTGAAGTTATCTTCCTGCCGCCCGCCGATGCACGCGCAGCATTTGAGCGTGGCAGTGTTGATGCCTGGGCGATCTGGGACCCTTTCCTGGCGGCGGCTGAAAAACAACTGGGGGCAAGAATACTGGTCGATGGCAAAGGTGCGGTCAGCAATCACCAGTTTTATCTGGCTGCGCGGCCCTATGCACAAAAAAGCCCTGAAGTCTTGCGCATCGTTCTTGAAGAGCTGGCCAAGGTCGATGAATGGGCAGCAAAAAACCACAAGGAAGTTGCCAGCATATTGGCCACGCAAACCGGGCTGGAAACCAGCATCGTGGAATTATCCACTTCCCGCTTTGGTTTTGGTGTCAAGCCACTGACTGAGCAAGTCATCAAGGAACAGCAAAGCATAGCGGATACCTTTGCTGACCTGAAGCTGATACCCAAGCGCATCAATATCCGCGATGCGGTATTTGCGGTCAAGACCTGAGGCTGATGATGAAATTGTCTTTCATCCGCCGCTTGTTATTGACTCTTGCTTTGAGCAGCGTACTGCCTGCCAGCAGCTTTGCAGCTGGCACTGACTTGCCCAAAGACTTACCTAAAGAATTACCCAAAGAGTTACGTATAGGTTTTCAAAAAAGCTCAGTCAACCTGACCTTGCTGAAACACAGGCAGGCGCTGGAACAGCAATTGAAAGGTGTCAAAGTCACCTGGTTTGAATTTACCGCTGGCCCGCAAATGCTGGAAGCCCTGTCAGTTGGCAGCATAGACTTTGCCACTACGGGCGAACCGCCACCTATCTTTGCCCAGTCAGCAGGCAGCAATCTGGTCTATGTCGGTGCTGAACCGGCCAAGCCAGGTGTCAGCGCGATTTTGGTGAAACCTGAGTCAAGCATACGCACGCTGGCAGATCTGAAGGGCAAGAAAATCGCCTTTCAAAAAGGTTCAAGTGCGCATTACCACGTCTTGCGCGCTGTGCAGCAAGCTGGTTTGCAATGGTCAGACATCACGCCTGTGTATCTGGCACCGGCTGATGCCAGAGCAGCTTTCGAGCGTGGCAGTGTTGATGTCTGGGCGATCTGGGACCCGTACTGGGCCGCGATTGAGCAAAGCGCAGCGCCAAGAATACTGGTGACTGGCAAGGGCCTGGTGAACAATCTGTCTCATTATTTGTCAGCACGCAGTTTTGCCGACAAATATCCAAAAGTCATACAAGTGCTGTTTGAAGAGCTGACGCGCAGCGATACCTTCGTACAAAAGAACCGCGATGAAGCTGTTGCCATCATCGCTGCCAGCACGGGCCTGGATAAACCAACCATCGCCAGTTTTCTGGAACGCAGGCCACGTTCGCCCGTCGTCTATCTGACCCAGAACATCGTCGATGAACAGCAAAGAGTGGCTGACAATTTCTATCAACAAAAACTGATACCCAAAGCAGTCAATGTGCGGGATGCAGTATGGCTGCCACCAGGCACCAAACTTTGATACGGCAAACTTTGATACGAGAAAAATACAGGAGCAAATAATGAGTTTGAATATATTCTGGTTTATTCCCACCCATGGTGATAGTCGCTATCTGGGGACGACGCATGGCGCGCGTGAAGTCAATTATGACTACCTGAAACAGATTGCGGTTGCTGCCGACACCCAGGGTTTTGACGGTGTACTCTTGCCTACGGGCCGCTCTTGCGAAGATGCCTGGGTGGTGGCCTCCAGCCTTATAGGTGCGACCAGCAAACTCAAATTTCTGGTAGCGATACGCCCTGGTTTGAGCAGCCCCGGTCTGGCAGTACGCATGGCCGCGACCTTTGACCGTTTATCCAAGGGGCGTTTGCTGATCAATATCGTCACCGGTGGTGATCAAGGGGAGCTGGAAGCCGATGGCGTATTTGCCGATCATGAAAAGCGTTACGAAATCACTGACGAATTCTTGCGCGTCTGGCGTGCGTCGCTGGCTGGAGAAGGTGGTGACGCCGGTTATGATTTCGAAGGCGAGCACATTACCGTCAAGGGTGCAAAAACCCTGTACCCGGCGATACAAAAACCTTATCCGCCGCTGTATTTCGGTGGATCTTCTGAACCGGCGCATGAACTGGCAGCAGAGCAGGTCGATGTTTACCTGACCTGGGGTGAGCCACCTGCAGCAGTAGCCGCCAAGATCGCCGACATGCGTGAGCGCGCAGCCAAACATGGCAGGACTTTGCGCTTTGGCATACGTCTGCATGTGATCGTGCGTGAGACTAACGATGAAGCCTGGAAAGCTGCAGATGACCTGATCCGCTATGTTGATGATGAAGTCATTGCCCGTGCACAAAAAGCTTTTGCCAAAATGGATTCAGTCGGCCAGCAACGCATGATCGCCCTGCATGGTGGCAAGCGCGACAAGCTGGAAGTGTCGCCTAATCTGTGGGCCGGTGTAGGCCTGGTGCGCGGTGGTGCAGGTACCGCTTTGGTCGGCGATCCTGAAACCGTGGCTGCACGTATCAAGGAATATCAGGCGCTTGGCATCGACACCTTTATTTTCTCGGGCTACCCGCATCTGGAAGAATCTTACCGTTTTTCAGAACTGGTATTCCCGCTGATAGGCAAGACCGTGCCCGGTGTTTCCACCAGCCTGACTGGCCCGTTTGGTGAAGTCATGGCCAATGGCATCGTCCCCAAGGTATCGCAAAGCTAGGGAGGCAATATGGGACCAATGATTACTGAAGTGAGTGAATTTGCTGCTACCTATGCGCAGGGTGGTTCCAGCCATGCAGCACAGTTTACCGCAAAAAAGCCAGATGTCTTTCGCCAGGTCAGCGTGCGTCTGCTGAAACGTGGTTTGCCCTGGCTGGTGCCAGTAACATTGATCCTGTTCTGGCAACTGGCAGCGCAGACTGGCTGGTTGTCCAGCCGTATCTTGCCTGAACCGCTGGCAGTAGTAAAAGCATTCTGGACTCTCGCTGTTTCCGGCGAAATCTGGGTACATGCCAAGACCAGTTTGTGGCGGGCGATATCCGGCTTTGCAGTCGGCGGTGGGCTGGGGCTGTTGCTGGGTTTGCTGACAGGCAGTTTTCGTTTTGCAGAGACCTTGCTAGACACAACGCTGCAAATGGTCAGGAATATTCCTGCGCTGGCTTTGATACCACTGGTGATCTTATGGTTTGGTATCGATGAGATGGCCAAGCTGTTCCTGGTGTCGGTGGGCGTGTTCTTCCCGGTTTATCTGAATACTTTTCATGGCATACGCACCGTCGATAAGGGTTTGATAGAAATGGCGCAAAGCTATGGCTTGTCTGGCTGGGCTTTATATCGCGATGTGATCTTGCCGGGTGCTCTGCCTTCAATACTGGTTGGCGTGCGTTTTTCACTGGGCCTGGTGTGGGTCTTGCTGATCGTTGCAGAAACCATTTCTGCCCAGGCGGGCATAGGTTATATGACCATGAATGCGCGTGAATTTTTACAAACCGATGTGGTGCTGGTCGGCATATTGTTATACGCCTTGCTGGGCAAACTGGCCGATGTGCTGTCGCGTGGGCTTGAACAGTATTGCCTGCGCTGGCATCCGGGCTATCAGGGGAGGGCAGCATGATGCGTCAATTTTCAGAGTTTTCCATCAGTGCCGTTCCAGACATCATCGCCCTGCGCGACGAACTTGATGGTGGCTGGGAGCAGACTGCCAAAGGTGAATGGTCGCCAGGGACTGAAACTGAAACTGCCCAGAACGCAGGGAGTACGTCAGCTAGCAGCGGTACCGCACTCAGTCTGCGCCTCATACAAAAATCGTATCAGGGACGGCAGGTATTGAAGTCATTGAATCTGCAGATTGCTGCAGGTGAGTTTGTCGCCATCATAGGTCGTAGCGGTTGCGGCAAGAGTACCTTGCTGCGCCTGATTGCCGGCCTGGAAAAAGCCGATAGCGGCAGCCTGGAATTTGCTGAGGGAAATGAAAAACCAGATACCAGGGTGATGTTCCAGGATTCTCGCTTGTTGCCGTGGAAGTCTGTTATTGCCAACGTGGCACTGGGTCTGGGTAGTGACAAGACCAGGGCGCGTCAGGCTTTGGAAAAGGTCGCGCTGGCCGAGCGTGCTGACGAGTGGCCATCGGTATTGTCCGGTGGCCAGCGTCAGCGTGTTGCGCTGGCAAGGGCACTGGTGCATGAACCGGCCCTGTTATTACTTGATGAACCTTTGGGCGCACTCGATGCACTGACCCGCATTGAAATGCAAAACCTGATTGAAAGCCTGTGGCAGCAGCGTGGTTTCACTGCTGTGCTGGTGACCCACGATGTACAGGAAGCCATCGCCCTGGCAGACCGTGTGATCCTGATAGAGGATGGGCAAATCACGCTGGATACCCGTATCGACTTACCCCGCCCGAGGGCGCGTGGCAATCCAAAATTTGCCGAGCTGGAAGACCGTATCTTGCAGCGCGTTTTACAAAAACCTTCAGCCGCACCAGACACCGAACTGGGTGATGTGTCGCTGTTGAGGACTGTCAGTCAGGTTGCATGGGCAATCTGATTGTTTCACTAATTTAAGGAGTTATCATGAGCATACAAGCTATCAACGTCCGTAATCAATTTCGCGGCAAAATCAAGGCCATCATCGAAGGTTCTGTCGTGTCTGAAGTCGATGTCGAGACACCCGCAGGCATCGTCACTTCTGTCATTACTACGCGCTCCATCAAAGACTTGAACCTGGTCATTGGTTCAGAAGTCGTGGCGCTGGTAAAAGCGACAGAAGTTTCTATCGCCAAGTTATAGATAGAATTTTAAGCTGAGGCAGGCATGCATTATCCCGCATTGCAAAACTACCTGAGTCGTCTGCAAAGTACGCTGGCCACCACCAATTTGTGGCTGGATGAACAAGGGCGTGCGCGCGGACGTTATTTTAATTCCACTCTGACCAGCGCCTTCCAGGCCATACGCGCTGGTGATGATGGCCGTATCGTAGCTTATGAGGCCTATGCACGCAGCTATGCCAGCGATGACCAGGGGCTGAATATCTGGAAATTGCTGGAAAACGCCGCCAATGATGATGAGTCGGTAGAGCTGGACAGGCTGTGCCGGCTCTTGCATACCCTGAATTTTTACCGGCAGCCAGAAAGTGCCAAGCTGGACTTATACCTGAGTGTGCATAGCCGCTTGCTGGCAGCGGTGGAGGGTAATCATGGCATGGCTTTCCGCCGCATTCTTGATGTGCTGGAATTGCCACATCCAGATATCGTCTTGCAACTGCCTTTGATCACACCCAGCCAGCGCTGGGTCTTGACCCACGTTGCCGAGAATTACCGGCGCAATGGTTTCCGCATAGGCTTGCATGCGGCCAGCCTGGAGCAAGCCGTTGATTTACTGGACCGCATACGGCCTTCATCCATCAAGGTTGATATCAGTCTGGCCAATGATGCAGAGGCGCAAGTGCGTTTGCTGGAGCAGGCTGACCGGGCCCAGTGCCACATTATTTTCCGCCGCATAGAAAACCAGAAGCGTCTGCAGGCATTGCGTGATGCCAACCAGACTGCCAGCCCTTATCTGTTACAGGGTTTCTTGTTTGATTTGCCCAAAGCGGCATTATTAAGCCGTGAAGAAAGCAAGCTGAGCTTCCATTACGAAGAAGAATTCAAACTCGCCTGAGATTTTTCTTCTTACAACTAATGCAGAGATCACCGATGCGATGCTGCAGCGGTGTCTCTGCGTTTTTGCACGTTCTGCATATGCAAAGCTGCAAAATGCCTTGTTCATCGTCAATCCAATGACTTTTGAATAATTTTTTGGCATTTTTGCTCATTAGCGTCTAATCTATATGCGAAAAACGTATGTAAGCATAAGAAAAAATTCGTTTTCTATATAACAAAATACTGGGAAGATTGCTCATCGATAGTCATATCTGTAATAAAGGCTAAGCATGGCGCAGTTTTTAGGATCAAATAAAAAGGCAAGACGGGTGATGCCCGGCTTTCAGCTTTCTCTGGGTTTTACCCTGTTTTATCTGGGCTTGATTGTCCTGATACCGCTTTCTGCCGTGTTTCTGAAAACCTTCACCATGACCTGGGAAGCCTTTTGGAATACCGTCACTTCTGACCGTGTGATGGCATCTTACCGCCTGACTTTTGGTGCGTCCCTGCTAGGTGCGCTGATCAATGTCTTCTTTGGCGGCATCGTCGCTTGGGTTTTGGTGCGCTACAAGTTCCCTGGCAAGCGCCTCATTGATGCTTTGGTTGATTTGCCATTTGCTCTGCCCACCGCTGTTGCGGGCATTACGCTGGCAACCCTGTATGCGCCAAATGGCTGGATAGGCAAATTGCTGACACCGTTGGGCATCAAGGTTGCCTACACGCCTCTCGGTATTTTGATTGCCCTGACATTCATCGGCCTGCCTTTCGTGGTGCGCACAGTTCAGCCTGTACTGGAAGAAGCCGAAAAAGAACTGGAAGAAGCAGCCGTCAGTCTGGGTGCCAGCCACCTGCAAACTTTCTTGCGTGTGATCTTGCCCAGTATCTTGCCTGCCTTGCTGACTGGCTTTGCACTCGCCTTTGCCCGCGCCACCGGTGAATATGGCTCAGTGATTTTTATCGCTGGCAACATGCCCATGATTTCTGAAATTACGCCGCTATTCATGATTACCAAACTCGAACAATATGATTATGCCGGGGCGACGGCAATCGCCGTGGTCATGCTGCTGCTGTCTTTCACCTTGTTGCTGGCGATTAATGCGTTGCAAGCCTGGACGCGCAGCCGCCAAAACGCAGGGAGGGATTGATAATGACGACAGCCGCCATTAATACGCCGGTCAAGACACCCGTCAAGGCGCCCATCACTGCACGCAGGCATGAACCTGTGATTACACCAGCGGCAACGCTGGAACCGTTGTGGGTACGAATAGTTTTGACCGTGACTGCATTGCTGTTCCTGACCCTGTTTTTATTCATTCCACTTGCAGCCGTTTTTGCTGAAGCACTGAAAAAAGGCTGGGAAGTTTACCTGGCAGCGATAGTAGAAGCAGATGCCTTGTCAGCCATTAAACTGACCCTGATAGCTGCAGGCATAGCCGTGCCGTTGAACCTGGTGTTTGGTGTGGCAGCAGCCTGGACTATCGCCAAGTTTGAATTCCGTGGCAAGAATGTCTTGCTGACGTTGATTGATTTGCCGTTTTCAGTGTCTCCCGTGATCTCCGGTCTGATCTATGTGTTGCTGTTTGGTGCACAGGGCTGGTTTGGTGAATGGCTGCGTGATCATGAAATCAAGATTTTGTTTGCCGTACCCGGCATCGTGCTGGCAACCATCTTCGTTACTTTTCCATTCGTCGCCCGTGAATTGATACCGCTGATGCAGGCGCAGGGTAGCGAAGAAGAAGAGGCTGCATTGGTGCTCGGCGCATCTGGCTGGAAGACTTTCTGGTACGTGACTTTGCCGAATATCAAATGGGGTTTGCTGTATGGCGTGATCCTGTGTAATGCACGTGCCATGGGCGAGTTTGGTGCAGTATCGGTAGTGTCTGGCCATATCCGTGGCGAGACCAACACCATGCCGCTACAAGTCGAAATTTTATATAACGAGTACAACTTCACCGCCGCCTTTGCTGTCGCGTCACTGCTGACCTTGCTGGCCTTGTTGACACTCGCGCTGAAAACATTAGTCGAATGGCGTACCAATGAAAACCGCCAGTTGCCACAAGAATAAAGAGAGAAGGGGTTCACCGTGAGTATCGCTGTTAATCAATTACAAAAACGCTTTGGTAGTTTTACCGCACTGGACAATGTCTCGCTGGATTTTCCGAATGGTGAACTGACCGCCTTGCTGGGGCCATCAGGCTGCGGCAAGACTACGCTGCTGCGCATCATCGCCGGTCTGGAATATGCCGACAGTGGCCAGGTTTTGCTCGACGGACAAGATGCCTCTGCCCAGCATGTGCGTGAACGTCAGGTTGGCTTTGTGTTCCAGCACTATGCCTTGTTCAAACATATGACGATTTTTGAAAACATCGCTTTTGGCTTGCGTGTCAAACCGCGTCATCTGCGTCCTTCAGAAAGCGAGATCAAGGAAAAAGTTACCAAGCTGCTTGAGTTAGTGCAACTCGATTGGCTGGCCGACCGTTATCCACCGCAATTGTCAGGTGGCCAGCGTCAGCGCATTGCGCTGGCACGTGCATTGGCAGTAGAACCGCGCGTGCTTTTGCTGGACGAGCCTTTCGGTGCGCTGGATGCCAAGGTGCGCAAGGAATTGCGCCGCTGGTTGCGTCGCCTGCATGATGAATTGCATGTCACCAGTATTTTCGTCACGCATGACCAGGAAGAAGCGCTGGAAGTGGCTGACAAGATTGTTCTGATGAACCATGGCAAGGTCGAGCAGGTTGGTGCACCGGCTGAGGTATATCACCATCCGGCTACGCCTTTTGTATATGGCTTCCTCGGTAATGTGAACTTGTTCCGTGGCCGTATCCATGAAGGCATACTTGATGCCGGTGGTGTGCCTTTTGAAGCCCCTGGCCATGCCGAAACCCGTGACGCTTTTGGTACCGGTTATGTGCGCCCGCATGAACTTGAAATAGACCGTTATTCGCCCGGTGCAGCAGGTCTCAATGTGCAACTGCGCCGCGTCCACAGTATAGGCCCGCTGGCCCAGCTGGAACTGGAAAGAGATGACAACGGCGAACTGGTCGAAGCCATGATTTCTACAGAACGCTATGAACAACTGAAACTCAAAGTCGGTGAAGCTCTGGTAGTGCGCCCTAAACGCCTGCATGTCTTTGTCGATACCCAATAAATAGTAGATACGAAATAATAAATAAAAATAAGGCGCCTTATGAATTTCCAACAATTACGCTCCATCCGTGAAGCTTCACGCCGCGGTTACAACCTGACTGAAGTGGCAAATGTGCTGTTCACTTCCCAGCCCGGCGTCAGCCGCCAGATCCGTGAACTGGAAGAAGAACTCGGCGTCGATATTTTCGAACGCAATGGCAAGCGCCTGACTGGCCTGACAGAGCCGGGCAAGGACATATTGCCCATCATAGAAAGATTGCTGCTGGAAGCAGAAAACCTGCGCCAGGCTGGCGAGGACTATTCTGACCAGTCCAAGGGCACGCTGACGATAGCCACTACCCATACCCAGGCGCGCTATGTGTTGCCCAAGGTGGTGCAAGGTTTCCGCCAGGCTTTCCCGGACGTGCGCATCGCCTTGCAACAAAGTTCACCAGAACATATTGCTGAATGGGTATTGTCTGGCAAGGCGGATATCGGTATTGCTACTGAAGGTCTGTCACAGTTCAAGGACCTGGCCTCTTTCGCCTGCTATGAATGGAATCACGTTGTCGTCGTACCAGAAGGCCATGCTTTGCTGGAGAAGGGTGAACTGACACTGGAAGATCTGGCGAATTATCCACTGATCACCTATGACGTTGGTTTTACTGGCCGTGGTCATATCGACGATGCTTTCCGCCTGGCAGGTTTGCGTACTGACATTGTTCTGACAGCCATGGATTCTGACGTTATCCAGCAATATGTGGCCCTGGGTCTTGGTGTGGGTCTGGTGGCATCGATGGCGATAGAAGTGCAACGTGCCCATGGTTTGAGGACGATTTCTGCCAGTCATTTGTTTGCATCGAATGTGACACGTCTGGCGGTACGCCGTGGTGCTTATCTGCGCGCTTATACCTACGAATTCATACAACAGTTTGCGCCTAACCTGGATAGGGATGAGGTGCGACAAGCAGTCAGTGAAAATGAAGTAGTCTAGTAAATGCATGCTTTTTGTTGCGTGGACGCTTAAATTTTAAGCAATTCAGGCGCTGTCGTGAAGGTGTCACATCTCTCTGGTAAAATTAGGCAAATTATTCTAATTTCCGCAATTTTTATCAGAGGTTGACCATGCTTTACCCTGAATTGTTTAAGTCTTTGGAGCAAGTGCGCTGGAATATGGAGTCAGACATCCCCTGGGATAAATATGACGCCAGCAAACTGACGCCTGAGCAGGCGCAAACCATCAAGATGAATGCCATCACTGAATGGTCTGCGCTGCCAGCGACAGAAATGTTCTTGCGTGATAACCGTGGCGACAGTGATTTTTGCGCCTTTATGTCCATCTGGTTTTTTGAAGAACAAAAACATTCCCTGGTCTTGATGGAATACCTGCGCCGCTTCCATCCTGAACTGGTGCCAACAGAAAAAGAACTCGACAATGTACGTTTCGAGTTTGACCCAGCACCACCGCTGGAAACCCTGATGCTGCACTTTTGCGGTGAAATACGCCTGAACCACTGGTATCGCTGTGCATCTGACTGGCATACCGAACCTGTCATCAAGCATATCTACAAAATCATCAGCCAGGATGAAGCACGCCACGGCGGTGCTTATCTGCGCTACATGAAAAAATCCCTGGCTGAAGTCGGCGATGTGGCCCGTGCCGCGTTTTCCAAGATCGGTGTCCTGATGGCGTCCGCCAGGCGTACAGAAAAACCTTTGCACCCGACCAATTTGCATGTCAACCAGGCATTGTTCCCGAACGACACCATACAGTCGCGCCTGCCTGATCCTGACTGGCTGGAGCGCTGGCTCGATGGCCAGATCAAGTTTGATGGCGTATGGGAAAAGAAAGTCGTTGATCGCATCCTGCACAATATGTCATTGCTGTTCGAGCGTACTTTTGAAACCGTGCAAGATTTAAATCGCTATCGCAAGGAAGTTGCACAGAGGCTGGTTATTTTGCCTGGCAGCTTGCCTAGTGCTGCATAAATCTGGTTTGAGCATGTACAATCGCCGCTAATCATTAGCGGCGTTTTTGTTTATAAATTCAAGACCGTTCAATACAGGGACGCAAAGGGGCATAGAGGAAAATCGCGTGGTTTTCCGTAGGTTGGGCTACGATTTACCAGCCCAACACTGTGCCTTTGATAAACGAATACGTTATTTATATGCCGAGTGTTGGGCTGATGAAACGTAGCCCAACCTACGAATTACAAACATTTGCGTTTATGTACTCTTGTACTTCTCTATGCCTTTCTCAGTGTCCCCGTGCCTCTGTGGTGAGTGGTTTTTCAAAAAAATATTGAACTATTTCTATGCCAGAATTCGAAAAAAAACTCACTACCCGCGAGCAATTGGCGGAACGTGTACGCGAGCTACCCAAACCCGTGGTCATGACCAACGGCGTATTCGATATCCTGCACCGCGGTCACGTCAGCTATCTCGCCGATGCACGCGAATTTGGTGCTTCGCTGGTGGTGGCGGTGAATACTGATGCCTCGGTCAAGCGACTGGGTAAGGGCGATGACCGGCCCGTCAATACCTGTGCAGACCGCATGGCGGTGCTGGCAGCGCTGGAGTCTGTCAGCCTGGTGGTGGAATTTGATGAAGATACCGCTTTGCAGGCAGTGCTGGCAGCGCATCCTGACGTGTATGTCAAAGGCGGCGATTATGATATGACAGCCATACCCGAAGGTCAGGCAGTGCTGGCATATGGTGGTACGGTGGCAGCGATCGATTTTGAGCATGACCGTTCGACCAGCAAATTGCTGGCCAAAGTGCGTTCAGGCAGTTAAATCTTTTTGTTGCTGGAGCAGGGTTTCAAATTCTTCTGGGGGCACGGGTTTCGAGAATAAATAGCCTTGCGCAAAGTCGCAGCCTGCCTGTTTCAGCAAGTCATGCTGTTGTTGCGTCTCCACCCCTTCGGCGATGACCTTCAAGTCCAGCTTGTGCGCCATCATGATGATGGCTTCAGACAGGGCAATATCACTGGCATCTGTTGCCAGGTTACGGATGAAGGACTGGTCTATCTTGAGATAGTCGATATCGAATTTCTTCAGGTAGGATAGTGAAGAATAACCGGTACCAAAATCATCGAGCGCGACCTGTATCCCGGCATCGCGGAACTGCAAGAGTTTGCTGGTGATTTTTTGGCTGGCATCGAGCAATAAGCCTTCGGTAATTTCTACGCTGATTGCCTGACCAGGCAGGTTTTGTAGCGCCAGCTCATGTATCCAGTTGATATAGCGTTCCTGGTCACCCTGGAATTCCATCGGTGACTGGTTGATGCTGATCTGGAAGTCGGGGCGATACAGCTCGCGCCATTTTTTGACCCAGCGCAGCGCCTCGCGGAATACCAGGTCGCCGATGGCAATGATCAGGCCGCTGGTTTCTGCAATGGGGATGAATTCCATAGGGCTGATGAAGCCTTGCTGTGCATGTGGCCAGCGCACCAAGGCTTCGGCTTTTTGTATTTTCCCGCTATGGATATCGACGATGGGCTGGAAATAAACACGCAGGCTGCCATCGGCAATCGCGGCACGCAAATCATTGGTCATGCGCAAACGTGCCAGCGCCGCAGTTTGCAGGCCGGGTGTGAAATAGCTGAAGCGATTCCGGCCCTGCGCCTTGGCAGCATACATAGCCTGGTCGGCATGTTTGATGAGGTCATCCAGATTGTCGGCATCGCGCGGGTAAATGGTGATGCCCACGCTGGCAGACAAATAGATTTCTTCGCCCGCCAGCTGGAAGGGCGTGGACATGCTGCGTATGATGTTTTGCGCTATTGTCTCGGCGCGGTTTTGCTCATGCATCTCCGGTAATGAAACGGTGAATTCATCACCACCGAGGCGGGCCACGGTATCACTCTCCCTGACGCAATGGCGCAGGCGGTGCGCCGCTTCTATCAACAAGGCATCGCCTGTCGCATGGCCCAAGGTATCGTTGACCTCCTTGAAAAAATCCAGGTCAATGAACAGCACGGCCAGCGGCAGTTCATGGCGCTTGCTGAGCTTGATGTCGTGGTCCAGCCTGTCATAAAACATGCGCCGGTTCGGCAGGCCAGTCAGCGTATCGATATTTGCCTGCTGCCAGATCAGGGCCTCGGTTTTTTTCTTTTCGGTGATATCAAGCACCGTGCCCAGCATGCGCTGTGCCCGGCCATCCCTGTTCCATTCCACGACGGCACCGACGGACAATATCCATGCCCATTCGCCACTGGCTTTCTTTTGCCGGAATTCGACGCGATATTCATCGCTTTTGCCTTCCAGATGTTCCCTGAAAGCACGCGCTGCGAGGGGGAAGTCTTCGGGATGCACGCGGGCCGCCCAGTTTTTTTTATTTTCCTGGAAACCCTCATGTGCATGGCCAAGCATCAAGGCATATTCCGGGCTGACGATGGCGTCCCCGGTTTGTACATTCAAATCATATAAACCCTGATGCGTGGCCGATAAAGCCATACGCAGGCGTTCCTCGCTTTCCCGTAAAGCGACTTCAGCCTGCTTTCTTTCAGAAATGTCGGTGTGAGTACCGACCATGCGTGTCGGTCTGCCCTGGCTGTCGCGCTGTATGACAGTGCCGCGTGTCAGTATCCATTTCCAGCGGCCATCCTTGCATTGGACGCGATGCTCATTGATATAAATCGCGGTCTTGCCATCAAAGTGAGCCTGCCTGTCCAGGTACATTTGCTTCAGGTCGTCAGGATGGGTGCGTCTATCCAGTTCTTCAGACAAATCTTCTATTTCATCTTTTTCATAGCCATAGATTTCACGCAGGCGGTCCGACAATATCTCTATACCGGTTTGCGGATACCAGTCCCAGACACCATCACCCGAACCTTCCAGCGCCAGTTGCCAGCGCTCTTCGTGCAGGTGCAATTGCTCTTCGCTTTGCTTGCGCTGGCTGATATCAATAATCATGGCATAGCAGCCCTTGACCCTACCATCATGGTCAAATACAGGAAAGACTTGGGCTGAGATATTGCGGGCACCACCGTGCAGATAGGGCACGGTGGTTTCGTAGGCGACGCTTTCTCCTGACAGCGCAAGCTTTACCTGAGGGAGTACATGTTGAAAAGCTTCTTCCCCTATGACCTCTGCCATGTGCTTGTTAATGACCGCAGAGCGGGGTATGCCAAACCAGTCTATATACACGTGGTTGATGAATTGATAATGGTAATTGGCATCGACATAAGAAATGCAGACGGGCAGGGCATCAATCAAATGCCGCAGTTGCTGAAGATTGTCTTCAAATTGCTCAATTCCCGAATTTTGCACGATCTTGTCCTGGCCTTGGGTCCATGCCCTGGTTGGGGCGCCCAATTATCATTGTCTGGAATCTGCTTTCCTGTAAGCATGCTAAAGGATTCCATGGAAAATGCAGTAAATTTCAAAATGAGTGTGGTAATTTGGATAATTGACCTGCGGCAATAATGTGGCAATAACGCAGCATTAATGGAGTAGTAAAGCAGCAATAACAGTGCTGGTCTAGTATCAACTGCCGCCTGCAAAACCATTTTGACGCCAGGCCTCATATACCACCACTGCTACCGTGTTGGATAAATTCAGGCTGCGGTTATCTGGTCGCATAGGCAGACGTATGCGCTGGCTGGCCGGAAAGGACTCGCGCAATTCAGGTGCCAGGCCACGGGTTTCTGCACCAAATACAAAATAGTCACCGGGCTGGAAGGCCAGATTGGCGAAAGCTGTAGAGCCGTGGGTGGTCATGGCAAACATGCGGCTGCTGTCGGGCTGCTCGCTGGCAAGAAACGCTGCCCAGTTCTTATGCACTTTCATGGTCGCATAATCATGGTAATCAAGACCGGCGCGTTTCATCTTGCTATCGTCCAGAGGGAAGCCCAGTGGCTCTATCAAATGCAGTTGTACCCCTGTGTTGGCGCACAGGCGGATGATGTTGCCAGTATTTGGCGGTATTTCTGGTTCAACCAGGACGACGTGAAACAAGGTGATTCCTTAGTGAATATGGGGAAGGGTGCGGGCAAAAACATAAGCTGTCACTTTGGCGGCACCGTAACGTTTCAGCATTGTAGCGATTTCATGCAGGGTCATGCCAGTAGTCATGACATCATCGACTATACCCACATGTGCGCCGCGCAGACTTTCTTGCTGGCTTTCATCGACACAGAAGGCATTTTTGACATTGCGTGCCCTTGCAGCATTTGGCAAGCTGCTTTGCATCGCAGTGTTCCTGCTGCGTTGCAGGAGATGCATGTTGGCCGCTATGCCCAGATGCTTTGCCAGCGGCCGGGTAATTTCCCAGGCCTGGTTGAAGCCGCGCTCCGCCAGCCTGTCTTTACCCAGTGGCACGGCACACAGCAGATCTGGCAATTCATGGCCTTGCTGTTGCATGATGCTATCCCTGAGCATGCGGGCGAACCAGGGCGCCAGCGCCAGTTGATGGGCGAACTTCAAAGACAGTACCAGCTGATCCTGAGGGGCGGCATAATCGCAGACACTTAATGTCCTGTCAAAAGCCGGTGGATTGCTGAGACAATCTCCACAGCGTGGACTGGCACTGGCGGGCGGCAGGGGCAGGGCACATTGCAGACACCTGGTCTGCCCGGTCTGGAAATAGCGGGCATGGCATGCGCGGCAAACCACATCGCTGCTGTCCAGGCGGCACAGGGCGCAGGAATTTGGTATCAGGGCAGCGATGCCTTTTTTCCAGGTAGTTTGCCATCTCATTTGCCAGCTTCTTTTGAGTTTGTCAGTGATCATGGGCACATCAGTATACAAGCGTGTAAACTGCCAGCTTGAAAAAAAACGTAATTCATTATCATTTTGCCTATGTTGAGTGCTCCTATCAATCTGCAACTGGTGCGCCGCCTGTTTGCCGATGCGACAAAAATCCGCCCTTCCGACTTTTTGCGTCGCGAAATAGCCACGCGCATGCGTGAAAAACTGGAGCTGGTCAAAATCCAGCCCGCAGCCTTGCTGGATGCCGGTTGTGGCGAGTCAGATGATATCGCTGAATTGCAAAAAAACTATCCTGCGGCCCTGGCGTATGGTGTTGATGCATCTTTGTCCATGCTGGAGGCCGGCAGGGACAAGCATCTGGCAGCCAAGAGCGCTGTCGGACGTCTGTTATCAAAATGGACGCCCGCGGCCTTGCGCCAGGAGGCCAGTCAGTATTTGCTGTGCGCAGACTTTGCCCGCCTGCCTATGGCAAATACCAGCGTCGATCTGATCTGGTCGAATCTGGCATTGCACTGGCATCCCCAGCCTGACCTGGTGTTCGCCGAATGGCGCAGGGTCTTGCGCACGGATGGCTTGCTGATGTTTTCCTGCTTTGGCCCGGATACCCTGATGGAATTGCGCCAGGCCTTTGCCGAAGTGGACGATTTGCCACACGTACTCCCCTTTGTTGACATGCATGATTTTGGCGATATGCTGGTAAATGCGGGGTTTTCCACGCCAGTCATGGATATGGAAAAAATCACGCTGACCTATGGCAGTGCCAATAAATTATTGGAGGATGTGCGTGCGCTTGGTGGCAATCCGTTGATGACGCGCAGGCAAGCCTTGCTGGGCCGCAAAGCCCATGCGCGCTTGCTGGCGGCGCTGGACAAGCGCAAAGATGCCGATGGACGCATAGCCGTGACGCTGGAAGTGGTATACGGCCATGCTTTCCGTCCGGTGAACCGCAAAACTGCTGCCGGTGAATCCATAGTCCGTTTTGACTTGCCTAAAAAACCAACTTAATCCAGATCAATAAATCAAGAAAAACTGTAAAATTTCTTCATAAATCGTTGTTACATTTGAGCGAAATCATAGATGGCGCTCATGTATTCTGCTTGATATCACCCTGCTTTACGCCTTATACTCTCGCAGTTGTGGAAGTTGCCGGTACGCATTTGAAAATATTTTGAATTTGTGTCCCTGGCGCTCTGTTAAAAGAATTCTAATCGGGTTTTGGGGAAATTCATGAAACATGCTAAGCGATTAAAGTCGTTCATGCTGGGTGCCTCGCTCTTGGCTGCTAGTCTGCCAACGTGGGCGGTGGTTAATGGTCCAGTAGTGGATATGAAGGGCGGTCCGGCAGTCAAGCAGTTAAACCTGCAGCAACCAGTTACAAGAATTGCCCAAGATATTTACGACATCCATAACCTGATGCTGTATATCTGCCTGGCCATTTTTGTGGCGGTTTTCGGGGTGATGTTTTACTCCATCGTAATGCACCGCAAGTCTGTTGGCCATAAGCCTGCCACTTTCCATGAAAGTACAACAGTAGAAATACTGTGGACTATCGTGCCTTTCATTATCGTTATCGGCATGGCTTTGCCAGCAACAAAAACTGTTGTTGCAATGAAAGACACCTCGAACGCCGACATCACCATTAAAGCTACGGGTATGCAATGGAAATGGGGCTATGACTACCTGAAGGGCGAAGGCGAAGGCATTTCCTTCCTGTCCACACTGGCTACTCCCCGTACCCAGGTTGGTGCGCCTGGCGTAGAACCAACAGAAAAACGCGGCGACAATTACCTCATCGAAGTCGATAATGAAGTCGTGGTTCCGGTCAACAAAAAAGTCCGCATTATTACCACTGCAAATGACGTTATCCATGCCTGGACTATCCCTGCCTTTGGCGTGAAACAGGATGCGATTCCTGGTTTTGTCCGTGATACCTGGTTCAAGGCTGAAAAAATCGGTACTTACCGTGGTCAGTGCGTAGAGCTGTGCGGTAAAGAACATGCTTTCATGCCTATCGTTGTCAATGTCGTTTCTGACGATGACTACAAAAAATGGGTAGATACCAAGAAAAAAGAAATGGCTGCCAAGGCAGACGACCCAAGCAAGGTCTGGACTGTCGATGAGCTGAAACAACGTGGCGAAAAAGTCTATGCAGCAAACTGTGTGGCTTGCCATCAGGCTACCGGCAAGGGTGTACCAGGTGCTTTCCCTGCACTGGATGGTTCCGCTGTCGTGACTGGTCCTAAAGCAGCTCAAATCGGTATTTTGCTGAATGGTAAGGGTGGCATGCCAGCCTGGAAGGCTACTTTGTCTGATACAGAAATTGCTGCGGTAATCACTTACACACGCAATAACTGGTCTAACAAGGCTGCTGAAAACATCGTCCAACCAGCTGAAGTTTTGGCTGCGCGTAAGTAATAACAGGAAGAACAGGAGAAAAGATGAGCACTACTACAGCTGATCACGCTCACGATCACTCTCACGACCACGCGCATGACCATCCTCATGGTTGGCAGCGCTGGTTGTTTGCAACCAACCATAAAGATATCGGTAGCCTGTATCTGTGGTTCGCTTTCACGATGTTGCTGGCCGGTGGCGTCATGGCCCTCGGTATCCGCAGTGAATTATTCCAGCCTGGCCTGCAACTCATGCAACCGGAATTCTTTAACCAGTTGACTACCATGCATGGTCTGGTCATGGTTTTCGGCGCGATCATGCCAGCTTTCGTTGGTTTCGCTAACTGGATGATCCCTCTGCAAATCGGCGCGTCCGATATGGCATTTGCCCGTATGAACAACTTCTCGTTCTGGCTCATGCCTCCGGCAGCCTTGTTGCTGATGGGTTCCTTCCTGGCACCTGGTGGCGCAACTGCTGCTGGCTGGACGCTGTATGCACCATTGTCCACACAAATGGGCCCAGGCATGGACATGGCGATTTTCGCTGTCCACATCATGGGTGCGTCTTCCATCATGGGTTCCATCAACATCATCACCACCATCCTGAACATGCGCGCTCCTGGCATGACATTGATGAAGATGCCGATGTTCTGCTGGACATGGTTGATTACTGCTTACCTGCTGATCGCCGTTATGCCAGTTCTGGCCGGTGCGATCACGATGACACTGACTGACCGTCATTTTGGTACATCCTTCTTTAATGCAGCTGGCGGCGGCGACCCTGTCATGTATCAGCACATTTTCTGGTTCTTCGGACATCCAGAGGTGTACATCATGATTTTGCCAGCCTTCGGTATCGTTTCCCAGATCGTTCCTGCATTTGCCCGCAAGCCTTTGTTTGGTTATGCATCGATGGTGTATGCAACAGCATCCATCGCGATCCTGTCCTTCATCGTCTGGGCGCATCACATGTTCACAACCGGTATGCCAGTGACGGCACAGTTGTTCTTCATGTATGCCACCATGCTGATCTCGGTACCTACCGGCGTGAAAGTGTTTAACTGGGTTGCGACGATGTGGAAAGGCTCGATGACTTTCGAGACGCCTATGTTGTTTGCCGTCGGCTTTATCTTCGTGTTCACCATGGGTGGCTTTACTGGCCTGATCCTGGCGGTGACACCGATTGATATCCAGTTGCAAGATACTTACTACGTGGTTGCCCACTTCCACTATGTGTTGGTGGCTGGTTCTCTGTTTGCCTTGTTCGCCGGTTACTACTACTGGGGTCCAAAATGGACAGGTTTCATGTACAACGAAACACGCGGCAAAATCCACTTCTGGGGTTCGCTGATTTTGTTCAACGTGACCTTCTTCCCTATGCACTTCCTGGGTCTGGCCGGTATGCCACGTCGTTATGCCGACTACCCTGCGCAATTTACTGATTTCAATCAGGTTGCCACTATCGGTGCGTTTGGTTTCGGTTTGATGCAGGTATATTTCATCCTGGCAGTTGTGATCCCGTCCATCAAGGGCGGCATACCAGCAGCAGCGAAACCATGGGATGGTGCTGAAGGCCTGGAATGGACAGTGCCTAGCCCTGCGCCTTTCCATACTTTTGAAGAACCACCAGAATTCAAATAATGTAATGCGGCTGAGGCTTGCTCCGGTTCTGCCGGAGCAAGACAAAAAATGAGTAATCGAAAAAAACCGAATAACTTGCGAACTGCCATCATTTTGTTTTCTGTGGCGCTGGTGTTCTTTGCCGGTGTCTTCATCAAGCAAACCTGGCTACGCTGATAGGATAGCTTCATGTCGCAAGAAGAATCCGGTGTTGCTGGCAAGAACAAGCTGAATGCGAAAATGCTGGGCAAGTTGCTGGTGATTGCCTTGATGATGTTTGGATTTGGTTATGCTTTGGTACCCATCTACAAACAGATTTGTGAATTAACGGGTGTAAATATTTTGACGCCCAAGGATATCTCGGTCAAAGAAATATCCAATTCCCAGATCGACAGAAGCCGTGAAGTGACGGTGGAGTTTGATGCAAATACGCAAGGCCCGTGGCGTTTTCGTCCTACCGTGGCGAGCATGAAAGTGCACCCCGGTGAAATGACACAAATCGTTTATGAAGTAGTCAACAAGCAGTCTTATAAAATGGATGCGCAGGCGATACCAAGCTACGCACCACAACAGGCTGGCAATTACTTTAAAAAGATGGAATGCTTTTGTTTCAAGCAGCAGACTCTGGGGCCAAATGAAGCAAGGCAAATGCCGGTAGTGTTTTATCTGGACCCGGCCTTGCCTAAAGATGTGAAGACGATTACCTTGTCTTATACTTTCTTTGAAGTAGGTGTCAAGCCACAGGCCGCAACTGCTGCATCTGCTGTATCTGGCGAAGGACAGGGCAAGTCATGACAGATTTAAAAGACGCAAGCAAGCGCAAGGCTTCGTTTTTGGCAACGATGAAAGCTGTATTCTGGTCGTTTTTGGGGATACGCAAGAAAACTGATTATGAGCAGGATGCAGCGCAGTTGAATCCTGTTCACGTGATTATTGCCGGCATCATAGGTGCGCTGATCTTTATTTCAGTGCTGATCATGATAGTCAGACATGTAGTCGCAAAATAACAATTCAAGTAGTACATTAAATTGCATCGGGAGATGGAAATGAGTTCTCAACACGCTAATGCGCCATACTATTTTGTGCCTGGCCCATCCAAATGGCCAGTACTGGGTGGCACCACCTTATTGCTGACCATGATAGGTGCTTCTGCCTGGGTTAATGGTCTGGCCTGGGGTTCTTACCTGAACTTTGCCGGTATTATCCTGACACTGGTGGTCTTGTATAAATGGTTTGGTGATGCGATTGCTGAATCTGAAGGTGGTAAATACAGCGCCCGTATCGATGTCTCCTTCCGCTGGAGCATGAGTTGGTTCATCTTCTCTGAAGTGATGTTCTTTGCAGCCTTCTTTGGCGCATTGTTCTATGCACGTACTATCTCAATGCCATGGCTTGCTGATTTTGATCACAAAGTCCTGTGGCCTGATTTTGCTGCGAACTGGGGTAATGTAGGCCCGGCTGGCACAGTTGAAGCCTTCAAGACCATGGGTCCTTTCCCTATCCCTACGATCAATACAGCCTTGTTGCTGACTTCCGGCGTGACGCTGACGATCTCTCACCACGCCCTGCGTGAAGGTCATCGTGCCAAGACGGCCATCTGGTTGTTTGCCACAGTCTTGCTGGGTGCGGTGTTCATGGGCTTCCAGGCTTACGAGTACATGCATGCGTATAGCGAACTGAACCTGAAACTGACTTCCGGTATCTATGGTTCCACTTTCTTCATGCTGACCGGTTTCCACGGCTTCCATGTGACCATGGGTGCGATCATGCTGTCGGTTGTCCTGTATCGTGTCATGAAAGGCCATTTCACACCTGAACACCACTTCGCCTTTGAAGGCGCTGCCTGGTACTGGCACTTTGTCGACGTGGTCTGGCTGGGTCTGTACGTGGTTGTTTACTGGCTGTAAGCAAGCTTTAGTAGCAAAAAATAGCGTAAAAAAAGCCGCACAGTTAGTGCGGCTTTTTTACATATATGGAATTGTCTGAATAGCTGGTGGTACTGAAACAAGTCCGTCACTAAAATTCTGGCTGGATTTACCTGATACCGGTAGGTTGTATCAGGCCAAAATGATTGGCCAGCAGGATCAGCAAAAACAGCGTGATAGAAAAACCTACCCGAAATGCCAGTGCCTTGACCGTGCGATTGCTTTTCCCCTTGTCCTTCATCAGATAAACCAGGGCAGACCCCAGGCTGAACAGGATAAGGAAAAAAGCGATGGCGACAAGAATTTTCATACTCGGTTATTGTTGGTGCTTTTGATTGATCGACTCTTGCATTGTAATGCCTTAATACCTGAATGCCTATTTCCTTCCGTTTCCGCCTGATCCCGTTTATTGCCTGCCTGCTGCTGGCCAGCCTGGGCATCGCTTTGGCGCAATGGCAGACGCGCAGGGCAGAAGAAAAAGAAACGCTGGCAGCGCAAATGGCCGAGCGCCAGCATTTGCCTGCACTGATGCTGAATGCGCAAACGCCGCCCGGACAGTTGCAGGCGTTTCGCAAGCTGCAAGTCAGTGGACAATTCATACGCGAATGGCCCTTGTATTTAGATAACCGCCCACTGCAGGGAAAAGCTGGTTTGTATGTGTTGATGCCTTTCAAGCTGGCCGATAGCAGCAAATATGTCTTGATCGCCCGTGGCTGGCACCCGCGCGATGCACGTGACCGTATGCATATGCCGGATATTCCTGCCGCAGGTGGCCAGGTCGTGCTGGAAGGCATGCTCAGGGACAGGCTGGAGCGGGTAATGCAACTCGGCCAGGCCGAAGTGGTCAAACCGGGCAGCCTCTTGCAAAATATCGATGTGGAAGCATTGGCAAAACAGACGCGCTGGGATTTTTATCCCTTTGTGCTGGAACAAACTTCCTTGGAAAACGATGGCCTCTCGCGTGAATGGCCCATGCCTTCGGCAGGTGCTGGCAAGCACAGGGGCTATGCCTTTCAATGGTATGCGCTGGCTCTGATGGCTTTCTTATTTTTTGTTGTTACTGGATTTCGTCGTGGAAAAAACTGAAAAGCAAAAGTCGCGTGGTCGCTGGAAATTATTGATGGTGCTGGCAGTCTGTGCTGCCCCCATGGTTTTCTCCTATCTGGCCTACTATGTCATCAAACCTGAAGGCCGCACCAATTACGGCACCATTCTTGACCCACGCAACTACCCCATGCCCAAACTGGCCGGGCATCTGCTGGGCGCTGCGGCGACTGATCCCGTGATTGGGCTGGAAGCCTATAAAGGCAAGTGGCTGATGCTGCAGGTAGATAGCGGTGCCTGCGCTGAGGCTTGCCAGAAGAGAATGTATGACATCCGCCAGTTGCGTACCGCCCAGGGCAAGGAAATGGACAGGATAGAACGCGTCTGGCTGATCACCGACGATGCTCCCATCGATACCATGTTGATACGCCAGCATGACGGTGCCCGCATGCTGAAGGTCGATGCTGCCGCCCTCAAGGCCTGGTTGCCGACTGAAAGCGACACACAGATCAGCGATCATATTTACCTGATCGATCCACTCGGCAATCTGATGATGCGGTATCAAAAAAATGCAGATGCAAACAAGATTAAAAAAGACCTCAGCAAATTATTGCGTGCGTCAGCGATAGGTTAAACAATAGGTTAAACAATAATCATGTGGTTGCAGATTGCATTGACAGCACTGATGGTCGCGGTAATACCGGCGGCGATGGTGTTCATGTCCAGGGAAAAGAATAAATATCGCAAGCTCATTGCGGTGACCGTCACCCTGACTTTTGAACTTATCATGTTTGGTGCATTCACCCGCCTGACAGATTCTGGCCTGGGTTGCCCGGACTGGCCGGGTTGCTATGGACAGTCCAATCCCTTGCAATCCCATGCTGCGATCAAGGCGGCAGAAATTGCCATGCCCACTGGCCCCGTGACTTTGCAAAAAGCCTGGATAGAAATGGTGCACCGCTATCTGGCCATGAGTGTGGGCATACTGATTATCGTGCAGATGATTATCGCCTGGGTGCGCCGCCGGCAGCTTGCAAGCAGCCCCTGGCTGGCGACTTTTCTCTTGTTCTTTGTTTGTCTGCAAGGCGCTTTCGGTGCCTGGACCGTTACTCTGAAGCTGCAACCCGTCATAGTGACTACTCACCTCATTTTGGGTATGGGCTTGCTCGCCCTGCTCAGTGCCAGCCTCGAACAGCAAAGCAGCTCGCTGGCGGGCCGCAGCATTGCCGCCGCTGATGGCAAGCGCATGTTATGGCCAGCCACTCTGGCTTTATTGCTGGTGTTTGTGCAAATCAGCCTGGGTGGTTGGGTGAGCACTAACTATGCTGCTCTGGCTTGCCAGGATTATCCCATGTGCAATGGCCAGGTGATACCAGCGATGGATTTTGAACATGGTTTCAGCCTCTGGCGTCAGCTCGGTCTCACGAGGAATGGTGATTACCTGCCTTTTAATGCCCTGGTTGCCATACACTGGGTGCACAGGAACTTTGCTTTGCTGGTGGTGGCAGTCTGCCTGTGGGCTGCACTGAGAGCACGCAAGATTGCCGGGCTGGAAAAACTGAGCCGCCACATCTTGCTCGCGATTGTTGCCCAATTCATCATCGGCATTTCTACCGTCTTTTTTTCCTGGCCCTTGTTGCTGGCAGTTTTGCATAATGGGATGGCTGCCATGCTCGTGCTTTTGCTGACCATGTTAAACTACCGCATAAGGCATGTGAGCCTTGCCGCTGCCAAAGATAGATCATGACCACTTTAAGTTTGCCTTCCAACCGACTGGCTCAGTACTGGGCTTTGACCAAGCCACGTGTGACCCAGCTCGCCGTATTTTGCGCAGTGATCGGCATGTTCCTGGCTACGCCAGACTTGCCGGACTGGCGCGTGGTTGTTGCCGCCACCGTCGGTATCTGGCTGCTGGCTGGTGCGGCTTTTGCCGTAAATTGCCTGGTGGAAAAAGAAATTGATTCTCGCATGGCAAGAACTGCACGCCGCGCCACAGCCCAAGGTGAAATCACTGTGCCGCAAACCCTGGTGTTCTCTGGTGTCATCGGTGGCATGGGCATGTGGGTTTTGTATACTATGGTCAATCCCCTGACCATGTGGCTGACTTTTGCTACCTTTGTTGGCTATGCTGTCATTTACACCATCATCCTGAAACCGGCAACACCGCAGAACATCGTCATCGGTGGTTTGTCAGGTGCCATGCCACCGGCGCTGGGCTGGGCAGCTGTGGCAAACGATGTGCCCATGCAGGCCTGGTTGCTGGTATTGATCATCTTTGTCTGGACGCCACCGCATTTTTGGGCGTTGGCCATGTACAGGCGCGATGATTACGCGCGTTCCGGCCTGCCGATGTTGCCGATTACCCATGGCCTGGAATTTACCCGCTTCCACATCTGGCTGTATACGATAGCGCTGTTTGCCACCACCATGCTGCCCTATGCGGTGCACATGAGCGGCCTGATTTATCTGGTCAGCGCGATTATTCTGGGCCTGATCTTCCTGTGGTATGCATGGCGCATTTACAAGCACTATGATGATGTACTGGCACGCAAGACTTTTGCCTATTCCATTATCTACCTGTCCCTGCTGTTTGCAGCCTTGTTGATTGATCACTATATCAAGCTATGAAAATTCTGAAGCACCTGGCCAGCATGCTGATGGCTCTGAGCCTGCTTGCTTGCGCCCCGGCCCAGGAAAAATTCAATAACACCGATCTGACCGGCCTTGATTACGCCAAAGACTTTGCCCTGACAGATCACAATGGCAAGCCGCGCACCCTGGCAGATTTCAAGGGCAAGGCGGTAGTCATCTTCTTTGGCTATACCCAATGCCCGGATGTCTGCCCGACCACCATGGCAGAAATGGCGAGTGTCATGAAATTACTGGGCCCGGATGCCGACAAGGTGCAAGTCTTGTTTGTGACCCTGGACCCTGAACGCGATACCCAGGCTTTGCTGGCCAACTATGTGCCCAATTTTGATAAGCGCTTCCTGGGTTTGTATGGCGATGCTGCCGCAACGGCCAAAGTTGCCAAAGAATTCAAAGTGTTTTATCAAAAGGTAGAAGGCAAAACACCCGGCAGCTATACCATGGACCATACGGCAGGCAGTTATGTATTTGATCCTCAGGGGCGCATCCGTTTATTCTTGCGCCATGGACAGGGAGCAGAGCCTGTCGCTCATGATTTGAAAATCCTGTTGAAGTAAAGCGGCAGACAATACCAAGCAGACGTCATTCAGGCCACGAAATGAGCGGCGAAATTGGCCACGAAACCGACCACGAATAGTCCCGCGCTTGATCACAAAAATGACCACAAAGCCGCTGGACAAAACAAAAGGCACTCTCGCGAGTGCCTTTTTCTTTTGTTACAGCCTATTTTGATTATGCAAAACTGCTGAGGCTGCCCTTCATTTTTTTCAGCGCTGCGCTTTCGATCTGACGTATGCGTTCGGCAGACACGCCGTATTCATCGGCCAGTTCGTGCAGGGTAGAGCCTGTACCATCATCATTTTTCAACCAGCGTGATTCTATGATATGGCGTGAGCGTGCATCCAGCTTGGACAATGCAGATTCCAGGCCTTCGCTTTGCAGACGGTCATACTGGCGCGTTTCCAGAACACGGGTAGGCTCGTCGGATTCAGTCTTCAGATAAGCGATAGGAGCGAATTTTTCATCGTCATCATCCGTCGGTGCATCCAGAGCAATATCATGGCCGGACAAACGCATTTCCATTTCGATGACTTCTTCGCGTTTGACATCCAGCGTTGATGCCAGGGCATCAATTTGCTTTGGTGTCATCGCGTCCAGGCCTTCTTTATGGCTGCGCAGGTTAAAGAACAGTTTGCGCTGGGCTTTGGTCGTTGCTACTTTGACCAGGCGCCAGTTTTTCAAAATGTACTCATGCATTTCAGCCTTGATCCAGTGCATGGCATAGGACACCAGACGTACGCCCTGGTCAGGGTCAAAGCGTTTAACGGCTTTCATCAGGCCGATATTGCCTTCCTGGATCAGGTCAGCATGGGGCAAGCCATAGCCGAGGTAACCGCGGGCGATGGAGACGACCAGGCGCAAATGTGACATAACCAGTTGCTGCGCAGCAGCCAGATCATTGTCATTACGTAATTTGTTCGCAAAGTCTATCTCTTCCTGATGCGTGAGCATAGGCAGACGATTGACTGCAGAAATATAGGCATCAATATTACCCAGCGTGCCACTAAAACCTAGAGCCAGCGCTGTGCTGTCTGTTGCAGGGATCAATTGTGTAGATGTAGTTGCCATTTTTCCTCCTTATTGCTGCCTTAAGAGTATCAATTACTCCTTTTGGCACTTTCAAGTTCCTATATTAGCACTCTCTTGAGAAGAGTGCTAATACTCAGATTCTATGAAGTTCATCAAATAAATCTATTGAAAAACAAGCATTCATTTGCAACATGTATAGTGCTTAGATAGATGCCCGGGTGGAAAGTTGCAATCAATTCGCTGCAAATTGTAAAAGCCTTTTGCAAAAATCACGATGCGCAGACTGCTGCAATGGTGCACGATCACTAGCGACTATTAGAGATACTAGCGATTACCAATGATCATCGAGTACCAGCAAGCAGTCAGCACTATGAAGACGAAGCAAGAACAGATTTATTGTGCGCTTATTGAGCAAAATTGAGCAAATAGCGCGAAGAACTCAGCTTGCGCGCGCCAATTGCCTTCTTACCGACAGAAAAACACCAACCAGCCCAAGCAACATGCTAACAGCCAGTAGTATGGCGCTCTGTACGATACCCAACGGAGCAAGGTGAAATTCCGATGCATATAATTTAGCAAATTCTGCAATTGCCTTGTTCAAGGGTTGCAGGGACGCCGCGATCAGGCCCAGTGCGAGGCCGCCTGCAAGCAAGCCCAGCAAGGCGCCGGTATAGTAATAAGGCTTGTGGATGAAACTATTGGTCGCCCCCAGCAGGCGCGATACGGCAATTTCTGCCCTGTGCGAAATCACCTGCAGACGGGTGGCATTAAATACCACCACGATCACCACCACACCCAGAGTGGCAGCCAGGAACAACAAACCTAGCTGCATGATTTGCACCAGTGCTGCCAGGCGCTTGACCCAGGCAGAATCGAGTTGCACGACATCGACATCCTGCATTTGCTTTATTTCTTCGACCAGCGCCTCTATCTTGCCAGCATCACTATTCGACATGGACAAGACATAGGCGTCAGGCAGAGGATTGCCGCCGAGGGTAGATAAGACTTCTGCCAGATTGGATGATTGCTCAAGGCTGGCCAGGGCCTTGTCCTTGGGGACGAAGTTCAGGTTGGCCGTGATGTTTTTCTCTTTCAGCAATTTTTTCAGCGGTATCGACAAGGCTGTGGCAGTTGCCCTTGGGGTGTCCGGGCTGACGAAAATGCTGATTTCAGGTTCTATTGATAATTGCGAAGAAATGGGACGTATATTTTCCAGTAAGGTCAGGCCAGCGATGGGCAAGGCCAGCGCGATCGCCACGACCAGCACATTGAACAAGAAATTACCCGGGCTGCCACGCAAATGGCCGAACGCGCTCTTGATGGCGAACAAGTGTTGACGAAACCAGTTGGTCATGAATTCTTCCTTGTTATTCTGTACTGCAGGATCAGGCGGCCAGCGAGGATTTCCAGGTACTGACTACCTGGCCCTGGCTCAGGTAAATCACGCGGCTGGCCTGATCGAGAAATTGTTCATCATGGCTGGAGATAATGCAGGTCACACCGGCGCTCTGGAAAGCCTTCAGTGCTCCCAGCACCTTGTTGGCATTGTCACGGTCCAGAAAGGCGGTAGGTTCATCCGCCAGAATAATCTGTGGCCGGTTGACGATGGCACGGGCTATCGCCACCCGCTGCTGCTCACCACCAGACAGTGCCAGCGGCAGGGAATAAGCCTTGTCTGGCAGGCCAACTTTTTCCAGCGCTATGCGGGCACGGGTCTCAGCTTCAGCGTGTGAAGCGCCGGTGACGATGATGGGCAGCATGACATTCGCCAGTACATGGCGGTCAGTCAGTAATTTCTGGTCTTGCAAAATCAGGCCCAGCTTGCGGCGCAGATAAGGCAGGCTGCTGGTTTTGAGTTTGCCTATGTCCTGGCCATTGACCTTGACATGGCCTGCCGTCGGTTTTTCTATCCCTGCAATCATCTTCAGCAAGGTAGATTTACCGGCACCAGACGGGCCAGTCAGGAAAATCAATTCACCGGCAGCAATTGATAATGAAACATCCTTGAGTGCATAAACATCTTGCGAATACTGTTTGCTGACGTGTTCAAATTCAATCATGATCGCGTTTGGCCTTTTTTTGTGCAATTAACTGAGCAGGGCGTCAACAAATTCCTGGGCGTTAAATGGTTGCAAATCTTCAATCTGCTCGCCTATACCGATGAAATACACAGGCACAGGGCGGTTCTTGGCGATTGCTGCCAGCACGCCACCTTTGGCAGTACCATCGAGCTTGGTGATGACCAGGCCAGTCAGTTGCAGGGCATCGTCAAAGGCCTTGACCTGGGCCAGTGCATTCTGGCCAGTATTGCCGTCGATGATGAGCAAGACTTCTTGCGGCGCGCCATCCATGCCTTTGGCGATAACACGTTTGATCTTCTTCAATTCTTCCATCAGATGCAACTGGGTAGGCAGGCGGCCAGCCGTATCTACCATGACTACATCAGTGCCACGAGCACGGGCAGATGCTACTGCATCAAACGCGACTGCCGCCGGATCGCCGGATTCTTGCGAGATCACCGTGACATTATTGCGCTCGCCCCAGATCGTCAGTTGTTCACGTGCTGCTGCGCGGAAGGTGTCGCCCGCAGCCAGCAAAACCGATTGCTGATGGGTTTGCATATGCTTGGCCAGCTTGCCTATGGTCGTGGTTTTGCCCGCACCATTGACGCCAGTGATCATCATGACCAGGGGTTGATAACGGCCCAGTTCCAGAGGCTTTTGCAAAGGCGTTAGCATTTCCAGCAACAAGACTTTGAGGGCGGCTTTGACTTGTTCGGCATCGGTCAGCTTTTCTTCCTTGACCTTTTTCTTCAAGCCATCCAGCAGGAACTGGGTAGCTTCGACACCGGCATCCGAGGTCAGCAGGGCAGCTTCGAGTTCTTCATACAAATCATCATCAATGCGGGCACCGATGAAGAGGGTGGTAAGATTCGAGGAAGTTTTGGCCAGACCGGCTTTCAGGCGGCTTAGCCATGAGCGTTTTTGCTCAGGTTCAGGAGCTTCAGCGGGAGCAAGCTCTGCCAATGCTGGCTTGACTTCAGCCACGGGCGCAGGAGCGGTAACAGTGGTGGCAATGGCAGGTGTAGCAACAACAGGTGCAGGACTGGCTGGCGCCGTAATAACGGGTGCCGGCTCAGCCACAACAGCCGGTGCCTCTTCTTTGGGCTTCTTTTTGAAAAAACTAAACATCGGGATATTTGGGAGTGCGGGCGGCATATAGCCAGCCCTGATATTAGAATGCTGCCATTTTAACAGACAGCGCAAGATAAACAGATTTAGCCGTAGCAAGCATGCAATGAAAACAAATAGTAATAAAAAAACAAAAAACACGGCTGCAAAAGCAGCACCGGTAAAACGTCAGCACCATCAAGTCCGCATTATAGGCGGCGTGTGGAAGCGCAGCCTGCTCAGCGTGGTCGATGCCGAGGGTTTGCGCCCTACGCCAGACCGCGTCAGGGAAACCCTGTTCAACTGGCTCAATCACTTGCTGCACAATAACTGGACCGGCGTACATTGCCTGGACTTGTTCGCTGGCAGTGGCGCGCTGGGTTTTGAGGCAGCCAGCCGTGGTGCAGCGCAAGTCATTATGGTCGAGGCGCATACGCCAGCTTACAGGCAACTGGAACAAGTCCGCGATAAATTGCAAGCCAGCCAATGCAAATTGCTGAGGGCAGATGCACTCAAGGCAGTCGAGAGCATGGCAAACCAGGCTCAGAAAATGGATGTGATTTTTCTTGATCCTCCTTTTGAGCAGGATTGGCTGGAACGCATCCTGCCAGCCTGCGCACCATTATTGAGCGCTAAAGGCTGTATTTATGTCGAATCAGAATTTTCGCTGGAGCTATCTTCTGGCGATGCAGCGACAGATGAAAAATTAGCTAAATTATTAAGCGGATGGCAAGTTATCCGCGCAGATAAAGCCGGTAGTGTGTACTTCCATATACTGCAACGCAACATTTTGCCGCATGAGGCGCACGAAAATCAGGCATAATGCCTGCTCAACTTGGTGCATATCCTTATGCAGATTGCGAAAAAAGGGAGTGAAGATGGTCACAGCCGTTTATCCGGGAACATTTGATCCGCTGACACGCGGTCATGAAGATCTGGTGCGTCGCGCATCCGGTCTTTTTGATACTTTGGTGGTGGGTGTGGCGGATAGCAAAAGCAAGAATCCATTTTTCTCCCTGGATGAACGCCTGGAAATTGCCAATGAAGTATTGGGACATTATCCGAACGTGAAGGTAGAGAGTTTCTCTGGTTTGCTCAAAGACTTTGTGCGCAAGAATGATGCGCGCGTCATCGTGCGTGGCTTGCGCGCCGTGTCTGACTTTGAATATGAATTCCAGATGGCGGGCATGAACCGTTATTTGTTGCCAGATGTAGAAACCCTGTTCCTGACCCCATCTGATCAGTACCAATTTATTTCAGGTACCATAGTGCGTGAGATCGCCATGTTCGGTGGCGATGTATCAAAATTTGTGTTCCCTTCAGTTGATCGCTGGCTGAAGAAGAAGGTTGCATTGCTGGCCGAGAGCAAGTCTTAAAGCAAGTACTGAAGTACATTCAAGTAGTACATGAAAGTGAAGTGACAACATGGCCCTGATGATTACAGACGATTGCATCAATTGTGATGTCTGCGAACCCGAATGCCCTAATGACGCCATTTACATGGGGCCGGAAATTTATGAGATTGACCCGCATAAATGTACCGAGTGCGTGGGCCATTACACTGAGCCGCAATGTCAGCAGGTTTGCCCGGTCAGTTGCATTCCCTTCAATCCTGAATGGCGCGAAACGCCTGAGCAGTTGCAGGCGAAATACGAACAACTGCAGGAAAAACAAAAGCCACAGCCAGCATAAGCGATTCATCAATCGCTCATGCTGCTCTGCGTTGTACTACCTATTGAAGCGTACTATTGCAAGCTTACGGACGCAAAGTCCCATGCTCACCTATGTTTTTCGGTTGTTCGCCAGTAATGGCTGCCTTGGCCATCGCAAACAATTGCGTCATCTTGCTTGAGCCACTATCCCAATATTCTGCTGCATGTATCTGCACTTTCAATAACATCAGATGTGGGTCATCTACACCTTCAGGAAACCATGGCTTGACCATGACATTCCACAATTCTTCTGCTTTCTGACGATCACGCAAGACTTCTGCACGACCAGAGATGGAGACATACAGGCTGTCATCCACATCAGCAAAACTCACATTGACTTCAGGATGCTGGCGCACCGCATTGAGGTAGTTTGCTTCATCAGAAATAAAGAACCACATATTGCCGGCATCATCCACTTGCTGACTGGTCAGCGGACGGCTGCTCAGGCGATTGTTTTCATCTACGGTAGTGAACATACCAAATTTGACATCTTTGGTCATGTCGCGGATTTTTACCAATGGGTCGTTTTGAGTAGTCATGCTGGCCTCGTCATTTCTTGTCAGTTATGGGGTTTGATAACGAGCTAACAATAAACCGTATCAGCGTGTAACTCTGTACGGTATCGAACGTGGGCAGTCAGAGCAAATTAGTCTGAGCAAATTTGCAGGGTGTGCAGCGCGCACCGCTGTCAGTCAAAACGGTGCGCTCGGCGCACCTGCAAGGTATGGAAGGTCTTTTTGCAGCAGATCAAGTACTTTAAAAGCAGCGAACCTGGTTGCGGCCACCATTCTTGGCCTGGTACAAAGCCCGGTCAGCACGCAATACCAGATCACGGGCAATGCTGGTGGCATTGTCGTAATTGGTATTTTCATCGATGGTGGTCAGGCCTATCGATATCGTGGCCTGGCAAGTGCCCGCTTCACTCAAGATAAAATCCTGCCCAGCAATGCTTTTGCGTATGCGTTCTGCCACCTGTATCGCATCATGCAGATTGGTGTTGACCAGCACCACGACAAATTCTTCGCCGCCAAAGCGGCCCAGGGTGTCACTGAGACGCAATTCATTCTTGATTCTTTTTGCAACCTCCTTCAACACATCATCGCCGCCCTGATGTCCGTAGCGGTCATTGATCTGTTTGAAAAAATCGATGTCCAGATACATGCAGGCAATGCTGTATCTTTGTCGGCGCGCACGGGCAATTTCTTCCAGCATGCGTTGTTCGACATAACGGCGGTTGCTGACATTCGTCAAAGGGTCGGTCAGGCCTATATAAGTCAGGCGCTCATTGTTGATGACGTTTTCGAGGCAGATCGCAATGATGGAACCCAGGCGTTCGATAAAATCAGTCGCCATATTCGGCTGGAAGCGGTCGGCTTTGAAGCTGCCGAGGTTCAGGCAGCCGATCAGGCGGCCTTGCCTGCGCATGGGGATGATGGCGATACTCGCCGGTTTTTTATTGAAGCTGCTGAAGTATGTTGAATAAGCGAGACTCTGGTACAAGCCCAACTGCGGTTTGCGCAGGGCAGTTTCTGGCTGGCTCAGTTCTACTTCATGCCGCAAGAAAACCAGATGTGGAAATTCATTCAGGTCTATCTTCAGGTCGCACAGCATTTGCTGCAAGTCGCCCAATTTGTCGAACAAGACCAGAGACACTACATCGAGTTCTGAGGTGATTGCCAGTGCGCTGAAAATATTTGTGATGAGTTCACGAAAACTGTTGGCGCCAATAATCTTCAAATCAAAACTCTGGTGCCGCGCCATGATGCTTTGATTGCGGTGCGCAAGTTCAAGCAAGCTGTCCAGCCGTGCGCGCAACACCTGATTTTCATGCTGCAATTCCAGCAGCGCAGATGGTGCTTTATCTGGCTCTGTATCGGTATGCGCTGGCATCATGCTTTCCATATTGGTCTGTACTTGGTGGTCTGTAATTAGAATGCGATATTCATATTGATAGCATCACCGACACGCAGCAATTGCCCTAAGCCCTGTTCGACAATGACATTCATGCCAAAGGTGATGCCGCCATCGACCAGGGGATTGGCGCGGTAAGTCTGCAGGATATCCAGCGGGTCAGGGCCAAACTCACCTGTACTCTGGTCTATTGATGGCATGGGGCAGCGCGGACAAGGCTTGACCGGGCGCAGTTGTATCAGGCTGCCAACTTCAAAATTCTCTGCATAATCTTCTTCAAAAGCTTCTATGCCATCCAGCACGATATTCGCACGAAAGCGATTCATGGGCAGCGCACTGCGACCCTGTTTTTCCAGTTTCTGATTGAGGTCATCCAAAGAAGCAGATGCCGTCAGCAAGATGGGATAACCATCAGAGAAGCGGGTAGCGACGAGTTTGTCGCCTGTCCATTTCTGACTCGCATAGCGCTGCGTCTGTGGCGTGCTACGTACCAGGCGGCAGGGCGTATCCAGCGCCTTGCTGAACCAGTCTGCCATGGCCTGCCCGCAATCGAGGGCGGGGAAATTTTCTTCCCAGATCGTGACTGAAGTAGTGCTGGTATCTTCTTGCGGGTTCAGTGACAGCACAGGCATGCCAGGGGCGTGGATGTAAAGCCCGTCACTACGGATTTCTGGCCGTATCAAGGCCATCTTCGGGAATTCCCTTTGCGTCAGAAATTGCCCTTGCTGGTTCGCCAGCATCCATTCGCGGTCATGTATGCCTTCAAAACTGAGGCCGGTTTCAGTCAGTGTGGCCGCTTCCAGTGTGATACCGGCGCAGGACTTGATGGGGTAAATGCTAAGTGACAATATGCTGGGCATGATCTTGATGCAATTAGTAGGCCGGAAAGTATGTAAGCTATTTTAATGGCTAAGCTCTATTCATGCTGGTGTTTAAGGCATATACCATGCCAGATTCCTGATTTGATGATGTTTGGTAATCAATCATTTCCCTGAAAAGCACGTCGGTAAGCCGAAGGTGACAGACCAAATTCACGCGCGAAATAACGGCGCAGTAATAATCCTGTACCAAAACCTGTATCCGCTGCGATGTCATCAATTGCGCGTTTGCTGGTTTCCAGTTGGCGTTGAGCTTGTGCCAGCCTTTGATTCAATAACCATTTGCCCACGGTCGTGCCGGTCTGCTGCTGGAAATGGCGGGTAAAGCTGCGCCTGCTCATCAGGGCTCTTTGCGCCAGTTGATCGAGCTGCTGAGGTTCTGCCAGATTTGCCAGCATCCATTCCAGTACTTTGGCCAGGCGGTCATCGGTGGCCAGCACTGGCACGGGCTGTTCTATGTATTGCGCCTGCCCACCCTGCCTGTGCGGTGCCACCACAAGACGCCGGGCAACATGGGCCGCCACATCAGCCCCATAGGTACTGCGCAGCACATGCAGGCAGCAATCTATGCCCGCGGCAGTGCCCGCTGAAGTGACAACATCACCATGATCGACATACAGTACATTCGGGTCCAGGCTGATTTGTGGATAACGTTCAGTAAAAGCCTTGCTTAAAGCCCAATGTGTGGTGGCACTGCGCTTGTCGAGCAAGCCAGCTTCGGCCAGCACAAAGGCACCCAGACACAAACCTATGATGCGCGCTCCCCGTGCATGCGCCTGACGCAGTGTCTGCAACAGTACAGGCGGGGCAGGGCGCAAGTCATCATGCCAGGATGGGATGACTATCATGTCAGCCTTGCCCAGCGCAGGCAAGCCATGTCGCACATGAATGCCAAAGCCGGAACTGGTGCGCACTTCAGCCTGTGCCCTGCCAGGCAGGGCCAGACAGACTTTGAGATCGAACAAGGGCATGTCCAGCCCGCCATGATGCTCGCCAAATACCATGCAGGGGACAGATAAATGGAAAGGGCTGATGCCATCAAAGGCCAGCACCGCGATATTGATCTTATTGTCAGGGTTGGATATAGACATGGCCTGATTGTATCGAATATTGGCAATCGGGTCACTTATATTCTGAGCCTGCATGGCTGAAAATACATCCCATGAACAGCGCTGCTGTTTTATTCAATCCACCTTGAATTTACCTCAAAAGGAAATGCCATGACTGCCAGCAACCCTGTAAAACGCGCCCTGATCGTTATTGATGTACAAAATGAATATTTCACCGGCAATATGCAAATCAGCTACCCTGATCCACAAGTATCCCTGCAAAACATAGGCCGGGCAATGGATGTGGCCAAGGCTGCGGGTATTCCTGTCCTGGTGGTGCAGCACTCTGCGCCAGAAACTTCACCTATCTTTGCGCGTGGTTCCAAAACTTGGGAGTTGCATGAAGTGGTTGCCAGCCGTCATGCTGATCACCGCATAGAAAAAAACATGGCCAGTGTATTTACTGGCACTGATGTGGCAGCATGGCTCAAAAAGAATGAGATTAATACCCTGAGCATAGTTGGCTACATGACGCACAACTGTAACGCCAGCAGCATACTTGAAGCGGCGCACCTGGGTTATCAGGTTGAAATGCTGAACGATGCAACAGGTTCATTGCCTTATGAAAATGCGGCTGGTTATGCGACTGCGGAAGAAATTCACCGTGCCTTCAGCGTCGTCTTCCATTCCAATTTTGCTGCCGTAGTCAGTACGGATAGCTGGGTCGCGGCAGTCAAGGCAGGTGAGTTGCTGAGTCCGGCCAATGTGTATAGCTCGCATATGGCTGGTCGCCAGCGTGCGGCGGCTTAAGTTCACGACTTCTTTTGCGATTTCTTTTGCAGCTTCTTTTACGACGTCTGTTCAGGACTTTTGATTAGAACTTCCGCCCAGAACTTCGTGTTATTGGAACAGAGCCCGGCTTGCAAGCAGCCGGGCTTTTATTTTTTCTTAGACTTACAGAATTTGGTTTCTGAAAAAAGCATTGACTTCCAAAAATGGTACCGCTACCATAATAAGCAGCATTCGTCATTCACATATTCATCATCAATATTCAAGCGTGCTCACAAGAGCAGCGGCTAGGCAAAATAATAAGGGGCATGAGATGCAGGGTTTAAGAACATGGCTAGGCAGCGCCGTCTGCTACGTCGTATTTGCAGTGTTGAGTCATATGGCAGCCAGTGGTATCGCATTTGCACAAACCAGGCCCACCGCTACAGCAGAGGCACAAACGGTCGCGCCAGCGCTACTACAAAACATCTATGGCCGTTCTCATACCAGCCTCAATGGCCGCTGGAATTACATCATTGATCCCTATGAGATGGGCTATTACGATTATCGCCGCATGCCGTTTGATGAGTCAGCAACTGGCAAGGGCGGCTTTTATGATGACCGCGCGCCCAAGGATAAAAACGACTGGGTCGAATACAATTTCGACCTGTCACCAACAATGAAAATACCAGGTGACTGGAATTCGCAGGCAGAAAAACTGCAACTGTACGAAGGTACGATCTGGCTGCGCCAGGTGTTTGATGCCGAGCCCAAAGCGGGCAAGAATTACTTCCTCTACTTTGGTGCGGTCAACTACGAGGCGCATGTCTATCTGAATGGCAAAAAACTGGGTAGCCATAAAGGCGGCTTCACGCCATTCCAGTTTGATGTGACAGGCAAGCTCAACAAGGGTAAGAATTTTGTCATCGTAAAGGCTGATAACACAAGACACCAGCATGAAATACCTACCGTCAATACCGATTGGTGGAATTACGGTGGCATCACCCGCGATGTCTTGCTGGCAGAGCTGCCAGCCACTTATATCAATGATTATAAAATCCAGCTTGCCAAAGGCAACCTCAAGCGCATAGAAGGTTTTGTGCAATTGGCAGGCGTGCGCAAGCCGGAAGAAATCAAGATCAATATTGCCGAAGCGGGCATCAGCACTACCGTAAAGACTGACGCCAATGGCCGTGCCGCCATCAGCATCCCGGTAGAAAAAATGACATACTGGTCGCCAGAAAATCCCAAGCTGTACAAAGTGGATATTGCCGCTGCTGGTGATAGCGTCAGCGACCGTATCGGTTTTCGCACCATAGAAACACGTGGCCAGGACATACTGCTGAATGGCAAATCCATATTCTTGCGCGGCATTTCCCTGCATGATGAAAACCCTCTCATCGTCGGTCGCCTGCGCGGTCAGGCAGATATGCGCATGATGCTGCAATGGGCCAAAGAATTGAATTCGAATTACGTGCGCCTCGCACATTATCCGCACAGTGAAGAAATGCTGCGTCTGGCAGATGAAATGGGTTTGCTGGTCTGGGCTGAAGTGCCGGTGTATTGGACTATCTCCTGGA
Organism: Undibacterium sp. TC4M20W; assembly: GCF_049340245.1. Taxonomy (NCBI): domain Bacteria; kingdom Pseudomonadati; phylum Pseudomonadota; class Betaproteobacteria; order Burkholderiales; family Oxalobacteraceae; genus Undibacterium; species Undibacterium sp. TC4M20W. Next base: position 264,414 of record NZ_JBMPPI010000004.1, read on the forward strand.
CTAACCCTGACACCTACCAGAACGCCAGCCAGCAACTGACAGACCTGATGCTCAGAGATAAAAATCGCGCCAGCGTGATCATCTGGTCGATAGGTAATGAAACACCGGTCAGCGATGCGCGCAATGTTTTCATGGGAAAACTGGCGGCGACTGCACGCAACAACGACGACACTCGTCTGGTCGCTGCAGCACTGGAAGTGCATCGCGAAGGCCATGACGTGATAGTCGAAGACCCGCTGGCAGACAAACTCGATCTCGTCAGTTTCAATGAATATGCAGGTTGGTATTGGAGTAATACCAAAGAGATGCTGGATTACCGTTTCAAAATCAAATACAACAAGCCGGTAGTCATTACAGAATTTGGTGCCGATGCTCTGGCTGGTTACCATGCCGATGGTGACACCCGCTGGAGTGAAGAGTATCAGGATGTGCTCTATCAAAAGCAGTTCAAGATGCTGACCGCCATGCCAGGCTTGCGCGGCATGACGCCATGGATACTGGTCGATTTTCGCTCGCCACGCCGCCAGCACCCATACTTTCAGGATTTCTGGAACCGCAAGGGATTGATCTCTGACAGCGGCAAAAAGAAGAAGGCATTTTTCACCTTAAAAAACTTCTATGACGATGTGCAAAAGAAGTATCAATAAAAAATGGCAAAACACGATATGCATGGCAATAAATCCACAGTGCTGACAGCATTGTTTGCTGTCCTGACCCTGGCGGCAAATGCGTCAGCACAAGACTGGCAGATAGAGCAAAAAGTCGATGCGCTGCTAAAGCAGATGACGCTGGAAGAAAAGGTCGGCCAGCTACACCAGCTATCAGGACGTGACCTGACTGGCCCCGCGAATAATAGAAATACCAATATCCTCGCAGAAATCCGCAAGGGGAAAATAGGCTCAATGCTGAACGTCAAAGGCGTCGCAGAAACCCGCGAGGTGCAGGCGGCAGCCTTGCAATCAAGATTGAAGATACCATTGCTGTTCAGCCTCGATGTGATACATGGCTACAAGACCATCTTCCCCATTCCTCTGGCTGAAGCTGCCTCCTGGGATTTGGCGGCGATAGAGCAATCTGCCCACATCGCCGCCAAAGAAGCGGCAGCGTCCGGCATACACTGGACCTTTGCACCCATGGTCGATATCAGTCGTGACCCGCGCTGGGGCAGGGTGATGGAAGGTGCAGGTGAAGATACTTACCTTGGCAGCCAGATAGCCAGAGCGAGGGTGCTCGGCTTTCAAGGAAAAAAACTCGGTGGCACGGATGCAGTCATGGCCACCGCCAAGCATTTTGCCGCCTATGGCGCAGCGATCGCAGGGCGTGATTACAATGCCGTGGATATGAGCGAGCACCAATTGTGGGAAACCTATCTGCCACCATTCAAGGCAGCGGTAGATGCAGGTGTTGCCACCTTCATGAATTCCTTCAATACCCTGAATGGCATCCCGGCAACCGGCAGTAAGTATCTGCAGCGCGACATACTCAAGGGAGCATGGAAGTACCAGGGTTTCGTCGTCAGTGACTGGGCATCGATTGCGGAAATGGTCAAGCATGGCTATGCCTCAGATATCCCGGACGCGGCGCAAAAAGCCATCAATGCAGGCAGCGATATGGACATGGAAGGCTTTTCCTATTCCAGCTCGCTGGTGCAACTGGTCAAAAGCGGCAAAGTAAAAGCAGCTTTGCTCGATGATGCGGTAAAGCGCATTCTGTACAAGAAATTTGAACTGGGCTTGTTTGATGACCCTTATCGCTTTTCTGATGCAAAGCGTGAACAGGAAGTATTGAATGATCCCAGTCATAGATTTATTGCGCGCGATATCGCGCGCAAATCCCTGGTGCTGCTGAAGAACGACAAGCAAGCCTTGCCGTTGAATAAAGCTGGAAAGTCCATCGCCGTGATAGGCCCATTGGCAGATGCATGCCGTGACCTTGAAGGCGGCTGGATTGTCAAATCAGATGCGGGGCAGGTGGTGAGCTTGCTGGATGGCATACGCAACCATGTGGTGAAAGACACTGAAGTGATTTTCGCGCGGGGTTGTGATGTTGCCTGCACCACGACCGATGGTTTTGCAGCAGCACTGGCAGCGGCAGACAAGGCCGATACTGTCTTGCTGGTACTCGGTGAAAGCTGGGATATGAGTGGCGAAGCGAAATCACGCACGGACCTGGGCTTGCCGGGTCTGCAGACACAATTATTTGAGATGCTGAAAGCGAAGGGTAAACCAGTCACAGTCGTGATCATGGCGGGCAGGCCGCTGGTGTTTAATACCGTAGCTGATCAGGCTACTGCGGTTTTATATACATGGTTTGCTGGCAGTGAAGGTGGCAATGCCATTGCCGATGTCTTGTTTGGAGATTACAACCCTTCGGGCAAGCTGCCCATGACTTTCCCGCGCAGTGTGGGCCAGATACCCATTTCATACGATACTTATGAAACCGGCAGGCCTGTGCAGGATGTCAAAAATGTTGTCTATAAATCGGCCTATATTGATTCTCCAAATACCCCGCGTTACGCCTTCGGGCATGGCTTGAGTTACACCGATTTTAGCTATAGCAATCTGAGCTTCAGTAATAAAAACCTGCAGCCCGGCGCTACTGCGACTGTCTCGTTTGATTTGCGCAATACTGGCAAGCGTGACGGTGAAGAAGTGGTGCAATTGTATTTGCGTGACCCTGTCGCCTCAGTAGTGCGCCCTGTCAAGCAACTCAAAGGCTTCCAGAAAATCAAACTGGCAGCGGGTGAACAAAAGCGGGTGACGTTCACGATAGACCAGGCCATGCTGTCGTTTTATGACAGCAAATTGAAATGGGTCGCGGAGCCGGGCAAATTCATCATCATGCTGGGCAGCGCATCGGACGATATCCGCCTCAGTGGCGAGCTCCAGCTTTTGGATAAAGCCAGGTAAGGCTGGCAACAGGATTGTCAGCAGTGGCCAGGCTGTTGGCAAATGGCTATGGGCGAATTTGCAATGCTATAATTTATGGATGAAAAACAAGTCATCCTCCATAGCGGCAGCCAAAGCTGATATTGCAACTGAAACGCCTGTTGCTGAGGTGTCTGCGGCTGATCCTGTGCGCCGCAGCCGTCGCTCCAGTGGCGGCTTTACCTTGCGTGACGTGGCAAAACTGGCCAATGTCGCACCGATTACGGCTTCGCGGGCGTTGAATACCCCCGACGCAGTGTCGCCAGCCATCCTGGCGCGGGTAAGGGAAGCGGTAGAGCGTACTGGCTATGTGCCCAATTTGCTGGCCGGTGGCCTGGCGTCCAAAAAAAGCCGTCTGGTGGCTGCTGTCGTGCCTACCATTACTGGTTCGGTGTTTTTGGAGATGGTGCAATCCCTGACCAAGTCTTTGGCAGATGAAGGTTATCAATTGATGCTGGGCCAGGCTGGTTATGAAAATTCACGCGAAGATGCCTTGCTGGAAGCCATCATAGGGCGCCGTCCAGACGGTGTCGTGCTGACCGGTATCATGCGTTCAGAACTCGGTCGCAAGCGCCTGCTTGCCAGTGGTATTCCGGTAGTGGAAACCTGGGACCTGACGCCTACGCCTATCGATATGCTGGTCGGTTTTTCGCATGAAAAAATTGGCGAGGCCGTGGCCAAATATCTGCATGGCCGTGGGCGCAAGCGCGTGGCGACCATCAGCGCCAATGATGAGCGTGCAGTACGTCGCAACAAGGCATTTTCTGATGCCGCACTGGCTCTGGGCATGGGGCAGGCAGGTGCGAAAGAAGTCGCTACCTGCATAGTCAAGGCACCTACCACTCTGGGTAGTGGCCGTAGTGGCCTGCGTAGCTTGCTGGAAAATGATCCTGCCATTGATGCGATCTTTTGTAGCTCAGACATGATGGCCCTGGGCGTCATCACCGAGGCGCATGCCATGGGTATTGCCATACCTGCACAACTGGCTGTAGTAGGTCTGGGTGACCAGGAGTTTTCAAAAGACCTCAATCCACCATTGACCAGTGTACGCATAGATGGCACCGCCATAGGCACCCAGGCAGCACGTTTCATTATTGAGCGTGTCGATGGCAAGCCTGTGACAGACAAGGTTAAAGACATAGGTTTTTCCATTGTCGAACGTGGCAGCGCATAATTTTTTTTAAGCTGGTGCCTAAGTCCCATCCTCAGGAAGGACAAGGGATTCGCTCATCATTTTGTCCGGCGCATTATTTTGCGCCAAGGGTATGCTGCCTTCAGTTGCGGTATTAGTCCTGATTCAATTCCTGTTGTAAATCACATTTGCAATGGCAGGAATATTCAAACGCCCACAATTCGCTCAAGAAAGTGATTGACTTTCAAAATAGGTACCGCTACCATTAATTCATATTTGGTAGCGGTACCATAAAGGCGATAAACAAAAAAAGAAAATGGCAGTAGCGAGCTTTGTCAGCCTGCAATAGCAACTTCATCAATTCAGCCCACAGGTGAAATGGGCAGGCTTCATGAGCAAGGCCAGTAAAAGAATAATCCAGACCAATAGCGGTATTAATTAACCCCAATCATTTATGCAAACACCTGTTTTTTCCAATGTCAGCAATCCTCGTTTTCAAGTGCAGTCCACTCCCTTTGTGACCAGGCTGCAAGTGATACCTGTAGCTGGTTACGACAGCATGCTGCTCAATCTCAGTGGGGCGCACGGCCCTTACTTCACCCGCAATATCGTGATCCTGACCGATAGTGCAGGCAACCAAGGCGTCGGTGAAGTACCAGGGGGTGCAGAGATAGAAAAAACCCTGAATGACGCACGGCCCCTCATCATTGGTCAGCCCGTAGGCGCCTTTAACAGCGTGCTCAATCAAGTCCGCACTGCCTTTGCGCAGCGTGATGCAAAAGGACGTGGGCACCAGACTTTTGATTTGCGCATCACCGTACATGCGGTGACCGCACTTGAATCTGCCTTGCTGGATTTGCTCGGCAAATTTCTGGGTGTGTCAGTTGCAGCCTTGCTGGGTGAAGGCCAGCAGCGCACCCAGGTCGATGTACTCGGATATTTGTTCTACATCGGCAACCGCCATGACACCAGCTTGCCTTATCCTGATCCCGGCACAGTTGCCGGGCCGGATGATGACTGGGCGATGTTGCGTTGCCAGCCTGCGCTTGATACCAAATCCGTTCTTGCTTTGGCCAAGGCAGCCCATCAGCGTTATGGCTTTCGCGACTTCAAACTCAAGGGTGGTGTGCTGCGTGGCGAAGATGAAATTGAAACCGTCACCGCCCTCGCTGAAGCCTTTCCTGATGCGCGTATCACCCTGGATCCAAATGGCGCATGGTCATTGAAAGACGCCATACGCCTGTGCCGTGACCGTGCCGATGTATTGGCCTATGCAGAAGACCCATGCGGTGCAGAAGATGGCTTTTCTGGCCGTGAAGTGATGGCAGAATTTCGTCGCGAAACCGGCTTGCCAACGGCCACCAATATGGTCGCCACCGACTGGCGCGAGCTCGGCCATGCGGTGCAATTACAGGCTGTTGATATCCCCTTGGCAGACCCGCATTTCTGGACCATGCAGGGTTCGGTCCGCGTGGCACAGATGTGCAAGGAATGGGGCCTGACCTGGGGCTCGCATTCCAACAATCATTTCGATATCTCGCTGGCGATGTTCACCCATGTGGCTGCGGCCGCTCCTGGAAAAGTTACCGCGATTGATACCCACTGGATCTGGCAGGACGGCCAGCGCCTGACTAAAGCGCCACTGTGTATCAGCAATGGCGTGATAGATGTGCCAGACAAACCTGGCCTGGGGGTAGAGCTTGATATGGCTGCAATAGAAGCCGCACACCAGCTGTATCTGAACATGGGGCTGGGCGCGCGCAATGATGCTATAGCCATGCAATTCCTGATCCCGGGATGGACATTTGACAATAAGAAACCATGTCTGGTGCGTTAGATAAAGCAGAGTAATAACAGCAAAGCCATCGACATAATCAGCTTCATAAGGACGGGCAACAACATAGCAACAGAACTGGCAGTAAAAAAAACTAGCAGTGATAAAACTCGCAGTTATAAAATAAACAGCAAGGAGACAAAAAATGTTCCGCAGTACTACAAAAAATAAGCATGCAGGCAAACACCAAAATTCTGGTCGTAATAACAGCAGGCAGCAATATCAGTTAGCCCCTGTCACTGCCGCCGTCGCAGTGGCTATCCTGAGTTTCATGAACACCGCTCAGGCGCAACAAGCCGCCACAGCAACGCCGACAGCATCAACGGCAAATAAAGCGACAGCGGCAACGGCAACGGCAACTGCCGAGGCGGATGAAAAAGGCCTGGCCAAAGTCGTCATCTCCGCCAACAAGCGTGTGGAGAAACTCGAGAATGTACCTATGTCGATCTCGGTCATTGGTGAAGAACAATTACAACGCAATAATGTGCGTGATCTCGATGACGTCATCGACCTTTCGCCGGCACTGACCAAGACCCAGAGTGACAATCCGGCAAACACCGGTTTGAACATGCGCGGCATAGGCACGCAATCGATAGGCATAGGGGTGGAGTCCGATGTTGCCGTGATCGTTGATGATATCCCCATAGGCATGCAGGTGCAGGCTTTCCGTGACCTGGCAGATGTTTCCCGTGTCGAAATCCTCAAAGGTCCGCAGAGTACCTTGTTCGGCAAATCGGCGATTGCCGGTGCCATCAATATTGTTACCAAACCTATTTCCGGCCCCATCGTTTCGCGTGCCAGTATCTTGCTGTCCAGCGACAGGGAATGGCGTCTCGGTGCATCCATAGGCGGTGAATTATCTGAAAAATTCGGTTTTCGCATTGCCGCCAGCAATAATGATTTTCCTGGTAACGTGAATAATCTGACCACTGGTAAAATGACCAATGGCTCTGCCGGTAAAACTTTTCTGGCTAAATTGAACTGGCGTTTGACAGACGATCTAGATATCGATTTTTCACCGCGCTATAACTACACAAAGACTGATTGCTGCGCACTGGTCATCACCAGCCTGACGGGCACTAATCTACAAAACGGCCTGCTGAACAATTCTGCGGCTATGCCCATCTCGCAAGTGCTGGCAGGCATTACACCCGGGCCGGATAACCGTACCATCCGTAATGACACCTTCACAGGGCAGGAATCAACTACGCGTGGTTTTGGCCTCAGAGTGAATTACCAGTTGCCAAATGGTGGGACCCTGACGTCGATCACATCCGGCGACCGTTATCATGCCTATGATTCACGTGACCAGGACTTTACCGATGCACCTGTGATGCTGTACTACCCGGTCACAGGTTCGACCAAATCATCAGGTTTGAGCCAGGGAGCAGAGCAGCACGGTCGCTTTGATGTCATCTCACGTACGCAAGAGATACGTCTGGTGTCGGCAGACACTGGCAACTTCCGTTATGTCGCTGGTCTCTGGTATGGCAAGAATGAACTTTCACGCTATTTCAAACGTGGTGAAAACGGCCTGGTCGCCACCAGCCCTACTGAGTTCTATGGCGACACCTACAATATCAACAAGGCCGTATTTGGCCAGGCAAGCTGGGAATTTATTCCTACTTATACCCTGACTACCGGGATACGTTTTAACAGGCAAGAATCCGGTTATCATTTTTCCGGAACTGGAAACCCTTCCAAATTAGTTTTCGGCAGCCCTTATGTCGCCGTCAATAATTTTTCCAGCGTAGGCAATGTAGAAAATGCCACCACCGGCAAGCTCAGTTTGCAAAAGCAATTCACGCCTACATTGATGGGCTATGTCTCTGCGTCCACCGGTTATAAAGGCCAGGCTTACGATATCACCAGCAGCCTGTCTGCTTTGACCGCATCACAGCAACCTGTCAAATCAGAAACCGCAAAAAGCTTTGAAATCGGCATGAAGGGCAATTTCCTCGATAACCGCCTGACCGTTGCAGCAACGCTGTTCAATAGCAAATTCAAAGACTATCAACAGAACTCTGGCAGCTATATTCCCGATACCTTGATTTACCAGACCCGCCTGAATAGCCTGGAAGGCGTGCAGACCAAGGGCGCAGAACTCGACATCAATGCCTTGGCAAGCAGGGATTTGCTGATCAACGCCAATTTCGCCTACACCGATGCGACCATCACTTCATTCAAGAACTCTACCTGCTATCAAGTGACTGGTAGCCCGAATGGCGGTTTCAACGATACCTGTATCTTGAAGAATCCTTTATATGGCGATCAGAATACCACTGACGTATCAGGCGGGCGCATGCCGTTTTCACCCAAGCGCAAAGCCAGCGTCGGTTTCAAATATGACGTGAAATTGCCTGAGATGAGTTTTGATGCTTATGTCACAGGTAATGTGGTGTATGCGAGCGACATGATCTCCAGTCTTGATCAAAACCCGCTTAACTTTGTACCAGCCACTACTTATGTCCATGGCGGTTTTGGCTTCCGTGAAAAATCTGGCCGCGCTAGCTTGAGCTTCCGGGTCAATAATCTGTTTGACCGCCAATACCGTGCCAACCGTTCTTTCCCATTGGCGAGCTTCAATGCGACAGCGCCTAATCCGTTAGCTACTGTCAACAGCACGACCTGGACACCGACACGTAACGCGTTCCGTTATGTTTCTGTGCGTCTGGATGTGAAATTTTAATCAGTTCTGGATGGAAATAAGCAACAGACAGTGTCCTGCTTGCGAAACGCGGGCAGGACACTAATGCAGAATGATAGCGAGTGAAGGGCGGATATGAAACAGCAAAAATCAGGCGTATTTTGCTGGAGGACTAACTGCAGTATGCAAGGCTATGCAGTTACGTCCTGTTTTTTTCGCACGGTACAAGGCCTGGTCTGCGGCATCGACCAAAGCAGTCAGATTCATGCCATTGTTGAAGGAATCTGCGATACCGGCGCTCAGGGTGCTGTGCAGGACTTCGTTTTTCCAGTTGATCTGTAATTCAGAATACAGCAGGCGCGCGCGTTCAGCCAATTGCGCCGCGCCTTGCTCGCCAGTGCCAGTCAACAAAATACAAAACTCTTCGCCGCCATAGCGTGCCAGGCAATCTTCACTACGGACAATGGTCTGCAACAGCGCCGCCAGGCGGCGCAGCACTTCGTCGCCTGCCTGGTGTCCATGAACATCATTAACGCGCTTGAAAAAATCCACATCGATCATGATGACAGACAAGGGCTCGCCAGTCCGGATAGCCCGCGCCAGCAGGCGTCTTGATTCATCTTCAAAACTGCGGCGGTTCAGCAAGCCTGTAAGGCTGTCGTGCGAAGCCTTTTCGCGCAATTCACTGACGAGACGGAAGGTGATCAACATGACCAGCGACAGTGAGATGGAAAGTTGCGAGAGGCCACCAAGCACCAGAAATACCGGATTGACATCGCCCTGTGCAAAGAGCGAAATCTCTTGTGCAGGCTTGCTCATCATATTCAATGCCCTGAGCAGACTCATCAGGGCAATGAAGGCAAAAGAAACAGTGGCCAGCCTGTAAGCAGTTTTCAGTGGCTGTGCAGCCTTGACCATCAGGTTAAGCGCGCAGGCACCAAAAACGCAACTGAACAAGATAGAGTTGGCAATCACCAGCATGCGGATGTCATCAAGCCACACACCCAGCCACAGGCTCTGCGCCATCATCTGTCCACCTACCCACGCCGTGAACCAGTAATGGCAGCGTTTGCCATTGAAGGCTTCAATGCCATTGTAGATCAGGCCAAAACCACAACCGGTAACCAGAGGTACACTGCCAATAATCCACAAAGGCCATTCAGGAGACATCTGCGTGCTGGTGAAAATACCTATGCACATACAGCAATGCCCCGCCGCCCACTGCCGCGCCCCCTTGATATTGTCCGCATGAAAACTGATCAGCGCCATCATGCCCGCGCCCAGCAGATTAATCCCACTCAACATCAACATGATAGTGCGCACATCAAGTTTCATGAGGCTCTCGCACCGGTGGTGTGGCTGGGGCTCTTGTCAGGCAAATTGACTCCGCGAAGTGAACTAGGTTAAATAATGATGCAACTAAAATATTGTATCTGAAACACAAGGGCGATAAAGGAAACAAAAAAGCCGCGAATGTCGCGGCTTTTGTTGGGTTTTGTGGCCTTGTTAAGTCCTGATCAGACGTTAAACAAGAAATTCAACACATCGCCATCCTTGACCACATATTCCTTGCCCTCGGCGCGCATCTTGCCTGCTTCCTTGGCGCCGGATTCACCCTTGAAGTTGATGTAATCATCAAATGCAATCGTCTGGGCGCGGATGAAGCCGCGTTCGAAGTCGGTGTGGATCACGCCGGCTGCTTGTGGTGCAGTGTCACCTACGTGGATGGTCCAGGCGCGTACTTCCTTGACGCCTGCAGTGAAGTAGGTTTGCAGGCCCAGCAATTTGAAACCGGCGCGTATCAGGCGGTCGAGGCCTGGTTCTTCCATGCCCATGTCGGCCAGGAATTCGGTTTTGTCAGCGTCGTCCAGATCAGCGATTTCAGATTCTATGGAAGCGCAAATGGCCACGATAGGGGCATTTTGTGAATTTGCGTAGGCAGTCAACTGGTCCAGCAATGGGTTGTTAGTGAAGCCGCTGTCAGAGACGTTGGCAACATACATCGCTGGCTTGGCCGTGATCAGGCACAGTGGTTTGATCAGCAGCATTTCTTCTGCATCAAGGCCCAGGGCGCGCACAGGCTTGGCATCGTTCAGGGCGGGCATGATGCGTTCCAGCACAGTGACCAGTTTCAACGCATCTTTATCGCCAGAACGGGCTTTCTTGTTTTCGCGGTGTATGGCTTTTTCTACCGTGCCCATGTCGGCCAGTGCCAGTTCAGTCTGGATAACCTCGATATCGTCGAGCGGGCTGACTTTGCCTGCCACGTGGATCACATTGTCATCTTCAAAACAGCGCACGACGTTGACGATGGCGTCAGTTTCGCGGATGTGGGCGAGGAACTGGTTGCCCAGACCTTCACCTTTGGAGGCACCGGCAACCAGGCCGGCGATATCAACAAATTCAACGATGGCGTTCTGAATGCGTTCAGGCTTGACGATGTCAGCCAGTTGTTTCAGACGCGGATCAGGCACCTCAACCACGCCGACGTTAGGCTCGATAGTGCAGAAAGGATAATTTTCTGCCGGTATGCCTGCTTTGGTCAGCGCATTGAACAGAGTGGATTTGCCGACGTTAGGCAGGCCGACGATGCCGCATTTGAGACTCATGATGTTTTGCCAGTTGGATTTGATTAACCCACTATTTTACCGGAAAGCCTGCCCTTCAGACCGTTTCCGGCCTGAATTGCCAAAAATCTTGCTGATAAATACAGCAGTTATCTGGTAAATAGCAGGTCTTAAGTAGTCAAATTGATAGCTTGAGCTTCGTTTTTATGAATTTTATAATTTTTTCAAAAAAAACTGATGTCAGGCAACAGCGCCAGGCAAGGCAGCTGCCTGCCGTATCCTGCGTTCACTGAGTTTATGCAGCAAGCCTGTCAGCATGATACCGGCAATAGTCAGGCCGAGTACCAGGCCTATCCAGAAACCGCGTGCTGCCATCGGTTCTTCTGGATGCCATGGCAGCCAGGCCGGTGCCAGCCCCAGCACGCAACCTATGGGCAGGGCAAAGCCATAGAATGCCATCAGGTGTATCAGCATCGGTGTGCGCGTGACCTTGTAGCCGCGTATGGCGCAGGATGCCGTGACTTGTGCAGCATCAGACAACTGGAAGATCGCTGCATACAACAGCAACTCGGATGCCATGGCCTGCACCGCCGGATCGGAGGTATAGGCTGCCGCCACCAGGTCGCGGAAGATCATGATGCCCAATGCCGAAATGACGGCAAAGCTGGTCGATAGCGCATAGCCAGTCCAGGAGATAAAGCGTGCCCGTTCCGGGTCGCCTTCACCCAGGGTTTGCCCGACCCGCGTAGTCAGGGCAATGCCCAGGCTTAATGGCACCATGAACACCAGTGATGAAAAATTCAGGGCGATCTGGTTGGCTGATACCGGCACCACGCCAAAGCGGGCAATCAGCAAACCGACAGCGCCAAAGGCCGACACTTCAGCAAAATAGGTAACACCTATAGGCAGGCCCAGGCGCAGGGTAGAGCGTATTTCTGTCCAGTTAGGGCCTTCATAATGGCTGAAGGGAAAAGTCTCTTTATAAGCTTCGGCACGGCGCATCCAGAATATCATCGCACCCAGCATCAGCCACAGGCCCATGCCGGTAGCCATGGCACAGCCGGTAGAACCCAGCTTGGGGAAACCCAGATGGCCGTAAATAAACAGCCAGTTGATGATGATATTAAAAGCCAGACCACCGAGCGCAATCACCATGACTGGCTTGGTCTGGTTCAGGCTGGTGGTGTATCCATACAGGGCGCGGTACATCGCAAAAGCGGGCATGCCCAGGCTGATGACATGGACAAACTCTGAAGCCTTGGCATTGATGGACGGGTCCAGTTGCAGGTAATTGAACACCAGCGTGGCGACATTCAGCAGTACACAGCCAACCAGTCCTACACCCAGGCCCAGCCACAAAGCCTGGCGCACCATGTGCGGCACACGCTCATGGTTTTCTGCGCCGACCTCATGGGCAATCACGGTGTTCACCGCCATCATGATGCCCATCACGCTGACCAGAATAATCACCCAGACATTCGCGCCCAGTGACACTGCAGCCAGGTCGTTCGCACTCAGGTGGCCGGTCATGGCGACGTCGGCCACACTCATACCTACGGTGGCCAATTGTCCTATCAGGACAGGCCAGGCAATGGCCCAGAGGGCGGCGGCTTCAGTGCGGATGCGGGTTTTCATGCTGTACAAACAAAGGGTAGCTGGATCAGCATCTTACCGTAGAAAGCAATTACCCCGCTATGGCCGGATTTTCATATGCACTATATGCACGATGGGTACGATGGGTACGATGGGCACGACAGTCATTACCGGCACTACAGACACTCTCAAAGCCAGCTTAGATTGCTTAGCCCTCTTAGCGCCGCAACCACAGTTCATTGAAGGACACAAAACCAAACGGCGTCATCCTCACGCCCGCCACATGCGGGGCGATACTGACTTGCTGGTTTTCATGCGAAATGGGGATCATCCAGCCTTCTTTGACGAGTCGTCTCCCTATGCGTGCATAAGCCAGCATGCGGCGTTTGCTGTCTGCCAGTTCCTTGATTTTCATCAAGTCTGCATCCAGCGGTTTCAGCGCACTGGCATGCATCCAGCGGCGGAATACGCTGTCGGCAACAAACCATTCATAACAACCAAAATCCTGGTCATCATGCATGACTTCGCGGGTGACGACGAGGTCAGCATCTTTCATCCATTCACGTGCCAGCAGTTGGTCATAGGGCAGGCTGGTCCAGTTGACGGTCATACCACCTGCTTCCAGCCTTTGCTTTACCGCTTGCGCCAGACTCAGCATTTCAGGCGTCTGGCCACTGACCATGCGCAGTTTGCAACCGATCTTGAAATTGCAGCATTTCGTTTTTTTGGCGACACGGTGCTTCCAGATTGCCAGTAGGCCTGAGGCCGGTTTCCTGCTACGTTCTTCTGGATCAAACAGGGTTTCTGGTGCTAGCCAGTCTGCCAGTGCCAGCCTTTGTTCGGCAGTTTTAAAAAAGCTGCGCGAAGAATTACAGATGATGTAAGTACAACCGGATTCTGCCCCGGCGATGGTTTGTTTTTTTGAACAATCCTGGTTTGCATAACCAAACTGCAAATCAAATCCCGATGGGCCGGATGGCGGTGGCAACATCCACAAATCTATTTCATCAAGCAAAGGGCGTTCACGGTAATAATCCTTGAAAGCCTGCAAGGTTAGCTGATAGGTATTGTTGCGTATCACGCGAAACGCACCACTGCCAACCGGGAAGCGCGCAAAGTCAGGTGCACGCTGGCGCGGCACGATGGAAGAGTTGGCCGTGGCCAGGCAATTTGGCCACAACTGGTCAGGATGTTCGAGATAAAAACTCACGCGCTGGCTGGGGCCAGTCTCTACATATTGCAGATGGCGGTACAGCCGCTGATAAATCGCTGACTCATCACGCAGGCGCAAGAAGCTGGCCTTGACATCTTCTGTGCTTAGTTCAGCGCCATCATGAAAACTCAATCCTGGCCGCAGCCAGAAATGCCAGATGCTGCCATTCTTTTCGCTTTCCCAATGATGGGCGATGTCCGGCCGCAAAGCATTTTGCTCATGGTCAAAAGTCGTCAGGCGCGAAAAAATCTGCCGCACCAGATGTGCTTCCAGACGGCCATAGACTTTTAAAGGATCCAGGCTTTCTACCGTGCGGAACAAGGGCATGCGCAAGCTGCGGCAGGCACTGTCAGGCATGCCCAGATAATCAGGCAGGCGCGTTGCCAGTTGCTGGCGCTGGCTGTCGTCAAGGCTGGCAAAAGCCTGTTCCAGATCGCCGCGGGCCAGATACTGCGACAGATGATCAAGCGCCAGGTTATCCGGGGTTTGCAAAAGTTCAAGCTGTGAATGATTGCCGCGCCCGCGTCCCGCCTGCCAATCCAGCCAGCCGCGCTGCTGCATTTTCGCCAACAGGTTACGCATATTGCGCTCGCTGCAATGCATCGCCAGTGCCAACGCTGGCAGGCCGGGTTGTTGTTCATGATGCTGCAAAAAGGCATGCAGTTTGCGGTATTGATCGAGCAGTTTCATGCCAGATAGTGTAAGCCTTCGCCAGGCTCATAAAAGGGGAAAAATTTTTTATTATTATATCCATTTTTCCTTTCTGCTTTTTTTACCATACTGTCAAACATCAGCACCCGCTTGCTTTGGTATGCACAGAAAAGGAAGATGATGACCCGCTTTCCCGCCGCCGTAATCCGGCTTTTATTCAGTTCTTTTGTGTTTGTCATGGGGCGTGCAGTTGCCCTGCCTTTCATGGCCTTGTACCTCTATGAACACCTCGGTATTAACCAGCAAACCATAGGCTGGGTCCTGGGTGGGAGTATTTTTTCTTCAACCTTGTTCAGCTTGTATGCCGGTTATCTGGCAGACCGGCTCAGCAAGAATTTGTTGATGAAACTGGCAGGCATCGTCGTCGCTGTCAGCACGGCCATGCTGACGATAGTACCGAATGCATGGACAGCGCTGTTCGCCCTGATGTGCATAGAGTCAGCACTGACCTTGCGTGGTATTTCCCTGAAAGCCACGCTGGCTGATCTGTTGCCGCCTGATCAAAGACCAAAGGCATTTTCCCTGAACTACACCCTGATCAATGTGGCGTTTGCCCTGGGGCCAGTGCTGGGTGCATGGCTGTTTGCCATCAAGGTGTCCGGACCCTTGTGGATGGCGGCTGCATTTTCGCTGCTGGCTTCACAAGTGCTGGGCAAACCTGCTGTGGCACTCAATACAGGGGAAGCAAGCAGATCCAGCCCTGCCGGTTTCAGGGCAACCATGCGCGTGCTGAGAAGTGACCGCCGCCTCATCCTGTTCTCCATGGGCAGTGTACTCACGTCCTTTGTGTTTGGCCGCTTTGTCTCGGGTTATCTGTCGCAATACCTGATGGTCAGCCAGGGCACGCAGGCGACCGCGCAATTGCTGCCATTTATCCTCATCACCAATGCGGTGACTGTGGTGGCTCTGCAATATCCGGTAGGTAAGCTCATGCAACAAAAATACCTGTTCCGCTGGGTCAGCCTCGGTGCTACTCTGTATGCCGTGGGTTTGCTGGGTTTTATGCATGCTGGCAGTGCCATGAGCTGGGTGCTGGCAACTCTGGTCTTTACCATGGGCGAGGTCATCGTCATTCCCTGTGAATACATGTTCATCGACATG
This sequence comes from Undibacterium sp. TC4M20W, assembly GCF_049340245.1. Lineage (NCBI taxonomy): Bacteria > Pseudomonadati > Pseudomonadota > Betaproteobacteria > Burkholderiales > Oxalobacteraceae > Undibacterium > Undibacterium sp. TC4M20W. The sequence goes on from NZ_JBMPPI010000004.1 coordinate 280,139, forward strand.
ATCGCCCCCGCCGACAAGCGCGGCAGTTATTACGGGGCGCAGAGCCTGGCCATGTTTGGCGCGGCCCTCAATCCTGTGATTTGCGGTTACCTGCTCGCGCATTTCCATAGCGATGTCATGTTCTGGGTCTTGATCTCGGCGGCCATGCTGGGCGTGTTGATGTATTTTGCCGGTACCCGCAGCAAGCCGGTTGAAGAGCATAGTGCTGAGAGCGAGGCGGCTGCAGAGTCTGCACCACAGCCGACAACAGAGCCTTCAACACAACCTGCAACAGAGCCTGCAATACAGCCTGCCACCGTCTCTTGCAAGCCCAGGACTTGCCTGTCAGTGCTGGCGGCGAGCAGGCAACTTGCTGGTAATCGCGTGAAAAACTTGTTTCCTTTGTCCTGAGCTTCAATACTGAGACTGTTCCTGTCAATTTTTACCAAGCTGGAAAGGCTATTCGGAATGAATAGCCTTTTTTGCATTTTGTGCAGGTTTCATGTTGCCAGGTTCATTTTCAATCCGTTCTTGACAATTCCATACCTGCGCACTAAAGTGATATCACTTTGATTTCAAAGTGCCATCTATCAGGAGAAAGTATGAGTACTACCTCAGTGTCGGCGACTGGTAAAAAATTAATACAAGAACGTTCACTTGCGTCGCTGGACGGTTATTTCATGATCATTGTCGGCCTGCTGTTTGTCGCAGGCGGTGCCTATAGTTTTATTGACCTGGTTGGTGCAGGGCAGCCCAGCCTGGCTGGTGTGTTGATGCGGCTGGCTGCCGTAGTGCTGGGTATTTTCATCCTCACCGGCCTGTACATGCTGCAACCGAATGAGGCAGCCTTGCTGTCCTTGTTTGGCCAATACAAGGGCACAGACCGCAGTGAAGGCCTGCGCTGGGTCAATCCCTTTTATTCCAAACGCAAGCTCAGCCTGCGTGCCCGCACCTTGAACACTGCGCCACTGAAGGTGAATGACAAGCGCGGCAATCCTGTGGAAATTGGTGCGGCTATTATTTGGCGCGTGCAGGATACGGCACTGGCGATTTACAATGTCGATGATTTTGAACGGTTTGTGAATATCCAGTCTGAAGCGGCGATACGCCACCTGGCAACCCAGTATGCCTATGACGATGGTGAAGACCTGGCTGAAGGCGAAACCACATTGCGGGCAGGCATGGATGTCGTCGCCGGTGCCATGCGTGACGAATTGCACAAGCGCTTTACCGCAGCCGGCATTGATGTAGAAGACGCCAAGCTCACGCACCTGGCCTATGCCGCAGAAATTGCCCAGGTCATGTTGCGCCGCCAGCAGGCAGAAGCCATCATCAGCGCCCGTAAAAAAATCGTGCACGGTGCAGTCAGCATGGTGGAAGCTGCTTTGCAAGGTCTGTCAGAGCGCAAGATATGCGAGCTCGATGATGAAAGAAAGGCGGCCATGGTCAGTAATCTGCTGGTGGTGCTGTGCTCGGATAAAGAGACCCAGCCCGTCATCAATACCGGCACTTTATACAATTAATTTGTAGCGAGATAAGAAAATGGAACATCCAGTCTATGTGGAAAAACAGTGGATGAAGTTGTTGTGGATTATCCTGCCTGTCAGTACCGTGCTCTTACTCGCGGTGCAAATGATATACCTGGGGCCAGGAATGCCCGGCATCAAACTGGCTTTACCGCTGGTGAGCCTGCTGTTACTGGTTTTACTCGGTGCTTTAACCGTAAGCGTTGATGCAAGTTATCTACGTTGGCATTTTGGTCTGATTGGTTTTCCTTCCTGGAAAATTGCCCTGTCGGATATTGCTTATGTAGAAGCCACCACCACAAGCATGATGGAAGGTTATGGCATCAGATTCACAAGCAAGGGCATGTTATATAACGCCACTGGCAATACCGCCATACTGGTGGTTTTGCGTAATGGCAAGGCACTGCGCCTGGGCACTCAAGACCCGCAGCGCCTGCTCAGTTATATCACTCCACGATTGAATGCCAGCTAATGGCCAGCCGAGGAAAAAAATCCTTCCCCCTGCGTATCGATCCCTTGTTGTGGAACGAGATCGAACGCATGGCGGCACAAGAGCTGCGCAGTGCCAATGCCCAGGTTGAGTATTTGCTCAGGCAGGCACTAAAACAGCAAGGGCGGCATGTACCCACAAGTAAAGCAATGGCTGAAAAAGATGACAGTCAGGCAGAAGAGTAAAGCGAAAGAATAAGGGAAAGGAAATTCGAGCATCGCAGCAGGCAAATGCAAAGCCCGCTATACTTGTTTTACGTATGAATTACCTCGCCCACATCTACCTGGCCCAGCATAGCGATAAAGCCATGCTGGGAGCCTTGCTCGGTGACTTTGTCAAACTTAAGGACACCGCGCTCTATCATCCTGAAATCCAGGCTGATATACAAATCCACAGGCAAGTCGATAGCTATACCGACAGCCATCCCATCGTCTTGCAGGCCAAAGCCTTGTTCCAGGACCAGCACCGCCGTTATGCGGGCATTTTGCTGGATATTTTTTATGACCATGTGCTGAGCCAGCATTGGCCGCAAGGCAGCCCGGCTCCACGCCAGGAATTGATACAGCGTTTTTACAGTGCCCTGCAAGCACAATCAAAAATAGTCTTGCCTGATAATCTGCAGGCAGCCTTGCCGCGCATGCTGAGCCAGGATTGGCTGGGTTCTTATCATGAATTTGATGGCGTCAGAATTGCTGTCGAACGCACTTCGCAAAGATTGTCAAAGAATGGAGATTTGTTGCGTGCGGGCCTGGGGGATTTGCTGAGCAATTACGATGTATTGAGCAAAGGCTTTCTAGAGTTTTTTCCTGAACTTGTTCAATATGTGGCTGAGCAGCGCGAGCAAAAATTATCTTTACCAGCTTAAAAATAAAAAAATTAAAAATTCAGAGCCTGTACCAGATCAAGATTTGGTTTTTCTACAAACGCCGCAAAATCATCACGCATGCGCCCGCTTTCGCTGATCGCCAGCTTCCAGTTCTGGATGCGGAAATCGTGATTCAACCCGTAGTAAAAAAAATCTTTTCTATCCGGCAGCTTGCCGCGTGTCAGCGTCTTCAGGAAAGAAGGTGATGGTGACACCATGATCACATTATCCAGCCATTGACGGTTAACGCCTGTGCCAGCCCTGCGCCAGGGTATGGGCTTGTCCAGCCAGCCGGGCACGATGTGATCGGTAAAGTGTGGATAGAGCACCAGGTCACCATCCTTGCTGCCTGCCACACGTGAATAGGGCAGGGCCAGGTGGTAATCGATGATACCGCCATCCCAGTAAGTGCCCACCGGTGCATGCGGGATATGCGAGACCGGTTCCATGATCAGCGGCAGGGTGCCGGAGGCCAGCAGCGACCAGCCGAGGTTGTCCGTTTTCAGCGGGCAAAAGTGGGTATCAAACCCATCAAATTTCGCCTTCAGCCAGAACAGCGGGTCACGGGTATCGCCAACAATCACGCGGTCCATATGCCTTGCCAGGCGTGAGCGCGACGCCAGATTGGCAAAGGTCGCCGCCACAAAACCAGCCTTGGCCTTGCTCACCGATTGCGGTGCTGTCAGCAAGCCGCGCCCCCGCACTGCCAGCAAATGCAATCTATGCAAAGGCTGGTTAACAACCTCTGCCTCATGACCGCCAATAAAGTCATGCAAGAGATTCTGGATTTCGCGCGTTACATATTGCGCAGAAGGTTTTTCAGGGTAACGCTGCTCGCAATACAAATCACCGAGACGCTGGAAAGCTGCCACCGGGTCAGTATGGCTGGCCGCTGCCATGCGCCAGGCACCGATAGATGCACCGATCAATGTGCGTTCACGCGGTGCAGTTGGCAGCCATTCACCAAATATCCATTGATCCAGAGCCTGCAATATCAAACCCTTGGGGCCACCCGCTGCCGCCGGGATGATGGCCACATCCTGCGCGCGCAAGCCGTGCTCACGCAAGTGAGCGTAGGCTTTGCGGCCAGCATGGATTTGTATTGCTGAACTCATTTTGTTGTATGGAGTTGCATCATCGCTTCAGGGAATTTGCCTTCAACCAGCAAGGGTAGCACAGCCAGGCTATTGGCGATCGCTTCGTCTATCGGTCCCTGTTCTTCCTTGCGTGGCCTGTGCAGGACAAAGTCCGCCACGCCCTGGGTTAAATTCAGGCTGCGCGGGTGGCCTATGCCTATGCGCAAACGCCAGTAATCCTGAGTGCCCAGGGCCGCAGTAATATCCTTGAGGCCATTGTGCCCGCCAGATGAACCACCAAGTTTGAGCTTGGCAATGCCAGGCATGATATCAAGCTCATCATGCACGACCAGCACCTGGTCAGGCGTGATCTTGTAGAAGCGGCAGATCGCGCCTACCGATTGCCCCGAGCGGTTCATAAAGGTCTGTGGCTCGAGCAGCCACACTTCCTGGTTGGCGATGCGCGTCTTGCCGACCAGGGCATTGAAATTCTTGTCCCTTTGCAGGCTGGCTGGTAATTGATCTACCAGCCAGAAACCGGCATTGTGACGGGTTTGTTCATATTCAGGGCCGGGGTTACCCAGGCCAACGATCAGGCGTATTGTCATTGCTAAGCAGGTATCTTGTAGTTATTGCAGAACTGATGTGCTGCGGATTGAGGGCTATTATAACCAAGCCTAAAGTGTCGTCATTAAAATGAGCACTTGGACGTTACCCTTCGCAACACAAATAGAAAAAGGCGCTATTTCCTTTGCAGGAACAGCGCCTCAAATCAGTTCATTCGTTTATTTTGATTTCTTCAGCAGTGGTGCCAGATACTTGCCCGTCACACTCTCAGGATTGGCCGCCACTTCTTCTGGCGTACCTGTAGCAATAATCTTGCCGCCACCAGCACCACCTTCAGGGCCAAGATCAATCAGCCAGTCAGCCGTTTTGATGACATCCAGATTATGCTCGATGATGACTACCGTATTACCCTGGTCACGCAACCTGTGTATGACCTTCAACAGCAGGGCGATATCATGGAAGTGCAAGCCAGTGGTTGGCTCATCCAGGATGTACAGCGTGCGGCCGGTATCGCGCTTGGATAATTCCAGCGACAGCTTGACGCGCTGCGCCTCGCCACCTGACAGGGTAGTGGCACTTTGCCCCAGGCGTATATAACCCAGGCCCACGTCCAGCAGGGTTTGCAATTTGCGTGCAATGATAGGGACAACCTTGAAGAATTCAAATGCATCTTCCACCGTCATGCCCAGCACTTCATTGATGTTCTTGCCCTTGTAATGTACTTCCAGGGTTTCGCGGTTATAACGCTTGCCGTGGCAGACATCGCAAGGCACATACACGTCAGGCAAGAAATGCATCTCTACCTTGATGACGCCATCGCCCTGGCAAGCTTCACAGCGCCCGCCCTTGACGTTGAAAGAGAAACGGCCTGCGCTATAGCCACGTTCCTTGGCTGTTGGCACAGTCGCGAACAGGTCACGGATAGGCGTGAACAGGCCAGTATAAGTGGCAGGGTTGGAACGTGGTGTACGACCTATCGGTGCCTGGTCGACAGAAATCACTTTATCAAAATGCTCAAGACCACTGACATGATCAAACGTTGCCGGTTCAGTTTGTGAGCCATACAGGTGACGCGCAGCGACATGGTAAAGCGTATCATTCACCAGCGTCGATTTGCCTGAACCAGAAACACCGGTCACGCAAGTCAGCAAGCCCACTGGCAATTTCATCGAGACTTTTTTCAGGTTATTACCACGCGCACCGGCAATCAGCAATTGCTTGGCCGGGTCTGCTTTCGTACGTTTCTTCGGCACGGCAATTTCCAGCGCGCCACTCAGGTATTGCGCAGTCAGCGAACGCTTGTTGCCCATGATATCTGCCAGCGTACCCTGGGCGATAATTTCACCACCATGTACACCAGCACCTATACCCATGTCGACCACAAAGTCGGCGCAGCGTATCGCATCTTCATCATGCTCGACCACCAGCACGCTATTGCCGATATCGCGCAAATGCTTGAGCGTATCGATAAGCCTGTCATTGTCGCGCTGATGCAGGCCGATAGATGGTTCATCCAGTACATACATGACACCAGTCAGGCCAGAACCAATTTGCGATGCCAGGCGTATGCGCTGGGCTTCGCCACCAGAGAGAGTATCGGCACTACGTTCCAGTGACAGATAATCGAGACCGACGTTATTCAGGAAAGTCAGGCGCGCCGTGATTTCCTTGATGATGCGGTCAGCGATGTCGCGCTTGGAACCTGTGAGTTTCAGGTGTTCAAAGAAATGCAGGGTTTCGCGCAAAGGCATGGCGCTGATATCGTAAATCGCCTTCTCCTGCTTGCCTGTACCCACCTTGACATAACGCGCTTCTATACGCAGGCGTGCGCCATCGCAAGACGGGCATTGCTTTTCATTGATGAACTTGGCCAGCTCTTCCTTGACGGCCATGGAATCAGTTTCGCGATAACGGCGTTGCAGATTCGTGACCACGCCTTCAAAGCTGTGTTCCTTGATGACGGTACGGCCTTTTTCATTGATATAGGTAAACGGTATCTGCTGTTTGCCTGAGCCATACAAAATGATTTGCTGTGCTGACTCAGGCAATTGCTCATATGGCGTATCAATATCAAATTCATAGTATGCCGCCAGGTTGGACAGCATCTGGAAGTAGAACTGATTACGCCTGTCCCAGCCCTTGACTGCACCACTGGCCAGTGACAAATTAGGGAATGCCACGATACGCTTGGGATCAAAAAATTCTATATGCCCCAGACCATCACATTCAGGGCAGGCCCCCATGGGATTATTGAAAGAGAACAGGCGCGGTTCCAGCTCTTGCAATGAATAACCGCAGATAGGGCAGGCAAATTTGTTCGAGAATAATTGCTCATGATTGCTGTCCATATCCACAATCAGGGCACGGCCATTTGCCAGGCGCAAACAAGTCTCGAAAGATTCTGCCAGGCGCTGCTTGATGTCGGCCTTGACCTTGACGCGGTCTATGACCACATCTATCGTATGCTTCTCGGTCTTCTTCAGCTTGGGCAGATTATCGACCTCATAAATCTTCGCTTCATGCGTGCCACTCTGTACGCGAAAACGTATAAAGCCCTGGGCCTGCATCTGCTCAAACAAATCCATGTGTTCACCCTTGCGGTTGGCAACCACAGGCGCGAGTATCATGAGTTTGGTATCGTCAGGCATGGCCAGCACGGCATCCACCATTTGCGAGACAGATTGTGCAGCCAGCGGGTTCTCCGGGTGATCAGGGCAATACGGCGTACCCACGCGTGCATATAGCAGACGCAGGTAATCATGTATCTCTGTGACCGTGCCAACAGTAGAACGCGGATTATGCGAAGTGGCTTTTTGCTCGATGGAGATGGCCGGTGACAGACCCTCAATCAAGTCCACATCCGGTTTTTCCATCAATTGCAAAAACTGGCGCGCATAAGCTGACAGAGACTCTACATAGCGGCGCTGGCCTTCTGCATACAGGGTATCAAAAGCCAGTGAAGACTTGCCCGAGCCAGACAGGCCAGTGATGACCACCAGCTTATTGCGCGGCAAATCTATGCTGATATTTTTCAGGTTGTGGGTACGGGCGCCGCGTACGCGTATCAATTCACGTTTTTGTGCCAATTGAACATCACTGGCATCAAAGTCGATTTCTGCCGGTTTGGGCGCTTTTGCTGCTTTTGTGCGTGTCGTCATAGTCTCTGTGCTGAATTTGGGCCGAATTGGAGGAAGTAGGCGTGCAACCTGATACTATAACGGGTTTTGAAAATCACTGCGGGCTCGTCTTTGCTTTGCCTAATCTAAATTGACCAGACGAGCTTTTTGAATATGACTATTGCAACACCTTCCGACGCATCCGCCCTGAGTGAGCAAGAGCCTGCCGGCATGAGCCGCGAGGAAATCAGCTCCAGTGCTTCCCTCGCTTCCATTTTTGCCCTGCGCATGCTGGGTCTGTTTCTCATCCTGCCGGTATTTGCCATTCATGCCAAAACCCTGCCTGATGGTGACAATGCCAGTTTGGTTGGCCTTGCCATGGGCATGTATGGCCTGAGCCAGGCGTTTGGTCAAATCCCGTTCGGGATAGCATCTGACAAGTTTGGCCGCAAGCGCATCATCGTTATTGGTTTGTTGCTGTTTGCTATCGGCGCTTTTGTTGCCGCATCCGCAACAACGGTAGTTGGTGTCATCATCGGTCGTGGCATACAGGGTGCAGGCGCGATCTCCGCCGCCATCACCGCCCTGATTGCCGATACCACCAGAGAAGAACACCGCACCAAGGCCATGGCCATGGTAGGGGGTTCCATAGGCCTGACCTTTGCATTTTCACTGGTGGCCGCACCTTTGCTGTATCAAAGCATAGGCATGAGTGGCATCTTTGCCATGACGGGTGTCTTGTCACTGGTGGGTATTGCCGTTGTCTTGTTCATCACGCCAGAAGCACCCGCCATACGCCATAAACCCGTACCCCTGTCCGTGGTCTTGAAGAATACCGAACTGATGCGCCTAAATTACGGCGTGTTTGCCCTGCACCTGACGCAAATGGCCATGTTCGTCGTGGTGCCAGCGGCATTGGTGCAATATGCCGACCTGCCGGTTGCTGCGCACTGGAAAGTTTATTTGCCTGTGATGTTCGCCTCTTTCATCGCCATGCTGCCAGCAATTTTCATCGGCGAGAAATTTGGCAAGATGAAACAAGTTTTTGTTGCTGCAATCACACTCTTGCTGGCGGTTGAGCTTGGCTTGTGGCAATACTTGCAATCTCCAGCCATGCTGGTAGGCTTGCTGTTTGCATTTTTTATTGCCTTCAATATCCTGGAGGCATGCCAGCCATCCCTGGTATCGCGTATCGCCCCGCCAGCCGCCAAAGGTGCAGCACTGGGTGTGTACAACACCCTGCAGGCCCTGGGCCTGTTCTGCGGCGGTTTGCTGGGGGGATGGCTCAAGCAAAGTTTCAACCCTTCATCAGTTTTTGTTGTTAGTTCTGTGCTTACAGCAGTGTGGCTTATAATCGCTATCAATATGCCCAACATACCCAAGCGCAGCAAAACTGTGCCTGCGGTCAAGGCATAAATTAATTTGTATCAGGAAAATTAGGAGAATTACATGGCATCAGTGAACAAGGTCATTATCGTCGGCAACCTTGGGAGAGACCCGGAAACCCGTTACATGCCATCAGGCGATGCAATGACCAGCATCACCGTGGCAACCACCGATAGCTGGAAAGACAAATCCAGCGGTGAAAAGAAAGAACAGACAGAATGGCACCGCATTACCTTCTTCGGCAAACTGGCAGAAATCGCCGGTCAATACTTGAAGAAAGGTTCCCAAGTCTACGTTGAAGGCAGCCTGCGCACCCGTAAATACACCGACAAAGACGGCGTAGAAAAATACGCAACCGACATCAAGGCCGACAGCATGCAAATGCTGGGCAGCCGTCAGGGCATGGGCGGCGGCGCAGGCATGGATGATGGTGGTGGCTACGGCGGTGGCGGCGGTGGAGGTGCTCCAGCCCCACGACCACAGGCAGCCCCACAACAACGCCAGGCCCCAGCCTCACGCCCGGCACCGAATTTCTCGGATATGGATGATGATATTCCGTTTTAACGTGTAGGTTTTGAGCATTGTAAATAAGATCCCATTTCTCATAGGAGAAATGGGATCTTATTTTTTTACATTTGGAATGCGAGTTTTCGAATCGAGTGTCATGTTATGCACTTTCAATTCAAGCCTGTTGCAACAACAGCCTGAAGCAACTCAGTCGCCTGGTTAATGATTGGACCCGCCATTGCTTCACGTTGCATTACGGACATCGGCCCTTCGCCAAAATAAAGGCCGTCAGAGACCAAAAATGTTAATCGTACATTTCCTTGTTTTGGAGGCGCTAATCGCGGCTTATCCCATGGCTCTATCTGTGACACCACTGGGGCTGATACAGAAAATAATTTCTTAACCATTGGTAAAAAGCTGTCAACGCCCTCGATGACAACAAGCTTGCCAGACTGATTGATATAACGCACCCCACCTTCCGAGAATGCGGCGAGTGTATCGAGGCCATCCGTGAGTGGCACTTCGATAATCACACCTAGCAAAATCTTTGGCTGAACAGTTTTTCCTTGCTCGCGAAGACGCGAGAAAGCCAAAAATCGAACACGTCCTTCTGCCGAAGTGTCGGAGGCCAAGGCTTCGAGTGCAGAGAAATCGGAAGGCGATGAAAATAAGATTGATTGCCAGCGCGTGGGTGTGTCGCCCGACTTACTTTTAAACCCATCCGGGTTGTCGCAAAAAAGTAAGTTATAAATTGTATTCATAGCCTCATCGGCGTAGGGCGAATGTGCAACGCCAGCTGCTGCATCCGAAGCAGCAAAATTAAGACCAACGGCAGCGAGTAATCTTCTAAACATAGGATACGTGACGTCGATTTGAGAGGCGCACGCGCCGATCAGTAAGTTGAATGGGAACGCATATTCGCACTTCATCTTCGAATGTCATGCTAGAGCTATTTTTATTGTTTGTTAATAGCATCTTCAATAAAACCGACGATCTCAGAAACTGAAATTGTAAATATTCCGGCCTTGCCAGCATCGAATGCAGATTTCCAAGTATTGTAGCCTTCAATATAATTTTGATTTGGTTTTCTCTTTCCGAGCAGTTTGGTAAGACTCTTATTTAGCGTTTCTTCAGAAACTGGAAAATGGGGTAGTTCTGAAGAAGCACCACCCTGAATGTGATTGTTCTTAACCCTGACACCATCGACACTGATGTGAAAGATTTTTCCGAGCTTCTGGTGCGTTTCGATCTTATTGATCAAGACGGTCGATTTTTCTTCACCTGCTCTAGTCTTGTATGCCCAAAGCTGACCTTCAGAGTAATCCACCGCTTTAGCGCTGTTGAATACAGAAAGTAAGCTCATGATAGTGATCAGTTTCTTCATGGTAGTAAGCTTTAACGCTGAATTACACGATGGGTAAGAGGTGTCTAATAGGTGGCATTCTTCGCTTCCGATCACCGGAGTGCGTCTTTGAGGCCTAACGTAGAGCTAGCCGACGCTGCGCGACGTTATTGTGCAGCGACCGAAGAGAGCAAGGTTGAGCGCCATGTTATGCAGACATTTTTGAGACATGCTTAAGGGCAAAGAAAATGACTATTGCCGGAATAATCAGGGCAATGACATTCCACACCCCCATTGCAAGCAGGACTATCTGATTGATAGCGACAAAACCTGTGTAGGTATAAGCTGCCCATTTTTTCATCATCCATAGCCCAATCATGCACACCAATCCCACGAAGGATGAAAAGCCTAAATATGGTGGATACCAAGGGCTAATTTGCTGGGCAATTGGAGAAAAAATGAGTGGTACTGCGATTAGTGCGCCCAAAAAACCAATTACACAAATGACTGTAATAGACGTTGGTCGCTTTACCTTTTCGATTGATTCACTCACGGCTAGAGTCTCCTTGGAATGATGTTGTATAACTTTAAATAGGGTGAAAAAATTCCGCCTAATGTGGCGGTTCGTCCGCAATACGTTTATTACTGTTGAACTGTGAAGCCATACGAAATATGCGGTGTTTATATTCAGTACTAATAATAACCAGAAAAAGTCAGGCAGCCTTCATGGACATCCCGCAAGTCATATCTGAATCCAGCTCCATACATCCAAGCTTGCCCAACTGTGTAAAAATTGTATTCGTGATAAGTGCTTCAGTTTACGCACTGAAGAAGATTATGTCTACTGGATTCGATGGCATGCCCGCTTTCATGGCCTGCACTATCCCTGGAGATGGGGGGGCTAGGTCAAAGCCTTCTTGTTCTAAGCATTGAACGCAGTGTCAGCGCCTCATTCCATTCGCTGCATAACACCCAACTTAGAGCAGATAATCGACCGTTTAGCAGGCTCTACTCAAAGTCATCCCTATCTGGATTCTCTATACCAAATTTGTCTTCAATGGAATTATTTGAACTTGATTTTCGTCATGATGCCTGCACCGGAAGCGTCTGCATAAGATGGATAATTTTCAAGGAGCTAGCTTTAAGACTGCTGTCTCTTCCCATCTATTGTTGATAACGCCACATCCACAATGCCCTGCGCTTCCGCCACGATCTCGTGCAAATGCTCCTCACCCTTAAAGCTCTCCGCATAGATCTTGTAGATTTCCTCTGTCCCTGAGGGGCGGGCGGCAAACCAGCCGTTGTTGGTGATGACTTTCACACCGCCTATCGCGGTCATGTTGCCGGGGGCAGTGGTGAGGATGTCGGTGATGTTGTCGCCCGCCAGCAATTTGCTGGTGATCTGTTGCGGCGACAGGTTGGACAGGGCTTTTTTCTGTGCCGGCGTGGCGGGGGCTTCTACGCGTATGCTGACGGGCTTGCCAAATTCTTGCGTAAGCTGTTCATATACCTGGCCGGGATCGCGTCCAGTTTTTGCTTTTATTTCTCCTGCCAGCAGGGCGGCGACGATGCCGTCCTTGTCTGTTGTCCATGCTTTGCCGTCCATGCGTACAAAGCTGGCGCCTGCGCTTTCTTCGCCGCCAAAACCCAGGCTGCCATCAAACAGGCCGGGGGCGAACCATTTGAAGCCGACGGGCATGTCGTATAGTTTGCGCCCCAGTCGTTTGCTCACATGTTCTATCATGCGGCTGCTGACGATGGTTTTTCCTATGCCGGGCGTGCTGCCCCAGTCCGGGCGATGCTGGAACAGGTAGTCGATGGCGACGGCCAGATAGTGGTCTGGCGTCATGAGGCCAGCGCCAGGTGTGACGATGCCATGGCGATCATGGTCGGTGTCGCAGGCGAAGGCGATATCAAAATCTGACTGTATGTCCAGCAGGCGGCGCATGGCGTAGGGTGATGAGGGGTCCATGCGTATCTTGCCGTCCCAGTCCAGCGGCATGAAGCGAAAGGTCGGATCAACTACATCACTGACTACCGTCAGGTCTATCTGATATTTTTCGGCGATGCGGCCCCAGTAATGCACGCCGGCACCGCCAAGCGGATCAACGCCCAGGCGTATGCCAGATTGGCGTATCGCGGCAAGATCAATGATCTGTTCAAGCTCGCTGACATAGGTATTCATGAAGTCGTAACGGTGCATCGTGCCAGCATGTATGGCCCTCTCAAAGGGTAGGCGCTTTACGTCCTGCAAATTCGCTGCCATGAGTTCATTGGCACGCTTGCCTATCCAGTCGGTGGTGGCGGTATCTGCTGGGCCACCATTGACTGCATTGTATTTAAAGCCGCCATTGTCGGGTGGATTGTGAGAGGGTGTAATGACGATGCCATCAGCCAGTCCAGTATTTTGCTCAATGCCACTAGCAATAGCAGTAGCAGCACGGCGACCGCGGTTATACATCAGGATAGCCAGTGATACAGCAGGTGTAGGCGTATATTCGTCACCGCTGGACAGCATGACGTTGACGCCATTGGCCGCAAGCACTTCTATCGCGCTGATGCGTGCCGGTTCTGACAATGCATGGGTATCAATACCGAGGAACAAGGGGCCGCTGATACCCTGTTGCTGACGATAGTCGCAAATCGCCTGGGTGATGGCGAGAACATGATGTTCATTGAAGCTGGTCTGGAACGAGGACCCACGGTGGCCAGAGGTGCCAAATGCTACTCTTTGCGCAGTGACTTGTGCATCAGGGATTTGTTGGTAATAAGCGGCGATGAGCTGGTTCACATCGACCAGTGCAGAATCTGGTGACAGTTGACCTGCAAGCGGATTGATATTCATAAGCTTCTTTCAAATAATCACAGGCATACCTGGCAGCAGCTTATCCAGTGTACTTGGATAATCGCGCAAGCGCACGCCCGTGGCGTTGTCACAGCATTGGAAATTGCAGCACTACACAGTTTAACTGCACCTTTTAGGGGGGAGGGGCTGTAAGTCGCAAGATTTATCTTTTGATCAGCATGATAAATCGGTCTCACTGCGACACTGGTAAGTGCTTATTACCGAAACGTGTAAGCGATCGCCCCGGCAAGAGGGCGACTATTTATAAATGTTTTCCAGAAGAAATGATGAGAAGAAAAAACTCTGAATTGCTTCCATTTTCAAAACTGCATGTTCGCCTACAAGCCAAGCGCATATTTTCCGACTTTCTATCGCCAGCTTTAACTTTATTATTGCTTCACCTGACAAGGTAAGTCGTCATGGTGAACGACGATCATTTCTTTATTAGCTTTACCTTTTTTGTGAACAGGAAAAACCATGCATACCGATCATTCAGTCAACATTAAAAAACTGCGTCGCCATGCAAAGGCAGTGTTGAGAGAAGCTATTCTTGAACCTGTCATGATACTTGACGACGAGATTCCTGCGGCTTATCTCGTATCTGCTGAAAAGTACGATACGATGAATAAAAAACTGCATGACATCCATGGTCTGGAACGGTTAGGGAAACTGTCTTCACGCAAACCAGCAAAAGCTTTTGCTGACGAGCTGTAAGCTGTCCTTTGCCCTGCTGTAAATTGCTTGCAGCGATGGAAGAAAATTAAAACCTAAGAAAATCAAAACCTTAGTGTCGTTTTGATTTTCTTTTGATTTTGCAATTGATGGCTTGCTTGCCAAGTTCAGTATTGAAATCTCTGTATTGAAAGTGTCGCGAATTTTTAAGGCACTATCTTGCTTTGCAATTCCTCAACCATTCTCAAATGATGCTTAAGCTAAGGCAGGGTTTTCAAGGCAAAGGCTTTGACATCAGGGCCTGTTAAAAAAGAGAAATCAGAAATTTGCCGTGCACAGTGTTAATGTTTTTCTTCAATCTGCTTGCGTAATCGCTCGTCTTGCTGGCGCAACTCTGGTGTGTATGTTTCGCCAAGATCATCTGCTTCCTGTATTTGTCTGATCTCTATGTCTGATTCGCACAGCATGGGATTGGGGCAGCGTTTTACCCATGCAATTGCTTCGTCAAGTGACTTTACCTGCCAGATCCAGAAGCCTGCAAGCAGTTCGCTGGTGGCAGAAAACGGCCCCTCAATAACTGAGCGTTCATTTCCAGAAAAGCGTACACGCACACCTTTTGATGATGGTTGCAGACCATCTCCGGCAAGCATGATGCCGGCATTCACCAACTCTTCATTGAATTTACCCATCTCCCTGAACATCTCTTCGCTGGGCATCGTGCCAGCCTCGGAATCTTTGGTTGCTTTGACCATGATCAGACATTTCATTTTCTGTCTCCATTTATGTGAGTGAGGATGAATGCGGGTAACAATACAGGTAACAGTACGGGTAACTACTCGCAGGGCGCAATGAAGCCTATTCCTTGGGGTAGCTGAGCTTGGGATACCAGTCAGCGCCGCGTCCTTCTGGCGTGCTGTCGAGTATGGTCCAGAGTGGCATGAGGTCGGGTGCGCCACGTGGATCCTGGCCAGGGTCGGCACTGTCTGCACCCATTTCACCACTCCAGAAATGTCGTATCGTGCCATCACGTCGCGTAAAGACATTAAAGGCCGGGATGTCGGCATCGTCTGCACTGACGTAATCACGGGTGTAGTCGCCACTGGCATCGGAATACAGCCTCAGGTGCTGCCAGCCACGTTCTTTTTTAAAGGCAATCAGGCGGGCAATGGGGGAACGGGCGATGACCACCAAAGAGATGCGTTGCGCAACATCTGCTGCTTCGCCATCCCAGGCCGACAGTAAAGAGGTGCACATGGGGCAAGGCCGTTCACGTTTCGGGCCAAACATGTAACTGTAAACAGCCAGGGTCTGCTTGTTGCCAAACAGGCTGGCGAAGTCGGCAGGGCCATCTTCACCTTCAAAGTGATATTGCCTGGGTACTTCACCACCTGCTGGTAAAGCGCGGCGCTGTTCTGCCACGCGTTCTATTTGCCGCCTTAGTTCGATTTCCTCAGCGAGTAAAGCATTCCGGGCCAGCCTGTATTCTTTGCTCTCGTTAGGGAAATGCACAGTGTTCTTGCTTGCCAATTCGATTGCTGACTTGAGTTGCGTAGTACTCATGTGAAAATCTCCTGAGCATGCATATTATGCATATTGGGGGTATCAGTTGTCCTGCGCAGCCACGTTGATCATCCATGGCACACCAAAACGGTCAATGACCATGCCAGACAGGGATGTCCAGAAGGCCTTTGCCAAAGGCATCTGTACCTTGCCACCATCGCTGAGTGCAGCAAATAATTTTTGCGCCTCGGCATCGTCTTTGGCTTCCAGGTTCAGGGTAACGCCCTTGATGTCCGGGTGAGCCAGGGTCTCGATACCATCGCTTGCCATCAGTGTCGTGTTGCCTATGCGAAATGATGCATGCATGATCTTGTCAGGGTCTGACGATACCTTGCGCAGGCCTGGATCAGGGCTGTCTTTCCAGCGCATCATGACGAGCACTTCTGCACCCAGTGCCTTTTCATAAAATTTGATAGCTGCTTCGCTGTGGCCACCAAAGGCCAGGATAGTTTCAACTTGCATGGTATTTTCTTCAGTGTATAAATAGCTTGCCAATCACTTTTACCCGTAGCTTACGCCAGTCACAGTTGACAGACTGTGCGTCAGCTCACACAAACAATCCGGCTTACAGTATCAATTCCATAAACCGCCAGCGTGGATGCAGGACCGCTGGTACTTCCGCACCTTCATAAGGTGGGCAGTCCTTGAAACCGGCAGTTTCATACAAGCTGTGAGCCGCTTGCATGAAGGGGGCGCTGTCCAGGCGAACCCGCTGATAGCCGAGCTTGCGGACATCGTTGAGCAAGTGTTGCAGCAGAGTATCGCCCAGGTGCAGGCCGCGAAAAGCCGGTAATACGTACAAGCGTTTTATTTCGGCAATACTATCCTGTATGCCGCGTCTGCCACCCATGGCGGCATACTGGCCATCTACCTCAACCAGATAAAACATGCCATCCAGCGCATCCGCGCCACAAATTTTATCCAGCGCGCCCGGTACATATTCAGCCAGTGGCATACCCAGTAAAGCCTCGGTAGTAATACCAAAATCTTGCGCTATGTTCGCCCCCACCCAGCCCATATATTCCATATTCATGGCGATGAGGACATCTTTATGTTGAGCAATATCAGCCTTGATAAAAGTAATTATTGCCAAAATGCTTGCTCCTTCATGCATAAACGAAAATATTGCAGGGATTGACATCTGCAGGTGTATGGCAGTTTTGCACTACAATGCGCATTGATAGGGATTAAAGCCCTGACGCACTCTATACTCTGATGCGCGTTAATATCAATAGTGTAACGCTCAATCAAAAATTTCTCTTCTTCAATTTATCCATGACTTTTGAATCTCTAGGCCTGATCCCGGAACTTTTGCAAGCGGTTGCCGCACGTCAGTATGAAACACCAACTGCGGTGCAGGCTGAGGCTATTCCTGCGGTACTGGCTGGACAGGATGTCATGGCACTGGCACAGACCGGTTCTGGCAAGACAGCTGCCTTTGCTTTGCCCCTGTTGCAACGCATGCAAGAAGAAATGGAAGAGGCTAGCAAACAGCGTAAGGTCAAGATTCTGGTACTGGTACCTACCCGTGAATTATCCGGGCAGGTAGGCCAAACAATTGAGGCTTTGGCGGAGCATTTGCCAAAGAGGCTGAAGGTAGCCGTCATTTATGGCGGTGCGTCTATCAACCCGCAGATGATGCATTTGCGTGGTGGGGCTGATATCGTCATCAGCACGCCGGGGCGTTTACTGGATTTGCTCGATAACAATGCCCTGTCTTTAAAAGACGTGGCGACACTGGTGCTGGATGAAGCAGACCGCCTGCTGGACCTGGGCTTTGCCGTTGAAATCAAACGCATCCTTGAGCAGTTACCTGCCAAACGGCAAAACCTGTTTTTCTCGGCGACCTTTTCGCCAGCAGTCAAAAAGCTGGCGCTAGGCATGCTGCATGAGCCAGTGCGCATTGCGATTGCCGACTTGACCAAGAACTTGCCCGATATCGCGCAAAGGGCGATAGCAGTTGATGGCGACAAGCGCACCAGGTTGCTGGTGCACCTGATCAAAGAGCAGCAATGGGAACGTGTGTTGGTGTTTGTCGCCACAAAATATGCGAGCGACACCATCAGCAATAAATTAAAAAAAGCAGGTATCAAGGCAGAGGCATTTAATGGCGATGCCAGCCAGGGTGCGCGTCAGCACATGCTGACTGACTTCAAGGCGAACCGCATACAGGTGCTGGTTGCTACTGACCTGGCGGCCCGTGGTATTGACGTTGTTGGCCTGCCCGCGGTTGTCAATTATGATTTGCCGCGCTCGGCAGACGACTACATCCATCGCATAGGCCGCACTGGCCGTGCCGGTGCGAGTGGTACGGCAATCAGCTTTATTCTGGCTGAGCATGAAATGCATTTCCGCCTTATAGAAAAACGCCAGAACAAACGTGTGCCGCGCGAGACCTTGCCCGGTTTTGAACCTGCGGCAATTGCAGCAAACCAGACAGATTCTGAAGCCAGCCCTGATGCGCCGACTGGCGGCATCAAGGGCAAGCGTAAAAGCAAGAAAGACAAGCTGCGTGAGTTGGCCGAAAACAATAAGTAAATGCGCGAAAATATTTCTGGACGGCCAGCTTTTGTGAGTGTTGCATGTCAAACCATGTTGCCATTTGAGATTCATCTGACGGTAGCAAATGCGCAGGAAGCAGATATCCCCGGGTTCATTGAATTTTGCGGGGAGATCAAGGCAAAACCGCTCTTGATAGAATTATCAAGAGGTACACATTCTCAGCAACTGATGTTGAGCAAGCTTCTGATGGCGGATCAACTGGACGCCGTATTGGAGGTAGCAAAAAACTATGGATGCATATTGAACCAGCGAGCTTACAAAACAAGCCGCCTGAAAATAGAGATACCTCTGCAATACGCAGAAGAGTATAAAGAAAATGTAGCCATGTCATCAGATGTTTACTATGAATGGCACGGTAAAATCAATTTCTCCAGAGTAGAAGATTTGCTGCGGTTTTGTGAAAATCATGAAGCGCACCTGTCCAGAAATTCCCTCAGAAATGAACCTGGAATGCGTTTTGTGACTTTGCGCGAATCTGGTAGCAAGGCTGCTTTCTTGCGCAGGGTTGACGCTTTGCAAAAAGGTCTGAAGGACAGTGTCTGGACCATTATGCACGAGCGTTTCGAGTACTGCGTCTTTGATGATAACTGTGCGCTGGATCACGGTTGGCTGAATCAGTCTCTTTAATGGAAAATCAGGAATTTTTTGATGTCATCTTCTAACTTATCAGCATGTGATGTTTCGCCCGCTTTCCTGGCAGGTGAAGCTTTCATACGTCGTGCCGCAAGCCTGGATTTACCTTTCATGCTGAAAGGCAGTTTCTTGACACGGCAATATTTTCAAGACCCTGCTCAGCGGATTCCTGCTGATCTTGATTGGGTATGCATGCAGGGAGTCGTTGATGCCGCGGAGGCGCGCACTATTCTTGACCCGTGGGCAGTGGTAGTTACTGAAGCTGTGGCAGATGATGATATACGTTTTCGCAGCTTTAGGAAAAATGCTTTTTGGCGACGGATAGATTACGCCATGGCAGAAGATTTTCCTACGGTGAATACTGACCTGGCTTATAGTCAGGGAGATGCGCCGTACGATGAAATTAGTATGGATGTGTCTTTGAACCTGGACCTGGCACAGGGACCTGTACCTTTGCTATACAGACCTGTTTTGGGCGACGCTTTTTTGATTAAAAATACAGTTCCACTTTCCTTACAAATCGCATGGAAAATTCATCAGACCCTGGTCAGGCCACGTTTCAAGGATTTATTTGACCTCGGTCACTTGTTACAGCATCGAGAATTTGATGAGGTAACTCACACTCAGATGCGGCAGGCACTTGAACGTGAATGCCAGGTTGGCAAAGTCGACATGCAGACACTAACCTATTTTTTGAGTGGAGATATTGCCAGGTTTTTCCCAAACTGTTCCATAGAAAAGAACTGGAATCTGTTTCGGCATAATCAAACACCGTCTTATCATTCCTACGCAGACATACTTGCGTTTGACCGGGCAGATCAAATTACAGATGCCAGTAAGTTGCCGCACGACTTGTCTGATTTTCTTGAACAATTTCATGCCATCCTCATGCGGACCGGTTTGGTTGAGGGGGGAGCTGCATGCCCGCCAGTAAGGTCCGGTGCACAAATCGTCACGTTCTTTATGCCACCAAAACGCCTTGTTCCTGAGATAGCGGAGCCTGCTCCTGCTCCTGAGCAAAATGATAATCCAATTTATGGCAGAGCAGATAATGCTAAAAAAGGAAGAGAGTTGGAGGCGGCTTTTCAATTTCCTATAACGTCTCGCGAAACTAAGGCGCTTCCAGAAAAAACGTCGACCCTGGAAAATTGGATAAAGAAGATCAAGGCCTTGTTTTAGCAGGCCTTGATTTGAGTCTGGACAAGGACTGGTTTTAGTTTGTGCAATGAGTGAGCGCAACGTTCGCCATGCCTGAACTGGTATTTGTTACCGAGTTATTGTCACAGACGATATTACCAGTCAGACCTGACTGCACATTGATGCCATAGCCCTTGGTATTGAGGTTGAAGCGGTTGCTGCTGAATTTATTGTTCTTGCCCCAGCCGGTATAAGCCTGGTGCACCTGAAAACCATCGAGCAGGTTTTTATCGCTGGAGGTAGGGTGGTTATTGACGGTGTTACCGGTGATTGCATAATTATTGCCTTTGACATCAATCACACTGTCGGCATAGTTTTCACCACTGATGCCGCTGCCATCAAAGGTATTGCCCTGTATCAGACCATCAGATGAACCTTCCTTGATGTCTATGCCTTCTGCATTGACGTTTGGGCCTATGCTGTTGGTCAGCACCTTGTTGCGGTCACTCTTGTCCGGGTTGCATGAAGTATAGGTGCACCAGTTGGAATTGGCTGAGCCTATATACACACCTTCACCAAAGCCAGCCTGTTTCTTGCCGGTGTTATAGATGTGGCTGTTCTTCAATACATTGTCGGTGTTGAAGGTGCGAAAGTGTATGCCTTCATCATCGACATCATGCACGGTCAGGTTTTGCAATACGTTGTTAGTGGAGGTATCAAGGATGATGCCCTTGCCGGAATTATTGACCGTGATGCCATCGATGATCCAGTAATTCGCGTGATCGAGATACAGGCCATAACCACCGCTGTTCACCAGCACGGCGGCAGATGATCCGGCAGGGCCAGTCAATTGTATGGGGGAGTCAGCCTTGCCGCTTTTGTTCTTGATGACGAACTTGTCTTTGTACGTGCCTGCCGCCAGTTGTATCACATCACCTGCTTTTACCTTGCTGATGGCGTCCTGCAATTCCTTGGCCGTTGTTACCTTGTAAGTCGTTGCCATTGCTGGCAATGCTGCTACCAGTAGCGTAATGAATGTCAAAGCCGGTTTCAGGATCATTGTTTTGCTATTTGATGTTGTCGATAACATGATGTACTCCTTGCTTGTTTGGATGGGATTAATTTTTCGTTATAAAAACAGACAGCAGAAAGCCATCCGGCAGGAATGCCGGAATTG
This sequence comes from Undibacterium sp. TC4M20W, assembly GCF_049340245.1. NCBI lineage: Bacteria > Pseudomonadati > Pseudomonadota > Betaproteobacteria > Burkholderiales > Oxalobacteraceae > Undibacterium > Undibacterium sp. TC4M20W. The sequence continues at coordinate 301,579 of NZ_JBMPPI010000004.1, forward strand.
ATAAAAGTGGAAGGTGTATGAAATTCAGGAGCGTGATGAACGGTGCTGACTATTCATCACGCTGCTTTAGTTACTGAGGATGTTCAGAATTTAGCGTCCAGCCTGACACCGAAATAACGGAAGGCGTCACGGGCAGGTGTCCAGGTTGTGTTGGTCACTGTCAGCACAGGGTTCGGTGCTTTTGAACTCCAGCTACCTACACCTGTGAAACCGGTATTGGCATAGTGGCGGTCAAACAGGTTGTTGACAAAGAAGCTCAGTTTGTACTTGTTCATTTTGTCCCTGATCCCAAAACCGATATTCGTCACACTGATGGCAGATACGGCCAGCGTAGGGTCCTGGTTCAGGTTGGTGATGACATCGCTTTGATAACGCACACTGCCTGTAATGAAAGCGTCGAAAGGCAGGTTGCTGAAGCGCAGGTCATATTGACCACCGATATTGGCCTTGATCTTGGGTGCATTCGGCATTCTTGCTCCGGCCAGGTCTTGCACGTTCTGTCCACCATACTGGGCAGACTTCAACTGGCATTCTGCATTGAAGCCACCATTCGGGCTGCCAGCGACGTTATAGCAAGGGGCATTCGGGAATTCTGTAATGGTGGCATCGGTGTAGGCTATGCTGCCGTTGAGTATCAAGTCTCTGGTTACCAGTGCCGAGACATCCATTTCCACGCCGCGTGTCTGCACGCCACCCACACTATTGAGGCGCGTCACATAAGTTGTCGTGCCAGGCAGATAACCACCAGAATTCTGCTGGTAGTCGCTGAACCTGCTATTGAAGGCGGCGACATTCAGCGTCAGGCGGTTGTCGAGGAAATTGCCTTTAAGGCCTATTTCAAAGGTCTTGGCAGTTTCTGATTTGACCGGTTGCTGGGCCGCAGTGGCGGCATTCAAGCCGCTGGTCAAGTCATAGGCCAGGCCTTTGTAGCCGGTAGAGCCCATGGCATACACCATCAGGTTGTTGTTGACCTGGTGCTGCAGGCTGAGTTTGCCCGTCGTGGAATTCTCGGTATTGTCGAGGCTGGAAAAATAATCTGTCTGTACATACGCACCTGGCGGTGGCGCACCGACAGAGAAACGGTAGCCCGAGGTTTCACGGTTATAACGCAAGCCTGCGAGCAGGCTGAAGTTCTTTGCAAAGTCCCAGGTCGCCTGGCCAAACACGGCGCTGTTGACGTTATACGTGTCCGTGAAATACTGGATAGGCGTGGTCAAGGCAATGCCGTTATAACCGCGTATGAAATGACGTTCTATAGAGTTTTTTCCATACCAGTAACCGAGCACATAACGCAGCGAATTCTTGTCATTCGAGGTATAGCGCAATTCCTGGGTTTGCGATTTCACATCAAATGTGCCGTACTGGGTATAGCCAGCATTGACACCGGCAGGTTTGCCATTCGCCAGTGGGTAATACAGCAGGGTGGGCACGTCAACAAAGTCCTGGTCGCGTGTGTCATTGGCATAATAACGATCAAGTGAAGAAATCGAAGTCAGCGAAGAACCATCGGCAAAGTTGTAAGTGAATTTTAAGCCCGCACCACGGCTGGTGGAGGTCTGGCCTGTCAAGGTGTCATTGCGCACATCGGTGTTGTCCGGGCCTATGCGTATGCCATTCAATAAAGTCGTAGCTGGCAGTTGCGCGATATTCGACAACAGGCCGCCTTGTGCCGGTGTCAGACTGGTCAATGCCAGCACGCAGCAGGATGTGACTGTGCTGTTATAGCGTGGCGAAAAATCGACATCAATATTGTCGGTAGGATGCCAACTGAGTTTGGCCATGAAGGTCTTGCCGCCAGAACCATTGACCTTGCTGCCATCAGTCAGGTTATTCACATTGCCGGGGAAGCGATTGTCGCTGGCACTGAGCCTGAAGCCGAATTTCTCGGATACTTCCCCACCATAAGTCAGGCCAAAGCGCCATTCACCATCACTGGTATATAAGGTGCTGGCGCTGCCTGCCAGCGGGCCGGAAATGGGCTTGGTGACGATATTGACCGCACCGGCAATCGCGCTTTTACCAAACAGTGTGCTTTGCGGACCTTTCAAAATTTCTATGCGTGAGATGTCAGTCAAATCCTGGAAGGCCTTGACCTGCATGCCCATGGGAATATCATCGATGATGACTGCCACGTCAGCTTCTACGCCTATACCTATCGATGTCGTACCTATGCCGCGCATATTGATGCCATTATTGGCAGGTGTCGAACCATAGGTGATCGACAATGCGGGCGACAGGTTGATGACGTCAGCGATTTCCCTGACATTATTGCGCTGTAAGGTGGCATCGCCCAGGACCGAAATCGCCATCGGTACGTGCTCAAGTTTTTCTATGCGTTTGTTGGCCGATACCACGACTTCATTGAGTTTGCCGTCCGAGGTTTCTGCAGTAGTTGCCTGTTGCGCCTGCGCTGCCTGAGTCAGGGCCAGCATGGCCAGACTGATGGCAAAGCTCAGGGGCTTAAGTTGCATGGGATGTTGCTTGTTGCTGGATTGTGCTGACATTCTTGTCTCCGGATATTGTAGTTTTGTACTATTTTTTACTGCTGATTTTTTCTGTTAAATTCTTGATGCTTAATTTTTCCAGCTAAGTTTTGCCGCTAAATTCTATTGATACCGTATCGTCCATTTGATTTTCAGTGGCCGCCCAGGTTTTAGCTGTTGCGTATTGCAACTGATATGGTTGATGAAAGGGCCAGCCGGGGTCTGGAAGTAAGCGTCGCCCACTACCCGTTTTACCGAGCATTTTTCCAGGCCTTCGATGATGAATTCAGTGACACCACCTTTGCTGAAATAAATGTGATTTCCATCCTGCCGAACAGCATCAGAAAAGCTGCTGAATTCCAGGCTGGCTTGTTGTATCTGGGTACTGCCGATCGCTGTAAATTCATCTGTCCTGCTGATGCTGCCGGGTTCAAACAGGTAGCGGCTATTGAGTTTTACCCGCTCATCTTTCTGAGGTGGTTTGCCTTCGCCTGTCATGCGTGTCAGCCCGCTTTGCTGATAGCTGATGAATTCAGCTTTTTCTGTTTTACCAGTCTGGATATTGCTGATGAAGGCGGTCGCCAGTAACTTGCTGCCATCTGCCAGCGTCAGACTTGGGATCAACTGGGGATGGGCAAAGCCGCTGTCTGGTATGCCAACGATGAGATCATTTGAAAACGGTAGCGGGTAGTACGGGCTGTTCGCATGCTGACCTGCACCACCATTGGCCAGTAACAGGCTGAACACATGCTGACGGTCGCGATAGATCGCCAATGCCCTGTCATACTCTCCGCGGGCAAACCAGTTGAAACTGAACCGTGGCTGGTTTTTATCTGCCCATGCCTGCAGGTCAGCCAGCGGTATACGCTGGTCATAGCCTAGTTTGTGCCAGATGGCATTGGTAGTCAGCAGTTGATGCAGCAGCGAGAAATTTTCGCCCAGCACTCTGTGCGCTCCACGGTAGGCATCGGTTTTCCTGCCCTTGCCCCACAAATCGACGGAATGCAATTGCGGGTCATACCAGAAGCTTAAAAACTTGTTGAATACGCGGGTGGAATAGGTGTAGGCATAGTCTTTTTCCGTGGGCGTCAAGACATCCAGATAAGCAGATGCCGACAGGATTTCGAGTATCGCCGTATCACCATAAGCACCTATGCTGCGGCCAAAGCTGAAGCCATCGCCTTTGTCATTTGCCATATTCAGGGCGATGTCTGCGGCTTTCCTGAGTTTCAGTTTCAAGTCAGGCCGGACTTCTTTGCCGGTTTCTATGAGCCTGTGGCAAATCTCGGCAATCAATAAAATACTGTAGCGGTCAAAGCGGCCTTCACCATCGGTTTCATCAGAAAAACCATATTCGCCAGAATGGGCATCGTAATGCGCGAGCAGGGTGTTCAAGAGTTTTTCACTGCCACTGGCATCTTCCCAACCGAGCAACATGCGCAGGCGTGCCACACCAAATGCCACGCCATAGTAATTGGTGGGCAGGTTGATGAGTTTCAGGTCCGCTTCATTGACAAAGCTGCGCCAGTCCAGTTGCTTCTTGAGTTTGGCCAAAGTGTCAGGGCTGACTGCCTGCTCCAGCAAGCCCGCTTGCTGTATCTGTTGCAGTGACAGCAAATAATAATAAATGCCCCAGGTATGGTTTTCCATATCGACTGTCATGTCGGCACTGGCACGAAAATTTTCTGCTGCCTTGCGCCTGGCTTCTGGTGTCAGGGCTCGGTTCAGCATTAAATGCGCGAGGCCGGTAGCGATTTTACCGGGCAAGAATTTGTCCTTGCCATTGAAGGCAGGGTAGCCCGCCAGCGTGGTTTGCAATCTCTCGGCCAGCAGTTTTTGCGACAGGTAGTCAAGCTGGGGGTAGAGCGATTCTTGCACCATGGTGTTCATGGGCAGTAGTTGCGCTTGTGCCGCTTGCGGAGCCAGATCGGCGTTGGCTGAGACTGTCAGATTCCAGGCAAGTGCAGATGCTATGATGCAAAGCTTGTACAGATTGTTGAGTATGGGATTACGGTAAGACATACATCTCCTGATTTTGTTATGTGTCCCTGTATTTGCCGCTTTGCACTTGCGCTTTAAAGCATTTAGGAAAACGTTTAACTAAATAGTAGATGAATTCAAATTGAAGGTAAACCTGATTTTAGATTTTTTTATTAACCTATCAAAATTGTTATTCAAGAGCAGAGTTGAATTGACAAGGCTGTGCATTTTCTACGCACAGAGATAAGGCTGGGCAACGCTTTAAAGAAAACGTTTTCTAAGATTGTCGTTTTTTTGCAAAAATACGATTTATTCCGTGCGCAATTTCAGGAATTGGCCGGGCTTCTTCTGTTCATGACTGAGGAGCGCAATATCAGTTGTGGCTCTATCGTGGTCAGGCCGCGGGCAGTTTCGCCATTGATCATGCTGATCAGCGTGCGCATGGCAGCGACACCCATTTCTTCACTTTGCAGATCGACCGAGGTCAGTGCTGGCGAGGTGTAGCGGCCATACTGGATATTGTCAAAACCGGCGATAGAAACATCGCGGGGAATATCGAAGCCCAGGTTTTGTGCTTCTTTCATGAAGCCAAGTGCCATCAAATCGTTATAGCAAACCACGGCATCAGGATGCTGTTTGCCGAGCATGATGGAAGAACACAGGCGTTCGCCTTCTTGTGCAGAAGGGGAATTGACGTTGTAGATTTCTGCTGTCAGTTGATGCTCGTTCAGACATTCCTGCAGGCCGCCAAAACGTTCTTCATCGCGGCGGGATTTATTGAAACCCATATAGGCAATGCGCTTGTGACCCAGGGTCAGCAGATGTTGCGCCAGCATATAGGCGCCCTTGTGGTCATCACTGCTGACGCAGGGGGAACTGAGCTGGCTCAGGCGGCCAAAGAATACCAGGGGTTTTTCCAGTTGCTCGGTCCAGCTGAGGTCGGCTTCACTCATGCGTGAAAAAAGTATCATGCCATCGACGCGGCGGCTCAATGCTTCTATCAGCGGTTTTTCACGACCCAGGTTTTCTTCGGTATCGACCAGCAGCAAGGTGTAACCATGTTCTATGGCGATGCGGTTGGCCCCTTTGACGATGCTGGTGAAATGGGGGTTGCTGACATCAAGTATCGACAGGCCTATGGACTTGGTGCGCCCGGTGATCATGGATTGCGCCAGCGGGTTGGAACGGTAGCCGAGGCTGTCAATGACCGCTGTGATCCTGGCTTCTACGGTGGAAGAAAAACGCTGCGTGCCATTGATGAATTTGGAAATGGTGGCAGTAGAGACGCCTGCTTCTGCGGCGACATCACGTATGGTCGGTGGTTTTTTCTTCATCGCGTATAAAAAGTATTCCAGACAAGCCATGGCTGTAAGCGTTTAACTGCCAGGCTGATTCAGGATGCATCTTACCGTACAAACTACCAGACATGCATCAATGTCATTTTCCATGAACACCCGGAAGATCGCACTCCCCGTGAGCAAGGTATGAGTTTACTTGGGGTGTAAGGAAATATTTGACCACGGCGGAAATTTCTATATACTTAGTTAAACGTTTAACTAATAATCTGATTTTTCTTAATTTGCCCTGGTTTACCGGAGCAGGGTAAATCAGGGCCTACACCAACCTAAAAGCAAAAATGATGATGACTGAACAATTTAGTGAGCAATCCAGTAATAAGCCTTTTAATCGCCTGCTCTTGACGGGTGCAGCTGGTGGCCTGGGCCGGGTTTTGCGTGAGCGCCTGAAACCGTGGACAAAAATACTCAGGCTCAGTGATATCGTCGATATAGAGAACCTTGTGCCTGGCGAAGAGGCGCAGACCTGCGACCTGGCCGACAGGGCAGGGGTATTTGAATTGCTGCAAGATGTCGATGCAGTGCTGCATTTTGGCGGCATCTCGGTCGAAGACAAGTTTGAACCCATCATGCAGGCCAATATCCTGGGCATGTACCATTTGTATGAGGCTGTGCACAAGCTGGGTATCAAGCGCGTTATTTATGCCAGCTCCAGCCATGTCGTTGGTTTCTATCCGACGACAGAAAAAGTGAATGCGGACAGCCCACTGCGGCCTGATGGTTTTTATGGCCTCAGCAAATCTTATGGCGAAGCGCTGTCACGTTATTACTATGATCGTTTTGGCATAGAGACGGTATGCCTGCGCATAGGCTCGTCTTTTCCTGAACCCAGAAATACGCGCATGATGGTGACTTATCTCAGTTACGATGATTTGCTGGAGCTGATCAGGGCGGCGCTGTTCACGCCAAAAGTCGGTCACAGCATCGTCTTTGGCGTGTCAGATAATCCGGCTAAATGGTGGGATAACAGCAAGGCCGCACATCTGGGGTTTGTGCCCAAGGATAATTCCAGCGAGTTCGCCGGACGCTTCCCGCTGACCGCAAGCTGGCCTGCTGCTGACGACATGACCAGTACCTATCAGGGTGGGCCATTTGTCGTGGCCGGGCCGCAATACCAGGACTGAGGCAAGTTCATGCGCTTACCCATTTTATCTGGCAGTCTGCTTTCTGGTTTTGCCATGCTAGCTAATCATGCTTTTGCCACTGATGCGACTTCCGGCATAACCGGCAATACCTTGTGCCTGAATGCGCAAAAGCCAGGTGGAACGGACACTTATACGCGTATAGAAAATGTCTTTGGCAAGGGAGCAGTAGAGGCGCCGAGTGATACGCACTACGCACCAGCCAGGCCGCATATTATTGAAGCGGGTGATGATGTAGTGCCCGCTTATTTTGCAGTGCTGGCGATAGACCCGACGGATGTCAACCTGGATGGCAAGACCATAGCTGAGGGTAGCGATCGTTCCCGCACCGAGATCAAGATTGCGCCCAGCCTGATGGGTATGCACCAGGCTTTCAAGGCGCGCGAAAATAACAGCTTTGTGTATAGCTGGCGTTTCAAGATTGATGCTGGCATGAAGTTTTCGCCCTCATTTACGCATATCCACCAGATCAAGGCCTATGGTGGCCGCTATGCGGAACCGCCACTGATCACTTTTACGCCATTGGCGAGTGGCCGTATGGAAGTGCGGCAAATTGATGATTTGAAAAATGACGGCGGTGTTTATCATGTGCTCGGCACGGTGGCTTTGTCGCAGATGCAGGGTCAATGGATAGACGTGCGCGAGCAGATCACATTCTCAAATTCTGCCGGACGTTATCAGTTGAGTATGCGCGGCCAGGACGATAAGCCCGTATTGGAAATCGACAGCACGGGCCTGCAATTATGGCGCACAGGGGCAGACCACATGCGCCCGAAATGGGGTATCTACCGCAAGCATCATGCGATGCTGAATCAGGACAAGGATGATTACGTCTATTTTGCCAATCTTGGCATTACGCGTGGCGGCCAGCCGGATTCCAGTTGCCGCTAGTTCGCATAGTAAGGCTAGTCATTCTGGCGTGCATGAAGTGTATGGCATGTACTAGCGCGGCCGCGCTCGCTGCCCACAGTCAGGATAGTGATTGCGGCAAGACAGCTACTGGTCAGGTAGTGCAGGAACATTGCCTGCAGAACGACACGCACATGCGGGTTTGCTATATTGATTATGGCGCGACAATAACCACTGTCGAAGTGCCGGACCGCGATGGCAAGCTGGCCAATATTGTGCTCAGGCTACCTGATCTGCCAGCTTATTTAATTACCAGGCACAGGCATGCGTCCATCATAGGGCGCTATGCTGGACGCATAGGCAAAGCAGAATTTGCATTGAATGGACAAACTTTTCATTTACCTGCCAATGAAAAAGGAGTGGCCCTGCATGGCGACCCGCATGGTTTTGACAAGCGGGTGTGGTCACGCAAGGACTTTGATGAGAGCGACAGTCTGGGTTCGCATTTCAGTTTGCAAAGCCCCGACGGTGATCAGGGCTTCCCGGGTGAAGTGCGGGTAACAGTCACTTATCGCCTGTACAAGGCGCGCAATGCATTCAATATTGAATATCGTGCCGTCAGTGATAAAGCGACGGTCATCAACCTGACCAATCACGCCTACTTCAACCTGGCGGGTGCAGGTAGCAGAGGTTTGAGTACCCACCTGTTTCAAATCCATGCTGATCGCTACACTGAGGCCGACAACAAACGCATACCCACGGGGCGTATTTTGCCGGTGGATGGCAGCGTGCTGGATTTGCGCAAACCCACCACCATCACACGCCATCTTAAACAAGGTGATGCTTTGCTAGGGCAGCCATCCGGCTATGATCATAGCCTGTTGTTTACCAACTGGGATCAATCCTTGCGGGCCGTTGCGCATATCTCTGAAACTGTATCTGGCCGGCAAATGCATGTCTACACCACAGAACCCTCCGTACAGTTCAATAGTGGTAATGGCTTTGACGGTAGCGAAGCCTCAGCCTATCAGCGTCATGACGGCTTTGCCTTTGAAACCCAGCACTTGCCCGACAGCCCGAATCACGCGAATTTCCCCTCGACTGTGCTTAATCCAGGGCAAGTGTTTAAGTCTGTGACCAGTTTTCGCTTTTCCGTGACGCCGCTATCTAAAACCGGTCAGGTGCTGCCAGACCAAGAGCCCTGAGTAAAACACAGGGCTCAATAACCGAATTCCATGGCGAAGTGTCTGGTGAATTAGCTCTAAAACATTTCTTGCTTTAGGGGAATTGATTGCCCAAATTCATCTAATGCTATAATGGCAGGCAATTGATGCACAAAAATTAATCAGTGTGTATCCAATCACCATCCCCCATTCCTGTCCCAGAGTACGTCGTTGACGTCACTTGTTTGTTTGCTACCGCATACATGTTTGACCGGTCACAAGCACTGCCGTGCTTTGGGTATTTGCATTTTCTATTGAGGTTTTATGTTTAAAAAAATTGTCACCCTGGTACTGCTGCTTAGCAGTATGTTCATGTCTCTTGCCCACGCTGCAGAAAAAATCACTGTAGGCCTGATCGCCACTACCAGCATAGAAGATACCCGCAAACGCTGGCAGCCTTTGCTGGATGACCTGGCAAAAAGCACAGGCACAGAAGTGACTGCCGCCATTTCTTCGAATTACAGCGACATCGTTACTGGTTTGAAAGAAAATAAAATACAAATCGCCTGGCTGAGCAGCAAGGTCGCGCTGGATGCGGTGGAAGATGGCAAGGCCACTGTATTTGCGCAAATGGTCAAAAGCGATGGCTCACGTGGTTATAACTCGGTGTTGATTGCTTCCAGCAAAAGTGCACTGACCAGCTTTGACCAGGTTTCTGCCAAACCTGGCGTGTATATCTTCGCTGATGGCGATAAAAAATCGACATCTGGCTATCTGGTTCCTGCTTATTACCTGTTTTCCAAGAACAAGATAGATCCCGCAAAACTGTTCAAAAAAGTCATCGTTGGTAATCACCAGGCAAATTTTTCTTCTATTTTGCGTGGTGAAGCCGATGTCGCCACCTTCAATAGTGAAGAGATGGACAGGCTCAAAAAAGAAGCGCCAGACCAGCTCAGCAAGGTTCGTGTCATCTGGACTTCACCTTTGATACCAAATGACCCGATTTTGTACCGCAAGGACATGTCACCTGCCCTGAAAATCCGCGTGGAAGATTTCTTTGTCAATTATGGAAAGCAAAAACAGGCGCAGGCAGTGTTGAAAGACATTTTGAATTTGTCCGGTTTCCAGCGTTCTACCGATGCACAGTTGAAACCTATCGCCGATTTAACATTGTTTAGCCTTTTGCGCGATAATTTGAATAACACCAGCCTCACTGATGCACAAAAACAAAAGAAATTTGATGAAGTTAGTGCACGTTTTGGCAAGCTGAGCTTCGTTCTTGAAGCCTCACGCATCAAATAAGCCTGAAAAGTTCCAGCTGATTTGTAACAAAAGCTGAAATAAATGCAATAAATAGGGCATTTTTGCTCAAATTTTGCCCAATTTATTGTTTTTTTATTAAATTCACAAAAAAATTTTCGGGTTTTGTAACCTATCGTGTCAACTGAATCGCGAACCGGTGCGTTTTTGGACTAAAGAATCTTTGCTGACACCTTCCTTTAAGCAAAGTTTCCCTTTAAGGAGTCAGAAAATGATTTACGAAATACTGGTTCGCCCTTCGGACAACAGCAAGAAAATCACCGCCGATCATCTGATCTGGATAGAAAGCAACATGACTACCCGTTCTTTTGAGAACTGGCTGCGTGAAAAATCCTTGCTCGATGGTAGTGGTCATGCGCCTGTAGCGCGTTGGAGCATAGTGCAGACTCAGCGTCCTGCGCATTTCAATCTGGCAACACAGGCAAAAGCCCTGAAGAGCCGTATTTCTGAATTGATGACTGGTACACCAGAAATCGTCGCAGTACCGGACGCATCCCGTGCACTCAAAGCTTTCCGCTTGAAAAGCCCGGTTCAAGAACTCATCGCGGCCTGAGCGCTGTGTGATTGCCAGTATTCCGGCCAGACCGGAAAGCTGGCGGCGGCAAAAGCTCCCTTAAAAGTTCATTGCTGATCCATGCTCCCGCAAGGCGGGCATGGTGGCTATGCTTATGGCGAATGCAAATGCCAATATCAGTCAATATCAGCTCGCTGTTCACTGTTCACTATTAACAAGCTGCGCTGTGCTGTCGTGCATGTGCAGGCAGATAAGTTTTGACAAGACAGACTGATGCCAAGCACAATCCAGACTCTTTTGGATTGCCCGCATACCCATGGCCAGATTAGCCCGACTCGTTATCCCGCATCAGCAACATCATGTTATCCAGCGCGGCAATGCCGGTGCCGTGATTTTTCAGGATGCCGAGGATTACAGCAGCTTTCTGGACTGGCTCAAGCAAGCTGCCAAGTTGTTTGATGTAGCCATACATGCCTATGTATTGATGCCAGATCACCTGCATCTGCTACTGACACCCGGTGATGAACCAGGCTTGGGCAAGATGATGCAATGGCTGGGGCGTCACTATGTCCCTTATTTCAACCGCAAATACCAGCGTACCGGCACTTTATGGCAGGGCCGTTACCGTGCGACTGTCATTGAGTCAGCCAATTATTTCATCCCTTGCAGTATTTATATGGAAAGCAATCCTCTGCGTGCCGGTCTGGTGCAGGATTTGCTCAATTACACCTGGTCGAGTTATCGCCATCACGTAGGCCTGCATATCGATACATTGATCACTGATCATAGCTGTTACTGGGCATTGGGCAATACGCCTTTCCAGCGCGAGGCTGCCTACAAGCAAAGCCTGGAACAAGGTTTGTCAAACACGCAAATCAGCGAAATCACCCAGGCCACCACCAAAGCCTGGATGCTGGGCTCAGCTAAATTCAAGATAGAAATGAGCAAGCTGACTGAGAGACGGGTAGAGCCGGTCAAGCGTGGCCGCCCCCGCAAGGCCCAGCAAAGCGCCTGATTTTTTCTTTTACATGAGCGGGCCTGTAAGCTGCTTCCATGCCTGGAAATCCTCATATGAGCGCCAGAAACTCAATAAACACGGTTGTATTTACTATGTCCCTATTTAAATATTCATGAGAATATGATTATTTTAAATTGACACCGACCCTAATTAAATCAGTTGCGCAATATTTTGCACTGCACTATTCTCTGTCTTGTCCTGACAGGATTTACGCCAAACTGTCGTGCCGGCATTAACAATCAATCAATGCCTGGCACATTTGTCCAGCGTAGCGCCATGCCCTTACCCGGAAGCATGGCCAGCACGGTTTGATCACCCTTCAAACTAAAGTCATCAAGCTGCCATCCGCAGCCAGCAAAATTGCTGAATAGCCAAGATAAGCAAGCCAGCTATTCATGCCGACAGCTGTTTCACGTAAGTCCTGATATTGAAATTGTCCTCCGGAGATCCACTATGCACGCTCAAGGTTTATACGACCCATCCAATGAACATGACGCCTGTGGCGTAGGTTTTGTTGCCCATATCAAAGGCAAGAAGACGCATGCCATCGTCGACCAGGGTTTGTTGATTTTGAAAAATCTCGATCACAGGGGCGCGGTTGGTGCCGATGCCCTGATGGGCGACGGTGCCGGTATCCTGATCCAGATTCCTGACCAGTACTACCGTGAAGAGATGGCCAAACAGGGCATCAACCTGCCACCACCTGGCGAATATGGCGTAGGCATGATCTTCCTGCCGAAGGAACATGCATCCCGCCTGGCTTGCGAACAAGAGATAGAACGTGCCGTGCGCGCTGAAGGCCAGGTTGTACTGGGCTGGCGCGATGTGCCGGTGGATCGCGACATGCCTATGTCACCTACTGTGCGTGAAAAAGAACCGGTCATACGCCAGATTTTCATCGGTCGCGGCCCTGACATCATGGTGACGGACGCGCTGGAACGCAAACTGTATGTCATACGTAAATCGGCTGTGCATGCGATTGAAGCCCTGCATCTTTTGCATGGCAAGGAATACTTCGTGCCATCCATGTCTGCCCGTACCATCGTCTACAAAGGCTTGCTGCTGGCTGATCAGGTCGGTGTCTACTATAAAGATTTGCAGGATGAGCGCTGCGTCTCTGCGCTGGCCTTGGTGCATCAGCGTTTTTCGACCAATACTTTCCCTGAATGGCCACTGGCCCACCCTTATCGCATGATTGCGCATAACGGTGAAATCAACACCGTCAAAGGCAATTTCAACTGGATGCGCGCCCGCGAAGGCGTCATGAAATCTGCGGTACTCGGCGACGATCTGCAAAAGCTGTATCCGCTGATATTTGAAGGCCAGTCTGACACCGCAAGTTTCGACAATGCGCTGGAATTGCTGGTCATGGCTGGTTATCCAATCGCGCAAGCCATGATGATGATGATCCCTGAAGCCTGGGAAAACCACACGATGATGGATGAAAACCGCCGCGCCTTCTATGAATACCACGCAGCGATGATGGAACCATGGGATGGCCCTGCCGCCATGGCCTTTACCGATGGTCGCCAGATCGGTGGCACGCTGGACCGCAATGGCCTGCGTCCGGCCCGCTACATCGTCACCGATGATGATCTGGTCGTTATGGCATCTGAATCCGGTGTCTTGCCTATTCCCGAATCCAAGATCATCAAAAAATGGCGTTTGCAACCAGGCAAGATGTTCCTCATTGACCTGGAAGCTGGCCGCATCATTGATGACAAGGAAATCAAGGACACCTACGCCAATGCCAAGCCTTACAAGCAATGGATCAAGTCTGTTCGTATCAAGCTCAATGAATTGAAGGCGGCAGAAGACAAGGCAGAATACTCAGCCACTTTGCTGGACCGTCAGCAAGCCTTTGGTTATACCCAGGAAGACCTCAAGTTCTTGATGGCACCAATGGCGCTGGCAGGTGAAGAAGCCATCGGCTCCATGGGTAATGATTCTTCGCTGGCAGTCATGTCGAACAAGCTCAAGCCTCTGTATAACTACTTCAAGCAATTGTTTGCGCAGGTCACCAATCCACCTATCGACCCTATCCGCGAAGCGATGGTGATGTCGCTGGTATCCTTCATCGGCCCGAAACCGAATTTGCTCGATACCAATAACATCAACCCACCGATGCGCCTCGAAGTCGCGCAACCGATACTGGATTTTGCTGACATCGCCAAACTGCGTAATATCAGCGCCAATACTGGCGGCAAGTTCAAGTCTTACGAACTGGATATCTGCTATCCCATCGCCTGGGGTAAGGATGGTATTGAGGCACGCCTGGCATCTATCTGTGCGGAAGTCGTTGATGCGGTCAAGTCTGGCCACAACATCATGATCATCACTGACCGCAAGATGGACGCAAACTATGTTGCCATCCCGGCTTTGCTGGCAACTTCTACCGTGCATCAGCATCTGGTCAGCAAGGGTTTGCGTACGACGACCGGTCTGGTAGTCGAGACTGGCTCTGCCCGCGAAACCCATCACTTCGCCCTGTTGGCAGGTTATGGTGCAGAAGCTGTCCATCCTTACCTGGCGATGCAGACACTGGCCGATATGGCCAAGGATCTGTCGGGTGAATTGTCAGCAGAAAAAGCCGTTTATAACTACACCAAGGCAGTCGGTAAGGGCTTGATGAAAGTCATGTCCAAGATGGGTATCTCTACCTATATGTCTTATTGTGGCGCGCAGATTTTTGAAGCAGTTGGTCTCAATAAATCCCTGGTTGATAAATACTTCAAGGGCACGGCATCGAATGTAGAGGGTATAGGCGTATTTGAAGTTGCAGAAGAAGCCCTGCGTTTGCACAAGGCAGCTTTCGGTCAAGACCCAGTACTGGAAAATGCCCTGGATGCAGGTGGTGAATATGCCTTCCGCGTCCGTGGTGAAGACCATATGTGGACACCCGATGCAATCGCCAAGTTGCAGCATTCCACCCGCGCCAACAACTACAATTCTTATAAAGAATACGCGCAGATCATCAATGACCAGAGCAAGCGTCATATGACTTTGCGTGGCCTGTTTGAATTCAAGATAGACCCAAGCAAAGCCATCGCACTGGACCAGGTAGAACCTGCGAAGGAAATCGTCAAGCGTTTCGCGACGGGTGCGATGTCCCTGGGTTCCATCAGTACCGAAGCACATGCAACGCTGGCTGTGGCCATGAACCGCATAGGCGGTAAATCAAATACCGGTGAAGGTGGTGAAGACCCTGCGCGTTACCAGCAAGAGCTGAAAGGCATCCCTATCAAGCAAGGCGCAACGCTGGCTTCCGTCATTGGCAAAGATCAGATCGAAGTCGATATTCCTTTGCAGGATGGTGATTCGCTGCGCTCGAAAATCAAGCAAGTCGCATCTGGCCGTTTTGGTGTTACCGCTGAGTACCTGAGTTCTGCTGACCAGATACAGATCAAGATGGCGCAAGGCGCCAAGCCAGGTGAGGGCGGCCAGTTGCCAGGGCATAAAGTCTCTGAATACATCGCCAAGTTGCGTTTCTCTGTGCCTGGTGTGGGCTTGATTTCTCCGCCACCGCATCATGATATTTATTCGATTGAAGATCTCGCGCAGTTGATCCATGACTTGAAAAACGCCAATCCAAAAGCCTCGATCTCGGTCAAGCTGGTATCTGAAGTTGGCGTTGGTACGGTGGCTGCCGGTGTATCCAAAGCCAAGGCTGACCACGTCGTTATCGCAGGTCATGATGGTGGTACTGGTGCTTCACCTTTGTCTTCCATCAAGCATGCTGGTACACCGTGGGAACTGGGCTTGTCTGAAACCCAGCAGACCCTGGTCTTGAATGGCTTGCGTGGCCGTGTGCGTGTACAGGCCGATGGCCAGATGAAAACTGGCCGTGACGTCGCGATCGCCGCGATGCTGGGTGCCGACGAAATCGGTTTTGCGACAGCACCGCTGGTGGTTGAAGGCTGCATCATGATGCGCAAATGCCATTTGAATACTTGCCCGGTAGGCGTGGCGACACAAGACCCGGTCTTGCGTGCCAAGTTCTCTGGCAAGCCTGAATATGTCGTCAATTACTTCTTCTTTGTAGCAGAAGAATTGCGTCAGATCATGGCGCAGCTGGGCATACGCACTTATGACGATTTGATAGGCCGTGTTGATTTGCTGGATAAATCCAAAGCTGTGTCGCACTGGAAAGCCAAGGGGCTGGACTTCAGCCGCATCTTCTATCAGCCAGAATTGGCTGAAGGTGCAGCAATACGCCATGTTGATGTACAAGACCATGGTCTGGAAAAAGCGCTCGACAACAAACTGATTGCCCAGGCAAAGATCGCTCTGGAAACTGGTGAAAAAGTATCCTTCATATCACCGATCAAAAACCTGAACCGCACGGTAGGCACAATGTTGTCTGGTGAAGTGGCAAAAAAATATGGTCATGCCGGTTTGCCGGATGACACTATCCACATACAGTTGCAAGGTACGGCTGGTCAGTCTGCCGGTGCTTTCCTCGCACATGGCGTGACGCTGGATCTGGTGGGTGAAGGTAATGATTATGTCGGCAAAGGTTTGTCCGGTGGCCGCATCATCATCCGCCCGAATACAGAATTCCGTGGCTGGGCAGTGGACAACATCATCTGTGGTAACACTGTCCTGTACGGCGCCATCTCTGGTGAAGCCTTTATCAATGGTGTTGCCGGCGAACGTTTCGCCGTACGTAATTCTGGTGCAGTCACTGTGGTTGAAGGTACTGGCGACCATGGCTGCGAATACATGACAGGTGGCACAGTCATCGTGTTGGGTAACACCGGTCGTAACTTTGCTGCCGGTATGTCAGGCGGTATCGCTTATGTCTATGACCCTGAAGGTGAATTCGAAGCCAAGTGCAATATGTCCATGGTGACACTGGAGCCGGTGTTGGCCGGTGACGTACAGGTGGCAACCCTGGATAAATCAATCTGGCATAGCCGCCTGCGTGGCGGTGACGGCGAGACCGATGAAGCTATCTTGCGCAATCTGATAGAGCGTCATTTCAAACATACAGGCAGTACCCGCGCCCGCAATTTGCTGGACGACTGGGCCCGCAGCCGTGCCAAGTTCGTCAAGGTATTCCCTACCGAGTACAAGCGCGCCCTGGGTGAAATGTATGCAGCCAAACAGCTCGTAGCGAAAAAGGAAAAAGTCACGGCATAGTTGAGTGAGCGTGCCGCAGCTTTGCTGCGGTCGCGCCCTCCTGTGTTCTCCAGACTATTCAGCTTATTTCAGCTTATTTCAAATTCAGACAGGGCAGATGCCCGCAACAAAATTGAGGTTAGAAAATGGGTAAAATTACCGGCTTCATGGAATACCAGCGTTTGCAAGAAGCAAGCGAAGCACCACAGTCACGAAAAAAGCATTACAAGGAATTTCTGGTACATCTTGATGATGGCCAGGCCAAGGTGCAGGCAGCACGCTGCATGGACTGCGGCATCCCTTTCTGTAATAACGGCTGCCCCGTGAACAACATCATCCCTGACTGGAATGATCTGGTGTTCAATGGCAATTACAAACTGGCGCTGGATACCCTGCATTCAACGAATAACTTCCCTGAATTCACAGGCCGCATTTGTCCTGCACCATGTGAATCGGCCTGTACTCTTGGTATCAATAGCGATGCCGTCGGTATCAAGTCGATAGAACATTTCATCATCGACAAAGGTTGGGAAAACGGCTGGGTCGTGCCGCAAGTTCCATCCATCAAGACCGGCAAAAAAATTGCCGTGGTTGGCTCTGGGCCTGCGGGCCTGGCAGCGGCACAGCAACTGGCACGTGTTGGCCATGATGTGACTGTGTTTGAAAAAAATGACCGTGTTGGTGGCTTGCTGCGTTATGGCATCCCTGACTTCAAGATGGAAAAATCCCATATCGACCGCCGTGTTGATCAGATGGTGGCGGAGGGTGTGACTTTCCGCACCAGCGTATTCGTCGGCAAGGACTTCCCCGCAACAGTCACCAACTGGGCCAAGGAAAACATCTCGCCTGAACAACTGCAAAAAGACTTTGACGCCGTCATCATCGCCGGTGGTGCAGAAACACCGCGTGACTTGCCTGTTCCTGGCCGTGAACTCAAAGGCGTGCATTTCGCCATGGACTTTTTGCCACTGCAAAACAAGGTCAATGCCGGCGACAAGGTCAAGGACCAGATCATGGCCAGTGGCAAGCATGTCGTCGTTATCGGTGGTGGCGATACCGGTTCTGACTGCGTAGGTACTTCCAACCGTCACGGTGCCAAATCAGTCGCCCAGTTTGAACTGATGCCGCAACCGCCTGAGCAAGAAAACAAACCCATGGTCTGGCCTTACTGGCCAACCAAGCTGCGCACCTCTTCTTCGCATGAAGAAGGTTGCGACCGTGACTGGGCAGTAGCGACCAAACGTCTGGAAGGCAAGGCAGGCAAGGTGGAAAAGCTGATCGCCTGCCGCGTGGAATGGAAAGATGGCAAGATGCAAGAAGTGCCGGATTCAGAATTTGAAATGAAAGCTGATCTTGTCTTGCTGGCCATGGGCTTTGTCTCGCCAGTACAACAAGTGCTGGATGCCTTTGGTGTTGATAAAGATGCCCGTGGCAATGCCAGGGCAACCACAGATGGCGCTGGCTGCTATAAAACCAATGTCGAGAAGGTATATGCTGCGGGTGATATGCGCCGCGGTCAGTCGCTGGTGGTGTGGGCAATACGTGAAGGGCGTCAGTGTGCTCGTGAAGTAGATTCCTTCCTCATGGGTGATTCAGTATTGCCGCGCTGATTTGCGGCACTGAATAGCAGGACCGGAGCCCATTTCATCTGTATTGATGAAATGGGCTTTAATTATTAATTGCTTATTGACTGGCATTTTTCGTAGTGCGGGGCGGCTTGTTTTTTGCGGGTAAAATTGTAGAGCTTGGGTTCAGACAGTTCAGTTTTGGACAGATATTTGCAAATAACTGACTTTGCGTTCATTTAAAAAATTTATTTTCGCCCCTATCATTTGAATTAAATTCGGAAAAATATGCATTTATCGCGTTTTGCGTGAAATAGCCGCAATATTCTGAATATTCATCAATTAGTTGTTTTTTTAATATAGTTGTCTGTACAACCCTCTTTGCCTTTCTGCATTACAATCTAGTTTTTATAAACTATCTCCCCCATTGCTGTGCCAAATCTTGTAGAAATTCGCGATATCCAGTTTGGGTATGGAGACCGGACTATCCTGTCTGAACTCCGTATGGATTTCCCACGCGGTAAACTGATTGCCGTCATGGGTGGGTCAGGCTCAGGCAAGACGACGATCTTGCGTCTGATAGGCGGACAAATCCGCGCGCAACGCGGCAGTATCAAGGTCAATGGGCAAGAAGTTAGTGAGCTGGACACCAAGGGTTTATATGCCATCCGCCGCAAAATGGGCATGCTGTTCCAGCATGGCGCCTTGTTCACTGACTTGAGTGTCTTTGATAACGTGGCTTTTCCCATGCGTGAACATACCGACCTGAGCGAGGCCATGATACGTGACCTGGTTTTGCTGAAATTGCAGGCCGTGGGTTTGCGTAATGCAGCCAGTTTGATGCCTGCTGAAATATCAGGCGGCATGGCCAGACGCGTTGCTTTGGCGCGTGCAGTGGCGCTGGACCCAGAATTGATCATGTATGACGAGCCCTTTGCTGGTCTCGACCCTATCTCCATGGGCGTTGCTGCCAATTTGATACGGAACTTGAATGACGCTCTGGGGTCTACGTCCATTCTGGTCTCACATGATGTGAATGAGACCTTTGCGATCGCTGATTATGTTTACTTTTTGTCCAAGGGCAAAATCGTCGCACAAGGTACGCCAGAAGAAATGCGGGCCTCAGAAGACCCCTATGTAAAACAGTTTGTGCATGCAGAGGCAGATGGACCCGTGCCTTTCCATTATCCCGGTGCATCCCTGCAGGCGGACCTGGGTTTGGAGAAGCGCACATGATCGTAGAAAAAATCGGCGGTTTTGTCAGATCGACCATGGCTGACCTGGGCTATTCGGCCCGCAGCTTTTTTTCGATATTGATGAGTTGCGGTGGTTTGTGGCGCAGGCCACGTCTGGTCACGGACCAGATTCATTTCATCGGCAATTATTCGATGTTGATTATTGCCGTGTCGGGATTGTTTGTCGGCTTTGTGCTGGCCTATCAGGGTTATTACACCCTGAACCGTTATGGATCGGAAGAGGCGCTGGGTCTTTTGGTTGCCCTGTCGCTGGTGCGTGAACTGGGCCCGGTGGTAACCGCCTTGCTGTTTGCTGGGCGTGCAGGTACATCGCTGACCGCTGAGATAGGCTTGATGAAAGCTGGCGAGCAACTGGCAGCAATGGAAATGATGGCAGTCAACCCTATCCAAAGGGTGCTGGCACCGCGTTTTCTGGCTGGCATCATCGCCTTGCCGATATT
Organism: Undibacterium sp. TC4M20W; assembly: GCF_049340245.1. Lineage (NCBI taxonomy): Bacteria > Pseudomonadati > Pseudomonadota > Betaproteobacteria > Burkholderiales > Oxalobacteraceae > Undibacterium > Undibacterium sp. TC4M20W. Next base: position 321,785 of record NZ_JBMPPI010000004.1, read on the forward strand.
GACTTCCATCTTCAATGCCATGGGCATTATTGGTGGTTATATTGTTGGCGTGAAACTGATCGGTGTCGATAATGGCGCTTTCTGGTCGCAAATGCAGGCAGGCGTCGCAGTATTCCAGGATATTGGTAACGGCGTCGTCAAAAGCATCGTCTTTGGTTTTGCAGTAAGCTTTGTTGCATTATTCCAGGGCTATGAAGCGCAGCCTACGCCTGAAGGTGTAGCGCGTGCCACGACCAGGACTGTGGTCATATCTTCATTGCTGGTGTTGTGGCTGGATTTCCTGTTGACGGCATTGATGTTCCAGTAGTTGGCCCTGATCCGCATATTTTGCTGTGCGGGTAGAGCAAAATGAGTTATTTGCCTGGCCTGCAAAGTGGCTGTGTGCATGGCAAAACTGTAAGAAATCGCAAGAAATAGGTGGAAAAGAAAAATGCAAAAAAAATCTCTCGACTTTTGGGTAGGCCTGTTCGTCTTGCTGGGTGCGGCTGCGCTGTTGTTTCTGGCACTCAAGGCGGGCAATTTAAGCTCTCTGTCCTTTGAGCAGACGTATACTGTTACCGGGCGCTTTGACAATATCGGCGGGCTCAAGCCCAGGGCCGCAGTGAAAAGTGCAGGCGTGGTAGTGGGCCGCATCAGTGAAATCAAGTTTGACGATAAAACTTATCAGGCAACTGTCGTCATGGAATTGGAAAAGCGTTACAAATTCCCAAAAAATTCGTCCATCAAGATACTGACCGCGGGTTTGCTTGGTGAGCAATATATAGGTTTGACCGCAGGCAGCGATGAAAAATTGCTGGCTGCAGGTGACAGAATTACATTTACCCAAGATGCCATCGTGCTCGAAAGCCTGATCAGTCAGTTCCTGTTCAGCAAAGCAGCAGACGGTAATACGGAAGAGAAAAATGACAAGAACAAATAAGTTTCCTGCAAGCAGCAGGATGTTAGCCATGTTGCTGTTGATGGCCAGTGTATTGCTGACCGGTTGCAGCACAGTTTCGGTAGAGAAAATCAAGGATAAGGCTGACCAGACCCTTGATGTATTGAGCACCAAGACCAATATAGGTAAGAACCCGCGTGATCCGCTGGAAGGTTTCAACCGTGCCATGTTCAGCTTTAACGACACTGTTGATACGGCGGTCGTCAAACCGGTGGCGCAGGCTTACCGTGCTGCTACGCCAAGTTTTGTACAGACTGGGATTGGCAATTTTTTCAGCAATATTGGTGACGTCTGGAATGCAGTGAACAATTTGCTGCAAGGACGTGTCAATGATGGTGTCACCGACGTCATGCGGTTTGCCGTCAATACCACCATAGGTATAGGTGGTCTGATCGACATAGGTTCAGCGGCTGGTATGCCCAAGCATAATGAAGATTTTGGGCAGACCCTGGGGCGCTGGGGTGTCAAGTCCGGCCCTTATCTGGTCTTGCCGGTATTGGGGCCATCGACCGTACGTGATGCACTGGCGACGCCTGTCGATATGCGCGGGGATTTGTGGTACTACAAGCGGCCGATGTATATCAAGAACATAGGTTCGGTGGTGCGTTTGGTCGATAAGCGTGCATCGGTACTGGATGCCGGTAGCCTGCTGGAAGAAGCGGCACTTGATAAATATGTCTTCTTCCGTGACGCCTATTTGCAGCGCCGGGCAGGGCAGGTTAATGCGGATGATGCAGACTGATTATTGTTTGAGCGCTATTTGCAGATCAGGACTTACGCAAAATTGTCCCAGCAAGGCGTCAGCGACGAAGACAGTACTTTAGTACGGCTAGGAGCTGCAACGCAGCTGGGGCGGTTTTGCGTAAGTCCTACAAATGTAAGAATTGGTGTAGGTGTAGTGAACTAAGTCAACCGCCGAGGCTGCTGACAAGTTAACTGCTCATGTGCGGCATTTGCCGCAAAATCAGGAACAGGAATAATAAAATGAAACGAACTCTGACAAAATTTTTTAATCTGGTATTTGCCAGCTTACTCATCACTGGCCTGGCCAGCGGCGCAGCGCAAGCACAGGAAGGACCTGATGCCCTGGTCAAACGCCTGAGCCAGGAAATCCTGGATACGGCAAAAAATGACAAGGATATCCAGGCCGGGAATCAAAAGAAAGTGTATGACATGGTGGAAAGCAAAATCCTGCCATACATAGACTTTCCCCGCATGACTTCCCTGGCGGCCGGTAAAAGCTGGAAAGACGCGACGCCAGCTCAGCAAAAACAACTGACCAATGAATTCCGCACTTTGCTGGTATTCACTTATTCTGGCGCGATTTCTCAGATCAAGGATCAACGTGTCGAATTCAAGCCTATGCGTGCTGATGCAGCTGATACTGAAGTTGAGGTACGTACCCAGGTTATACAGTCACGCGGTGAACCAATTGTCTTGAACTATCGCCTCGAAAAATTGCCAGCTGGCTGGAAGATTTTTGATATCAATGTACTCGGTGCCTGGCTGGTGGAAACCTATAAAGGCAGTTTCGCTGCTGAAATCAGTAAATCCGGCATTGATGGTCTGATCCAGACTCTGTCTGAAAAGAATAAAAAACTGGCAGCTGCGAGTGCGGCCAAAAACGGAAAATAAAAAGCAATAATAAGACGTAATAGTAAGACGCAACAATAAGACGCAAAATAAATCCGGGAACGTATTGTGTATACAGTAACAGGTGAGCTTAGCCATGATAATGCCAATGCAGTTGTTGCAGCTGGCTTGTCTGCCATAGCTGCAGGTCAGTCAGCGTTCGACTTGTCGGCGCTGACTAAAATTGACTCCAGCGCTGTGGCGGTCATGATAGCCTGGCAACGTCAGGCTATTGAGAAAGGCGTGCAGCTACAGTTCAGTGGTTATTCTGCCAGCTTGCTGAGTTTATTGGCACTATACGGTCTCAACGAGCAATTCCAGCTTCATACACCAGAGCGACATTGATCGCATCCTGAGTTGTTTCTCCCTTGAAAAGGCATGTTCAGCAGTAAAGCAGGCATGCCATTTCAAATCAAATCCCGAAAATCCCCTATAATCAAAGGTTTCGTCACTCTAGTGGACTGTAATAGTGAACTAGTGACAAGAAACCGGGTTTTCCGGTTCTTAATTCCCTGATGAGCACTTAGTGCAAACACGCCAGATGGCAGCCATACAAATTAGCAATATACAAAAACGCTACCAGTCGCTACAGGCGCTGGGCGGTGTCTCCCTTACGATAGAAGAGGGTGAGTTTTTCGGTTTGCTGGGGCCAAATGGTGCTGGCAAGACTACTTTGATTTCCATACTGGCAGGACTCAATCGCGCTGATGCCGGTAACATCACCGTGCAAGGTCATGATGTGGTCACGGACTACCGCAATGCCCGCAAGAAGTTGGGCGTGGTGCCGCAAGAGCTGGTATTCGACCCTTTCTTCACCGTGCGTGAAACCCTGCGCATGCAGTCTGGCTATTTTGGCCTGAAGAACAATGACAAATGGATAGACGAGGTCATGGAAAACCTCGATCTGACCAATAAGGCCGACGTCAATATGCGCGCGCTGTCAGGCGGCATGAAGCGCCGGGTACTGGTGGCGCAAGCGCTGGTACACAAACCACCTGTCATCGTTCTCGATGAGCCGACGGCCGGCGTCGATGTGGAACTGCGCCAGACCCTGTGGCAATTCATCGCCCGCCTGAACCGCGAAGGCCATACTGTCGTCCTGACCACACATTACCTCGAAGAAGCACAAGCCTTGTGTAACCGCATCGCCATGCTGAAACTGGGCAAGGTCGTGGCGCTGGATAGCACCGCCAATCTGATCAAGCGCATCTCGGGTTCACAATTGCGCATCACCCTGGCAGCCAGTGGTGTAGTGACTTTGCCTGCCAGCTTGCGTGATAAGGTAATTACCCATGAAACCCCGTCAGACCCACGCCAGTTTGCCCTGCGCGTAACTGACTACAACCAGGTCGAAGGCATGCTGGCTGCTTTCCGTGCTGATGGTTGTGTCATCGAAGATATGCATTTATTGCAAGCTGATCTGGAAGATGTCTTCCTGCAAATTATGGAGGGCAGCAAATGAGCAGCTTGACCGGTTTTAATACCCTGTTTTACAAAGAAGTTTTGCGCTTCTGGAAAGTGGCGACACAAACCATCACTGCGCCCATCATGACGGCCATCCTGTATTTGCTGATTTTTGGCCATGTGCTGGAAGATCATGTACAGGTTTATCCTGGCGTTAAATACACGGCCTTTCTGGTGCCTGGTCTGGTCATGATGAGTGTCTTGCAAAATGCGTTTGCGAATTCATCTTCTTCGCTGATTCAGTCCAAGATTACGGGTAACCTGGTGTTCATCCTCTTGCCACCACTGTCACACTGGGAAATTTTCAGTGCCTATGTACTAGCGGCGATTTTGCGTGGTGTTGCTGTCGGTGCCGGTGTGTTTATCGTCACTGCCTGGTTTGCTGACCTGCATTTCGTTGCGCCATGGTGGATAGCGATTTTCGCTTTCCTTGGTGCTGCCATGCTGGGTACCATGGGTTTGATTGCCGGTATCTGGGCAGAGAAATTTGACCAGCTCGCGGCTTTCCAAAACTTTTTGATCATGCCTGCGACTTTCCTGTCGGGTGTGTTTTATTCCATTCATTCCCTGCCCGGCATCTGGCAAAGTATTTCGCGTTTCAATCCGTTTTTCTACATGATAGATGGCTTCCGTTTTGGTTTCTTCGGCAAGTCCGACGTTGATCCTCTGCATAGCCTGATGATCGTTACAGTTTTCTCATTATTGCTGGCGACGATTGCCATCCAGATGTTGAAACGTGGATATAAATTAAGGCACTGAGTGAGACACTGAGTACGCCACAGAATAAGATATTAAGTACAACAATTGCTTCACCATTTTGATCAAGAGAGTTAGCCGTGTTTCCTACGCCCGAACAAATTAAAAATTACATTGCAGCCGGTCTGGAATGTACACACCTGGAAGTCGAAGGCGACGGCCAGCACTTTAATGCCGTGATCGTTTCTGCTGCCTTCGCTGGCAAGCGTCCGATACAGCGTCACCAGATTGTCTATGCCGTTCTCGGTGATCGCATGCGTGAAGAAATACATGCGCTTTCCATGAAAACCCTGACGCCAGAAGAGTACGCTGCATAATGGATAAATTATTGATCACGGGCGGCAATCGCCTGAATGGTGACATCACGATTTCCGGTGCAAAAAATGCTGCACTGCCTATCCTGTGTGCCGGCTTGCTGACTTCCGGTAACGTCGAATTGCACAATGTGCCGTCGCTGCAAGATGTCAGCACCATGCTCAAATTGCTGCGTCAGATGGGTCTGCAAGTCACTCAGGAAAACGGGGTGACCGTACTCAATGGCGCAGCCATAGACAAGCTTGAAGCTCCGTATGACCTGGTGAAAACCATGCGCGCATCGATACTCGTGCTCGGCCCCTTGCTGGCACGTTTTGGTGAAGCCAAGGTATCGCTGCCAGGTGGTTGTGCGATTGGTTCCCGCCCTGTGGATCAGCACATCAAGGGCTTGCAGGCCATGGGTGCCGAGATCAATATTGAAGCAGGCTATATCCATGCCAAGGCCAAGAAACTCAAAGGCACACGCATAGTCACCGACATGATTACCGTGACAGGAACAGAAAACCTGTTGATGGCAGCAACGCTGGCCGAAGGCGAAACCGTACTGGAAAATGCTGCACGCGAACCAGAAGTCACTGACCTGGCCAACTTGCTGGTGGCCATGGGTGCGAAGATAGAAGGCATAGGCACAGACCGCCTGGTGATACAGGGTGTAGAGAGCCTGCACGGCGCGACACATACCGTCATCGCAGACCGCATAGAAACTGCAACCTTCCTGTGCGCAGTAGCTGCTACCGGTGGTGACATCACTTTGAAAAACACACGCAGCGACATCCTTGATGTCGCGCTTGATAAATTGCGTGACGCCGGTGTGATACTGACGACAGGCCCTGACTGGATACGCGCGCAAATGAGCAGCCGTCCCAAAGCTGTCGGTTTCCGTACTACTGAATATCCAGGTTTCCCGACCGACATGCAGGCACAATTCATGGCGCTGAACTGTATCGCGCAAGGTACAAGCCGTGTCACAGAAACGATATTCGAAAACCGTTTCATGCATGTGCAGGAAATGAACCGCCTGGGTGCAAAAATAGAAATCGACGGCCACACTGCCATCGTCAATGGTGTTGATAAACTCATAGGCGCGCCTGTCATGGCAACGGACTTGCGCGCATCTGCCTCGCTGGTGATTGCCGCCATGGTGGCCGAGGGTGAAACCCTGATAGACCGTATCTACCATCTGGACCGTGGCTATGACCGCATGGAAGTCAAACTCTCAGCAGTTGGTGCACAGATACAGCGAGTCAAATAAATGTCTTCAGCCACCACTCCACAATTGACACTAGCCTTGTCCAAGGGCCGCATCTTTGAAGAAACCCTGCCCTTGCTGGAAGCAGCAGGCATACGCGTCACTGAAGATCCAGAGAAATCGCGTAAGCTGATTTTGGCGACCAATGATCCTGATGTGCGCGTCATCATCGTGCGCGCGTCTGACGTACCTACTTATGTGCAATATGGTGCTGCTGATTTTGGTGTGGCAGGCAAGGATGTCTTGCATGAGCATGGCGGTGCTGGCCTGTACCAGCCTATCGATCTGAATATTGCCAAATGCCGCATGTCAGTTGCGGTGTCGGTGGGTTTTGATTATGAAAACGCCGTACGCCAGGGCGCACGACTGCGGGTTGCGACCAAATATACAGAAACTGCGCGCCAGCATTTTGCTGCCAAGGGTGTGCACGTTGATCTGATCAAGCTGTATGGCTCGATGGAGCTGGCACCACTGGTCGGTTTGTCAGATGCAATCGTCGATCTGGTCAGTACCGGCAGCACCCTGCGTGCGAATAATCTGGTTGAGGTTGAACACATCATGGAAATTTCTTCGCGCTTGGTAGTTAACCAGGCAGCACTGAAATTGAAGCGTGAACGCTTGCAACCCATATTGGAAGCATTTGATCGTGCCTCCAAGGCAAATGCATAATTGACCAAGAGAACAGCATGGCATCCCTGATTACCCGGCTTGATACGACAGATGCAGATTTTTCCAGGAAACTGAGTTCACTGCTGGCTTTTGAAGCGAGTGAAGATGAAGCGATAGACCGCGCCGCTGCGCAAATTCTGGCCAGTGTCAAAACCAGCGGCGACACTGCCGTGCTGGAAGCGACCAATCGTTTTGACCGCCTGAGCGCTAGCAGCGTTGCCGCGCTGGAGTTGACGCAGGAAGAAATGCAGGCTGCACTGGCTTCATTGAATGTCGAGCGCCGCACTGCGCTGGAAACTGCAGCAGCACGCGTGCGCGCCTATCACGAAATTCAAAAGACAGAATGTGGCTCTGCCGGTTTTAGCTATACCGAAGCTGATGGCACCGTGCTTGGCCAAAAAGTCACGCCCCTGGATCGCGTTGGTATCTACGTACCCGGCGGCAAGGCAGCTTATCCATCGTCAGTATTGATGAATGCGATACCGGCCAAGGTGGCAGGTGTCAAAGAAATCATCATGGTGGTGCCTACGCCAGACGGCGTAAAAAATCCCCTGGTCTTGGCAGCTGCAGCCATCTCCGGTGTTGACCGCGTGTTTACGATAGGTGGTGCCCAGGCTGTAGGCGCTTTGGCCTATGGCACAGCAAGCATACCTGCTGTCGATAAAATCGTAGGCCCGGGCAATGCCTATGTGGCCGCCGCCAAGCGCCGTGTGTTTGGCGTGGTTGGCATAGACATGATTGCCGGTCCATCCGAGATTCTGGTCTTGTGCGATGGCACGACAGACCCTGACTGGGTTGCCATGGATTTGTTTTCACAGGCTGAACATGATGAGCTGGCGCAATCCATTTTATTGTGTCCGGATGAAGCCTATATCGAAGCCGTGCAAGCCAGCATCATCAAACTGCTGCCTGACATGCCCAGACATGAAGTGATACGCACTTCTCTGGCCAATCGCGGTGCACTGATCAAGGTGCGCGATATGGATGAAGCCTGCGAAATTGCCAACAGCATCGCGGCTGAACATTTGGAAATTTCTGCAGAAAACCCTCAGCAATGGGCTGACAAGATACGTCATGCCGGTGCCATGTTCCTCGGTCGTTATTCGTCCGAATCCCTGGGTGATTATTGCGCTGGTCCCAACCATGTCTTGCCAACGTCACGCACGGCACGTTTCTCATCACCGCTGGGTGTCTACGATTTCCAAAAACGTTCATCGATGATTTTTGTCAGTGAACAGGGCGCACAAACCCTCGGTAAAGTAGCTGCTGAACTGGCCTATGGCGAAGGCTTGCAGGCTCACGCGCGCAGTGCAGAATTGCGGCTCAAGTCATGAAAGTAAAATTGCTGGCTGCCATGAATACCTATACCTGCATATGATGGCCGAATGGCGTAACCAGGTTTTTTGTGAAGATGCGCTGCAAGGTCTGGCGCGTCTGCCTGATGGCAGCATAGACTTATTGCTGGCTGATCCACCGTATGGTCTGGGCAAGGATTATGGCAACGAGTCAGACAAGATGGAATCTGCTGCCTATCTGGAATGGATGGCGCAGTGGATAGATCTGGCCCTGCCCAAGCTGAAAGCCAATGGCAGCCTGTATATCTTCCTGACCTGGCGTTATTCGCCTGAAGTCTTTGTCATGCTCAAGCAGCGTATGAGCATGATGAATGAAATCATCTGGGACAGGCGTGTGCCGTCGATGGGGGGCACGGTAAGAAAATATTCATCGGTACATGACACCATAGGCTTTTTTGTCAAAGCCAAAGATTATTATTTTGACCTGGATGCCATACGCATCCCGTACGATGCAGCCACCAAGAAAGCCCGCAGCCGCAAGATTTTTGAGGGTGCGAAGTGGCTGGAAATGGGATTCAATCCCAAGGATGTCTGGAGCGTCTCGCGCCTGCACAGAGAGCATGCCGAACGTGAAGAACATCCTACCCAAAAACCGCTCGAAATCATCGAGCGCATGATCAAGGCTTCCTGCCCACCCGGCGGTGTTGTACTCGATCCCTTCATGGGCAGTGGCACCACCGCCGTAGCTGCCAAACGTTGCGGGCGTGATTTTGTCGGATTTGAATTAAATCCCGACTATTGCGCAATGATAGAAAATCGCCTGGCCTCAATCGACACGGAAGCACTTCCTGCCTGATTTGTGTTGAACGGTGTTGAGCGGTAGTCTGCGCGATTTTCGATGTAAGCCCTGAACATGGAGCAAAGAATTGAGCATCACCAAACTGATACGTCCTGAAATCGCCAGCCTGTCCGCTTATCACGTGCCGGACGCCAGCGGTTTCCTGAAGCTGGATGCGATGGAAAACCCTTACCTGCTGCCGCCCGATATGCAGCAGGAACTGGCCAAGCATCTGGCAGGCGTAGCACTGAACCGTTATCCACAACCAGCCTATGCCAGCCTCAAGCAATTGATCGCCGACAAACTCGGTGTACCTGCTGGTCATGACATCGTCCTCGGCAATGGCTCGGATGAACTCATCAGCATGGTGTCCACCGCCTGCGCAAAGCCAGGTGCCAAGGTGCTGGCGCCTGTGCCCGGCTTTGTCATGTATGCCATGTCGGCCCTGTTTGCCGGATTGGAATTTGTAGGCGTAGATCTGAATCCGGATTTTACGCTGAACAAGGCAGCCATGCTGGCCGCTATTGCCGAACATCAACCTGCCATCACTTATCTGGCTTACCCCAATAATCCCACGGGCACGCTTTACGATGCTGACGACATGGTCGCCATTTTGCAGGCAGTTGGTGAAAATGGCATCGTTATCGTCGATGAAGCTTATCAACCGTTTGCCCAGGCCAGCTTCATGTCACGCCTGGCAGAGTTTGATAATCTGATCGTCATGCGCACCGTCTCCAAGCTGGGCCTGGCAGGCATACGTCTCGGTTATATGGCTGGTAATAATGCCCTCATGCATGAATTTGAAAAAGTGCGTCCGCCTTACAACATCAATGTATTGACGCAGGCAGCGGCAGAATTTGTCTTGGCAAGAGTAGAAATACTGGACGCGCAGGCAGCAGAATTGCGCCAGCAACGCACAGAATTAATGGCCGTTTTGGCAAGCTTGCCAGAGGTGCAAGTCTTTCCTTCGGCTGCCAATTTTGTGTTGATACGTGTTGCGAATGCCGAACAAGTCTTTGTGAAATTACGCGAACAAAAAATTTTAGTCAAAAATGTAGGTAAAATGCATAATCTGCTGGGTAACTGCCTGCGTATCACAGTCAGCACCCGTGAAGAGAATGCTCTTTTTCTTGCTGCCCTGGCAGCATCTTTATCATCAAAATGAATAAGCCCATAGAACGCATTGCGGCGGTTACCCGCAATACCAATGAAACACAAATCCGTGTTGCCATTAATCTTGATGGCACAGGCCAGCAAAAACTCAATACCGGCGTCCCTTTTCTGGATCATATGCTGGATCAGATTGCCCGTCATGGCCTGATTGATCTGGACATAGAAGCCGTAGGCGACTTGCATATTGATGCCCACCACACGGTAGAAGACGTTGGTATTACCCTGGGCCAGGCATTTGCCAAGGCAATTGGTGATAAAAAAGGCATACGCCGTTATGGTCATGCGTATGTGCCGCTGGATGAGGCCTTGTCACGCGTGGTCATCGACTTTTCTGGCCGCCCAGGCCTGGAATACCATATTCCCTTTACCCGCGCCATGATAGGCAATTTTGATGTCGATCTGACCCGTGAGTTTTTCCAGGGTTTCGTCAACCATGCTTTAGTCAGCTTGCATATCGACAACTTGCGCGGCGACAATTCTCATCATCAATGCGAAACGGTGTTCAAAGCCTTTGGCCGCGCCCTGCGTATGGCGACGGAGCTTGATGCGCGTGCGGCAGGAACCATACCCTCGACCAAAGGCAGCCTTTGATCGTAATGCAAATACCGATACAGATACAAATCGCAGACACGAGATACCAGCTTGCTGGTGATTCATTATGAATAAAATTGTAGTAGTAGATTACGGCATGGGTAATTTGCGCTCGGTAGCGCAAGCTCTGCGTGCCGTTGCCCCAGAGGCGAATGTGCTGATCTCGGGTGAAGTTGCCGATATCCGCAGCGCCGATCGTATCGTTTTGCCAGGTCAGGGCGCCATGCCGGATTGCATGAGCTGCCTGCGTGAATCAGGCCTGCAAGATGCCTTGCTGGAAGCCGCCCGCAGCAAGCCCCTGTTTGGTGTGTGCGTCGGTGAGCAAATGCTGTTCGATGTCAGTGAAGAAGGCGACACGCCTGGCCTCGGGCTCTTGCCCGGCAAGGTAGTGCGGTTTGAACTGGACGGACAATTGCAGGCAGATGGCTCGCGTTACAAAGTGCCACAAATGGGCTGGAACCGCGTACAGCAATCGCAGTCACATGCTCTATGGCAAGATATTGCTGATGATGCCTATTTTTATTTTGTTCACAGCTACTATGCTCAGCCTGCAAATGTGCAACATGCAGTCGGCATGACGGATTACGGCAGCCCGTTTCCCTGTGCCGTAGCGCGTGACAATATTTTCGCCACCCAGTTCCACCCTGAAAAGAGCGCAACGGCTGGCTTGCAACTGTATAAGAATTTTGTACACTGGAAACCGTAAGCTTGCGAACCAGGTATTTGAGGTAAATTTTTTACACTGATTTTTAACTGGTGTTGTCTTTTCTTATTGCCACATTGACGTTCCTACTTTTTTTCATATCATGCTGCTCATTCCTGCTATAGACCTGAAAGATGGCCACTGCGTACGCCTTAAACAAGGCGACATGGACCAGGCCACCGTATTTTCTGAAGACCCAGCCGAAATGGCGCGCCATTGGCTGCGTCAGGGCGCTCGTCGTCTGCATCTGGTGGATTTGAACGGTGCTTTTGCCGGCAAGCCCAAGAACGAGGCGGCGGTCAAAGCCATCATACAAGCGGTGCGTGACTACGCAGAAGAAACCGATACCGAAGAAATCCCGGTGCAACTCGGTGGCGGTATCCGTGATCTCGATACCATAGAACGCTATCTTGACGATGGCCTGTCCTACATCATCATCGGTACGGCTGCGGTCAAAAACCCCGGGTTCCTGGCAGATGCCTGCAGCGCCTTTCCCGGCCAGATTATCGTTGGCATAGATGCCAAGGATGGCAAGGTAGCGACCGATGGCTGGAGCAAATTGTCTGGCCATGAAGTTATCGACCTCGCCCAAAAATTTGAGGGCTATGGCGTCGAGGCCATCGTCTATACCGACATAGGCCGCGACGGCATGATGGGCGGCGTGAATATTGAAGCTACCGTCAAGCTGGCGCAAGCCGTCAGCATCCCCGTTATTGCTTCTGGCGGCGTCCATGTGCTGGCCGATGTTGAAGCACTTTGCGTTGTGCAGGACGAGGGTATAGAAGGTGTCATCTGTGGCCGTTCGATTTACGAAGGCACGCTGGACCTGTCATCGGCACAAGACCGTGCCGATGAACTCAGCGGTGAATTCGATGATGAAGAAGAAACTGAATGAGCTTAGCCAAACGTATTATCCCTTGTCTGGACGTGACCGCTGGTCGTGTCGTCAAGGGCATTAATTTCCAGGAACTGCGCGATGCCGGTGATCCGGTAGAAATCGCCCGCCGCTATGACGGGCAGGGCGCAGATGAAATTACTTTTCTCGATATCACTGCGTCTTCCGATGGCCGCGACCTGATCTTGCCGATTATCGAAGCTGTGGCTTCGCAAGTATTCATTCCGCTGACTGTCGGTGGCGGAGTGCGCACGGTGGCTGATGTACGCCGTTTACTGAATGCCGGTGCGGACAAAGTGGGCATCAATACTTCTGCCGTGACCAATCCGCAATTGGTGGCGGATGCTGCGCATAAATATGGTTCGCAATGCATAGTCGTCGCGATTGATGCCAAGAACGTAGGGCCAGGCAAGTGGGAAGTATTCACCCACGGTGGCCGCAATGCCACGGGCCTGGATGCGGTTGAATGGGCGCAGCATATGGCCAAACTCGGTGCAGGGGAAATCCTGCTGACCAGCATGGATAAGGATGGCACGCGTTCCGGTTTTGATCTGGGCCTGACCCGTGCAGTGTCGGACGCAGTATCCATACCCGTCATCGCCTCAGGTGGCGTTGGTGGTTTGCAAGACCTGGCGGATGGCATCAAGGTAGGTGGGGCAGATGCGGTACTGGCTGCCAGCATCTTCCATTACGGACAACATACAGTAGGCGAGGCCAAGCAATTTATGGCTGCACAACATATACCGATGAGGTTGTCATGAGCGCGGCAAAATGGTTGAACAAGGTCAAATGGGATGAAAACGGCCTGGTACCTGTCATTGCACAAGAGGCCAGCAGCAACGATATTCTGATGTTTGCCTGGATGAACCGCGATGCCCTCTCTAAAACCGTAGAGCTGGGTGAGGCGGTTTACTGGAGTCGTTCACGCAAGAAGCTCTGGCACAAAGGCGAAGAGTCGGGTCATATCCAGAAGGTCAAAGAAATCCGCATTGATTGCGACGAAGATGTGGTCTTGCTGAAGATAGAACAGATTGACAGCATCGCCTGCCACACTGGCCGCCATTCCTGTTTCTTCCAGAAATTTGAAGGTAGTCTCAATGATGGTGACTGGCAGGCAGTTGATCCGGTCTTGAAAGATCCGGAAAGCATCTACAAATGAGTAATACACAAATACAGACTTTACAGCGTCTGGCAGAGATCATAGAAAGCCGTAAACTGGTGAATGGTGGTGACCCGGACAAGTCCTATGTCGCCCGCCTGTTTTCCAAGGGTGACGATGCCATCTTGAAAAAGATAGGCGAAGAAGCAACAGAAACTGTCATGGCCGCCAAGGATGCACGCGTGTCTGGTGATGCGTCCAAGCTTTTATATGAGTGTGCTGACCTGTGGTTTCATTCGCTTGTCATGTTAGCGCAGTATGATCTCAGCCCTCAGCAGGTGCTGGACGAGCTGGCAAGGCGCGAAGGTATTTCTGGTATTGAAGAAAAGGCAGCACGCAAGGATGCGTGAAGCCATCATTTGACATCATGCGTCTTGTTGAAAAGAACGGATAAAACGTGGATAACTGTATTTTTTGTAAGATTGCCGCAAAACAAATTCCATCCGCCAGTGTCTATGAAGATGAAGAATTGCTGGCCTTTAAAGATATCAACCCGGCTGCCCCTGTGCACCTGTTGATTATCCCCAAAGTACATATCGATACCTTGTCTTCAGTGCAAGCTGAGCATTCGGTTTTGTTGGGAAAAATGCTTGCTTTGGCGCCAAAATTGGCACAGGAGCAAGGATGTGCACCGGTGCAAGAGGCTGATGGCAGCTTAACGGGCGGTTACAAAACCCTCATCAACACCGGACCGGATGGTGGGCAAGAGGTGTATCATCTGCATATGCATGTGATAGGTGGCCCCAAGCCTTGGCGAGGACAACGCTGATCTACCAGATGACCGACAGTGAACAGACGCTGAGCTGACACTGTGATATGGCTGGGTTTGATAATCGCGGGTTTCTATTCATATTTTTCGAGAGCAAGACTCTCATAAGGAGTACATCATGGGTTCATTCAGTATTTGGCATTGGCTGGTGGTGCTGGCTATCGTTGTTGTTGTGTTTGGTACAAAAAAGATCGCCAATATCGGCCCTGATCTGGGTAAAGCCGTTAAGGGTTTCAAAGATGGCCTCAAGGGTGAAGAAGACAAGGCTGCTGCAGGATCTCAGCAAGTTGCCGACAAAAGCACGATAGATGTAGAAGCCAAAGAAAAATCCAAACTGTGATTGCATTCTTTACCGGTAATCTGGATTTTTTATGTAGGTTTTACCCATGATAGACCTGGGAATCAGCAAACTCGCCTTGATAGGTGTGGTTGCTTTGATCGTGATTGGCCCTGAAAAATTGCCCAAGGTGGCAAGAATGGCCGGTACCTTGCTGGGACGTGCGCAGCGTTACATCAATGACGTCAAATCTGAAGTCAGCCGCGAAATTGAGCTGGAAGAATTGCGCAAGATGCATAAAGATGTGCACGATGCGGCGCAGAATGTAGAGCAATCGATACACAAGACCTGGTCCGAGACTGAGCAGGAATTGCGCAATCTGGGTCAGGAAACTGATACCGCCTTGTTGCATACGGCCACGCCTGAGCAACTGGCGGTCAAGGCAAAAAACTTCCGCCGAAAAAAACTCGCGCGCACTTCGGCACTGCCTGCCTGGTATAAAAACCGCCACGGCCAGCGCCAGCATATTATCTCTGGATCGGCAAGAATGGCGCGTCATCGTGCCTATCCCCGATCTGGCGGCAGCTTCTTTTAATTTTCGCTTATGTCTTTGCGTTTTTATAATCTGGCGGTATTCGCATGAGCGATCACACGGAACAGGCTCCTGAAGAAAGTTTTATCTCGCATCTGGTTGAGTTGCGTGACAGGCTGGTCAAGTCCATGTATGGCCTGGTCATCGCCTGCGGTGCTTTGATGTTATGGCCGGGGCCTTCGGCTATTTACGATTTTCTCGCGCAACCCATGCTGGCCTCTTTGCCTGCCGGTTCAAAAATGATTGCGACTGGCGTTATCTCACCTTTTCTGGTGCCGATGAAGGTGACCTTGTTGCTGGCATTCATGCTGGCCCTGCCCTGGATTTTGTATCAGGTGTGGGCTTTTGTTGCACCTGGCCTGTACACGCATGAAAAACGTCTGGTCGCTCCATTGGTGATTTCTTCATCAGTACTATTTTTGAGCGGCGTAGCGTTTTGTTATTTTCTGGTATTTGGCCGCGTCTTCAAATTCATCAATGAATTTGCTCCTGCATCCATCAACGTCTCACCGGATATAGAAAATTATCTGGACTTCATCATGTCCATGTGTCTCGCCTTTGGCGTGACTTTTGAAGTGCCGGTGATCGTGGTTGTGCTGGTACGCATGGGCCTGGTGCCGCTGGATAAACTCAAGGCCATACGCCCTTATGTCATCGTCGGCGCTTTCGTCATCGCCGCTATCGTTACGCCACCGGACATTGTCAGCCAATTCTCATTGGCTGTGCCCATGTGCATCTTGTATGAGTTGGGTTTGCTGATCGCCCCCATGTTTGTGAGGGTAACCCAGGCGCCTGAAGAAACCTCGGGATCTAGCGAATCAAACGGGAGCTGACCTGAGCCAGCTTACCAGTGGCATCGCGCTACGGTAAGCTGTCAGCAAAGTAGTTTTCAGCTCATCAGTATCCATGCCCTTGAGCGGGCATTCAGTCCACACCATGAAGTTCTTCAGCTTGATCTGCTCTATGTGCGGCAGGTCAGCATCGAAGCCCTTGGGCGGGCGCTGCAGCTTGCCTTCTTCCTGCAAAGTACCAAACTGCGATTTCAGTTTCTTGTCCTTCAAGACCTTAGCAAAACCATCCGGGTCGGCGACGATGTGATTGCGTATCGCCTTCAGACGGTCTGATGGGGGCATGTATTCACCAACCGCATAGAACAGACGGCCAGTACCATCCATCTGGAAATAATAAGCGGGCCCACCACCTTCGCTGGGCTTCTTGCGCCCGCTAGGGACGATGGAAGACGAAAAGGTAGTCTTGTACGGCGATTTGTCATGCGCAAAGCGTACGTCGCGGTTGATGCGGAACAAGGCTTTTTTGGGTTCCAGCCCCAGGATGGCAGGGTCGAACTTGCTGATCTCGGTGATCAGCTCCGTCACCAGTTGTAAAAATTCCGCCCGCAAAATGTCATAGCGCGGTTTGTTCATGACGAACCAGGCGCGGTTATTGTTGTCGCCCAGTTCGGACAAATAAGCTTGCAAGTCAATCAAATGCATGGATTTCTATTCCCGGTTTTCTTCTTTACGTGCTGACGGGCGTTTGCCTATCAGGATTTCCAGTGTTGGTTCCTTGGTGTCACGCAAAACCGTGACCTTGGCCTTGTTGCCTGGCTTCAGTTGTGCCACCAGGTTCAGCATTTGGGTAGTGTCACCGACGGGCTTGCCTTCAATCGCGATCAGGATGTCGCCAGGCTTCATGCCTGCCTTGTCGGCCGGGCCGCCGCGTATCACGCCAGCGATGATGGCACCGGATTTTTGTTTCAGGCCAAAGCTGTCAGCCAGCTCTGGCGTGATGTCTTGCGGCTCTACACCTATCCAGCCGCGCACTACCTGGCCATTGGTGATGATGGATTCCATGACTTGTTTGACCGTGCTTGCCGGTATCGCAAAACCTATGCCTACCGAGCCCCCGGTCTGTGAGTAAATCGCGGTATTGACACCGAGCAGATTACCATTCACATCCACCAGCGCACCACCCGAGTTGCCTGGGTTGACGGCGGCATCTGTCTGGATAAAATTTTCAAAGGCGTTGTCAGTCAGGTTATTACGTCCCAGGGCAGAGATGATACCCATGGTCACCGTCTGACCTACGCCAAAGGGATTGCCGATGGCGAGCACGACATCGCCGACACTGGCGGTGTCGGAGCGGCCCAGGGTAATCGCAGGCAAGTCCGGCAAATCGATCTTGATGACAGCCAGGTCAGTTTCCGGGTCAGTGCCGACTATCTTGGCACTGGCTTTGCGGCCATCCGCGAGGGCCACTTCAATATCATCAGCAGCTTCCACCACATGGTTATTCGTCAGGATGTACCCTTCTGAACTGACGATGACACCTGAACCCAGGCTGGACAGGCGTTCGGCCTGCGGGTTTTGCTGGTCGCCAAAAAAACGCCTGAGGAAAGGATCATTCAACAGTGGGTTGCGGCGCTGACGCACTTCTTTCGAGGTGAAAATATTCACCACCGAGGGCATGGCCCGTTTGGCTGCCGCACCATACGAGCTTTGCGCGGGGACGCTATTGGCAGGCGCTTCCTTGACGATAGCACCGGCATTCAGGGTCTGGCTTTGTCTGCTGTTATAGCCAGCTTTTACCCAGTCGGGTTTCAAGGTGGTTACAATGAACCAGAGCGCCAGACCGACAGTGACAGTTTGGGCAAACAATAACCAAAGACGACGCATAGTGAGAATCAGTATGAAATCAGTGAATCGGGACGAATTAGCGCAATTCCTGGCAAAAGAATTGCAAGTCAATTATTTTCGTGATTATTGCCCAAACGGCGTACAGGTGGAAGGGCGCAACACCATTAAACATATAGTCAGCGGTGTGACTGCCAGTTTAGCATTATTGGAAAAAGCCGTGGAATTGCAGGCAGATGCCATCCTTGTACATCATGGTTATTTCTGGCGCGGCGAAGACATGCGTGTAATAGGTCAAAAACAGCGCCGCCTGAAACTCTTGCTGGAAAATGATATTTCCCTGTTCGCCTACCATCTGCCGCTGGATAACCATGCAGAGCTGGGCAATAACATAGGCCTGGCCCGTCGCCTGGGTCTGAGTGCCGATGGGCGCTTTGGTGAAAATGATCTGGCCTGGCTGGGGACTCTGGAAGACAAAGCCATTGCTACCCTTGCTGACCTGGCCTTGCACATAGAGCTCAAGCTGGGCCGCAAACCCTTGCTGATCGGTGATCCGGCAGCACCTGTGGGCCGGGTGGCCTGGTGCACAGGAGCTGCGCAGAACATGCTGGATCAGGCGATTACGGCAGGTGCCTCGGTCTATTTAAGTGGTGAAATATCTGAACCGACAGTACACCTGGCACGCGAATCAGGTGTGGCTTACATCGCCTGCGGCCATCATGCGACCGAGCGTTTTGGCGTGCAGAGTCTGGGGGCATTCATTGCTGACACTTTCGGAGTGCAGCACAGCTTTGTGGATATCGATAATCCGGTGTGAGGTTAGGGATATGTAAGGGTAGGGATATATTTTGCGCGTAGCTTATGGCAATCCGGGAATCACCTGATTTCGTAGGAGCGGCTTTAGCCGCGATCAGTTGATTCCATCGGTCATGCAGTTTTGTCCGGCATTCGCGGCTGAAGCCGCTCCTACAGAGGAGCGGCCAATCATGTATAGCACCTCAGTCTGAGGTGCTATGTTCAATAGCAACCTCAACAGCAATCATTTCCTTAAAGCATCCCTGATCTCACGCAACAACAACACATCTTCAGGCGTGACTTCTGGCGCCGGTTCCGGTGCAGGCTCTGCCTTTTTTAGCGCATTGACGAGTTTGACCATCTGGAA
This sequence comes from Undibacterium sp. TC4M20W, assembly GCF_049340245.1. NCBI lineage: Bacteria > Pseudomonadati > Pseudomonadota > Betaproteobacteria > Burkholderiales > Oxalobacteraceae > Undibacterium > Undibacterium sp. TC4M20W. Next base: position 340,894 of record NZ_JBMPPI010000004.1, read on the forward strand.
AATCACAAACGCCAGGATGACGAAACCTACACTGACAGTCACAAAATTACCATAAGCGATAACGCCACCTGCTTTTTTGGCTTCTGCCAGCACCAGATGCGTGCCCTGGCCATTCAGCGGTATGTAGTAATTTGAAAAGTCCAGTCCACCAACGATACGGCCGATGACAGGCATGACAATATCGCCTACCAGAGAATCAACGATTTTGCCAAAGGCAGCACCAATAATGACGCCGACAGCCAGATCAACGACGTTACCGCGGCTGATAAAGGTTTTAAATTCATGCAACATGGACATAGAAATTCTCCGGTGAGAAACTGGTAAATAAATCATAAACAGGGGACGAGGCGCAGATAAATACCTCATTGTGCTGCAGAATAAACGACAAAAATGCATGCACAAAATGTAATTATCCAGATTTTAATGCCCAAAGCAGGGGAAAAGCCTGCAGTTTTTTGTCAATTTTGTTTTCTCTCCAGCCTTAAATATTTATTATTACCTATGATTTTGTGCTCAAAGTGCAAATTCAGCCAGCCCGCACATGCCATTCGGGCTTGAATTGTTGAAAAAAGCCAGCAAGTTGGCGTTTCGGATATCTTTTTCTTTAAAACCATATCCGGGTCATTTATAATTTAAGGTTGCTAGAAGCTGGGTTTTGCTTCATCAGTTTTTGATTATTGACAGATTGGGGTTGGTATGAGTATCGAAAAGCAGGTCGATTCCGGCCGTCGCGGTTTGCTCGTCGCCACTTGCGCGGCGGGCGGTGTGGCAGGCTTGGCAACGGCAGGTGCGCTGGTAAGCACTTTCCAGCCATCCGAGCGTGCCAAGGCTGCAGGTGCACCGGTGGAAGTGGACATCTCGTCCTTGAAGCCAGGCGAAATGCAAACCACTGAATGGCGTGGTAAGCCAGTATGGATTTTGAAGCGCACACCAGAAATGATGGCGAGTCTGGCCAAGACTGAAGACAAGGTGGCCGATCCAAAATCGGAAAAGCCTTACACCATGGACATGCCAGAGTACTGCGACAAGCAAAGCCGCTCACGCAAAGAACATAGCGACATCCTGATTGCAGTAGGTATTTGCTCGCACCTGGGTTGCTCCCCAAGCTCCAAATTCCAGGAAGGTGCTCAGCCATCTCTGCCAGATGACTGGAAAGGCGGCTTTTTGTGCCCATGCCACGGGTCGACCTTCGATCTGGCTGGCCGTGTATATAAAAACAAGCCAGCTCCGCAAAACCTGGATGTGCCTCGTCACATGTTTTTATCAGATACTAAAATCATCATCGGTAAAGATGAGAAAGGCGAGGCCTGATCATGGCATTTGTTGAGAAAAAACTTCCGGCAGATGCTCCTGTCGTGGACAAGGCCTTGAACTGGGTTGATTCCCGTTTCCCGCTGACCAAGCTGTGGAATGATCAATGGGGCAAGTATTACGCCCCAAAGAACTTCAACTTCTGGTACATCTTTGGTTCCCTGGCGATGCTGGTACTGGTTATCCAGATCGTTACCGGTATTTTCCTGGTCATGCATTACAAACCAGATGCGAATCTGGCGTTTGCTTCTGTTGAATACATCATGCGTGATGTGCCGTGGGGCTGGCTGGTGCGCTACATGCACTCGACCGGCGCTTCGGCATTCTTCATCGTGGTCTATCTGCACATGACCCGTGCCTTCCTGTACGGCTCTTACCGCAAGCCACGTGAGCTGATCTGGTTGTTCGGTTTTGCGATTTTCCTGTGCCTGATGGCCGAAGCCTTCTTCGGTTACCTGCTGCCATGGGGCCAGATGTCTTACTGGGGTGCTCAGGTTATTGTTAACCTGTTTGGTGCCATCCCTTTCATTGGTCCTGATCTGTCCTTGTGGATCCGTGGTGACTATGTGGTATCTGATGCGACTCTGAACCGCTTCTTCTCTTTCCACGTCATCGCCATTCCTCTGGTTTTGCTGGGTCTGGTGGTTGCTCACTTGATTGCCTTGCATGAAGTGGGTTCGAATAACCCTGACGGCATAGAAATCAAGGACAACATCGGTCCGGATGGTCACCCTGTTGATGGTGTGCCTTCTCACCCTTACTACACTTTCCACGATATCTTTGGTGTGACTGTGTTCCTGACAATTTTCAGTGCAGTTGTGTTCTTTGCGCCGGAAATGGGTGGTTACTTCTTGGAGTACAATAACTTTATCCCGGCTGATTCGCTGAAAACGCCATCACATATTGCCCCGACCTGGTATTTCACGCCTTTCTACTCGATTCTGCGTGCAACTACTTCCGAGTTCCTGTTCGTGGTGCAGGCTGGTGCTGCTGCTTATGTGGCCCTGATCTGGCTGACTACCAAGCTGCCACAGTTGCTGAAGATCGCGATTGCCGCAATTGCTCTGATCGCTATCGCAGGCATGATGCCAGGCGCACTCGATGCTAAATTCTGGGGTGTGGTATTGTTCGGCGGCTCTGTCGTGATCCTGGCTTTCCTGCCTTGGCTCGATGTTTCTCCGGTTAAATCCATACGTTACCGTCCTGACTGGCACAAATATGTGTATATCGTGTTTGGTATCGCCTTTGTTGCCCTGGGTTACCTCGGTGTTGAGCCACCCTCACCAGTTCGTGAGCGTGTCTCCCAGGTTTGCGCGATTATTTACTACGGCTTCTTCCTGCTGATGCCATGGTGGAGTGCTATGGGTACATTCAAGCCTGTGCCCAAGCGCGTAACATTTGCAGCGCACTGAGAAAAAGCGAGGAAGAATAAGCATGAAATTACTTAAAAAACTGATCGCTGTGCTGGCATTTGCTCCTGCAATGGTATTGGCGAATAGCGGCACGTTCCCACTGGACCACGCACCTGATCGTTCTACTGACTTGTCAGCATTGCAAAACGGTGCCAAGCTGTTCGTCAACTATTGCCTGAACTGCCACTCTGCATCCGCCATGCGTTACAACCGCTTGAAAGATATCGGTTTGACAGATGAGCAGATCAAGCAAAACCTGTTGTTCACTGGCGAAAAAGTCGGCGACCTGATGAAAACCACCTTGTCCGCCAAGGATGCCAAGGACTGGTTTGGTGCAGTGCCTCCTGATTTGTCCGTGATTGCCCGTGCCAAGGCATCTGGCGACGGCACAGGTGCAGACTGGATTTACACTTACCTGCGTACTTACTACAAGGATGAATCCCGTCCTACCGGCTGGAACAATATGGTGTTCCCTAACGTAGGCATGCCACATGTACTGTGGGAACTGCAAGGTACACGTACCGTCAAGATGGTAGAAGAAAGCGACCCGCATGATGAATCCAAAAAGGTTCACAAGTTCGCTGGCTTTGAAACGGTAACGCCTGGCACCTTGAACAAGATAGAGTATGACAATGCGGTTGGCGACCTCGTCGCTTATCTGCAATGGATGGGCGAACCTGCGCAAAGCACACGCAAGCGTCTGGGCGTCTGGGTCTTGTTGTTCCTCGCTACGCTGGCTACGCTGGCATGGCGTCTGAACGCATCGTACTGGAAAGAAGTAAAATAAATGTAAGGTTTCTGGCTTGTGCTGCTAGCGGCATGAGCCCGGAATTTTTTGAGATCGTCCGTTTTTCTCCGTCGTAAACGGACGTGTAATCCCTGGGGTGAGGTGCGCAAAACTGGCTCCTCGCCCTGATCGTTTCTAAGGAACTATAAAAATGATGGTTCTCTATTCGGGTACAACCTGCCCATTTTCTCAACGTTGCCGCCTGGTCCTGTTTGAAAAAGGCATGGATTTTGAAATCCGTGATGTTGATCTGTTTAACAAGCCTGAAGATATCTCGACCATGAATCCTTATGGTCAGGTACCTATCCTGGTTGAACGTGAATTGATATTGTATGAATCCAATATCATCAACGAATACATCGATGAGCGCTTCCCGCATCCGCAACTGATGCCGGCAGACCCGCTGCAACGCGCCCGCGCCCGTTTGATGTTGTTCAATTTTGAAAAAGAATTGTTCATCCACGTCCACACTCTGGAAAACGACAAGAACACCGCGTCGGCCAAAGTACAGGACAAGGCCCGCGCAGAAATCCGCGACCGCCTGACCCAGCTGGCACCTTTGTTCGTCAAGAACAAATACATGCTCGGTGATGAGTTCTCTATGCTCGACGTGGCCGTTGCCCCGTTGTTGTGGCGTCTTGATCACTACGGTATAGAATTGTCGAAGACAGCAGCACCTTTGATGAAATATGCAGAACGTATATTCTCCCGTCCTGCCTATATCGAAGCACTGACACCATCTGAAAAAGTCATGCGCAGATAAGCAAGGCAATTTCAGGATAAGATAACAAGGCTGATGCATATCAGCCTTGTTGTTTTTGGGCACTACGCCTATGCTTGAGTAAGTTTTACAGTATTCGCAAGTACCACCTAAAGTACATTTTCATCTATCGCAGCTATCGCATTTACCGTATACACATGCAAGAAATATCCACCAAACCTTATTTTATGCGTGCCATCTATGAATGGTGCACCGACAATGGCTTTACCCCCTATATGGCGGTCAAGGTCAACCATGCTGCGCGCGTGCCTATGGAATTCGTCAGGAATGGTGAGATTGTACTCAACATCAGTTTTGGCGCGACCAGTAGCCTGAAGATGGATAATGATGCAGTTGCCTTCAAAGCCCGCTTTGGCGGTGTCTCACGCGAAATCTATGTGCCGGTAGAAAATGTGCTGGCAGTGTATGCCAGCGAAAACGGCCAGGGCATGGCATTTGAAGTTGATCTCAGCGAAACGCCTGAAGAAGGCGAAGCAGTTGTCGCAGAAGTCGAAGAAATCAGCAAGCCTGTGCTGGGCCTGGCATCGGTAAAAAGTGCGCCTGCCTCAGTAGAAAAGCAGCTTTCTGAAGAAGAACCAAAAAAATCTGAAAAAAAATCAGAAAAGCCCTCGCTAAAAATAATAAAGTAGCCTATAATCTTGGTCTTCGGGAATGCAACGGCAACGAAGCAAAAACGAAAAAAGTTTCGCCGACTTAGCTCATTTGGTAGAGCAGTTGACTTGTAATCATCAGGTGGCCAGTTCGATTCCGGCAGTCGGCACCAAATTAAAAACCCATCGTTAGCAATAACGGTGGGTTTTTTCTTTCTACTCCCTTCCTGCTTTTCGGCAGATATCTTTTTCCAGGCCCTCAATCACTTTCTTCTGCTCGTGTGAAGCGGCACCGTCATTTATCTGGATAGATTTTTTAAAAATTTGGCAATAGCTGGAAACTCAGGTAATGCTGTTGATGGATAATCGTGCCTTATGCTGATACTTGCCTGTGTCCGGGATGTATTATCCCTGCATGGCGATTTGCCTGGAAGCACCGATTCATTATACGTGCAATAACAGTGGGATGATGACTGCGCGCCCGTCGTCATCAGTGCACACCTAACGATGTGATGCTTTCCCGGCTGCCGTTTGCTGGCCAGGCAGAAAATAAACAGAATTATTGAGAGAACTTGCATGAAACAATCACATTACATCTGCCATTTTTTTAGAAATTGCCTGGCTGCCATCCTGTTCCTGGCAGCACCATGCTCTTATGCAGATAATCAGCCTATTCCTACAGAATTGCTGCGCAAGTTTGTCAATATTTACGGCTTCATACATGCAGACTATGTGAATGAAGTTGATGACAAAAAATTGTTCGAGGCCTGCTATGGCAGTATGCTGAAAAGCCTGGATGGCCGCTCGGCTTATATTGATGCTGAGTTATTCAAGGAGCTGCAAACGAGGGAACATAGTGTTGATGCTTCGATAGGTATCAATCTCCATTCCAGGGCGGGCCTGCCCTATATCATTGGCATCTTTGACGATTCGCCAGCGAGCCGGGCTGGCCTTAAAATCAAGGACTATATCCTCGCGATAGACGATGAGAGTACAGAGGAAATGGATATATCTCAGGTGGGGAAAAAACTGCGTGGCCCACATGGCAGCACGGTACACCTGAAAGTAAGACGATATGGAGAAATTGAAGAGCGCTCACTGAGCTTGATACGCGAAAAGGCAGATACGCGTGGTGCCAAGTCAGCCCTGCTGGCAAAGGACATTGCCTATATTCGCATCAACGAGTTTTCCAGCAAGATAGTCGTCGATACAGTCGCAGCTTTTAAGGACCTGAGTGTCAGGAACAAGAGTGCACTTAAAGGACTGATACTGGATTTGCGCGACTCGCCTGGTGGCATTTTGCCCGCATCGGCAGAGATCGCGGCCTTGTTCTTGCAGAATGAAAAACTCATCTATTCTTCCAGGGGGCGCATGCCGGAAGCTAACTCAGAAGTTTATGCAAAACGCAGTGACTTCAAGAGCGACTATGAGGGCAGCTACAGCGGTGAATGGCCAGCAGCAATGGCGACGCTCCCTGTTGTGGTGCTGGTGAATGAAGGAACGGCATCTGGTGCAGAGATCGTTGCTGCTGCCTTGAAAGAACATCGTCGCGGCCTGCTGATAGGACGCAAGACCTTAGGTCTGGGTTCCATACAGACAATACGCAGAGTCAGTCCTGATACAGCGGCCAAGTTGACGACAGCATATTTCACGACACCTGAAGGTAACAGGATACAGGGAAATGGCGTCATGCCAGACCGGCTCATCGTTGGTGAAAATAATGAGGCGTGGATAAGTGCTGCCATGGCTGCCTTAAAAACAGGCAAGTGATCACTGAGATTGTAGGCAAGCTGCCCAGGCGCTGCGTATCAGACTGTTTGCAACATACATAGTCATTGAAAGGCTGAAGTAGAGACTTGCCGGCAGGCAGCTAAAATTTTCCTGAAAAACCATTAGTTTTCTGATATTCTCAATCAATAGATTGCTGAAATGCTATTTATCCCCGTCTGCATCAAGCCACAACGATTGGGAAAATCTGTATTCCGAATTGCAAGCATAGTTAGATTTACCGCAGTGAAACTTGCTGATGAATTTGTATTCATCCACACAGGCAACTGATGGGAGTCGGAAAATGATGCGTCTCAAATCGGTAGGTTTAATTGGTCTGTGCTTATTGCTGACAGGCGCGATGACTATGGTAGCCTGGCTTAGCCAGAACACTTATCTGGTCAAGGTGTTTTACAGCAGCACGGTCATGGTGTTCTATACGGCTTTTTGTTTTTTTCTGGCCGGGCTGGCATTCTTGTTGCCGGTTTATTTCCCCAAGCAGGCACCCCTGGCACGTAATGCTATCGGTGCCGTGATTGTTGTCATTGCCATCCTGATGTTGATAGAAAATCTCTTCAATGTCAGTCTCGGCATAGACCTCGATGGTATTCATCAATGGTATGGCGATGCCAATCCTCATCCCGGCCGCATGGCACCCAACACCGCAGTGGCTTTTCTGTTTGGTGGAGCGGGTCTGCTGCGCGGCAAAAATAATTTTTTTATCAAACCGCGTACCGCCGCAGGCGTGATGCTGACCATCAGTGTGCTGGGCATGGTCGGTTACATGCTGTTGCTGGATCTTGCCTATAGCTGGTATGGATTTCCCCGCATGGCTTTCATGACAGGGTTTTCCATGAGCATGTTTGCCGCTGCGCTGATGCTGGAGCGTACTGAGCAAGACGTGCTGGCCAAAGGTGAATCCAATCTCTATGTTTTCCTGGGCGTGGCTGTGACGGTGCTGGCTACCACCATGATCGTTTCTTATGGCAGCCTGCGTGCTCTGGATGCGCGCAATACCTGGGTCGAACACACTTATGAAGTCAAGATTCTGTCGGACGAGGTGGCTACTTACCTGACGCTTGCAGCGACCGCAAATGAGCGGCAAGAATTAAATAATCTAGTCAGCAATATACAATTCAGGCTCAATGAGCTGAAGAAACTGACCAAGGATAACCGGGCGCAGTATGCCAGATTGCAGGAGCTGGAAGCCAGGCTGGCACCAACCATAGACGCTGCCAGCAAGATATTGGCAACAGGCGCCAATGCCGCCCTGGCAAAAGGCCGCACGCCTTTGGAATTCCAGTCCCTGATACAGTTGATGCAGCAATTCAGGAGTGCTGAAAATCAATTGCTGCTACAAAGAAAACAGGAATCAGAGCAAAGTACCGCCAGTACTATCGTCATCATCATTCTCGGGAATATGACAGGCTTTGCGATGCTGCTGTATGCATTCTGGCTGTTGAAAAAACTCAATGTGCACAGGTCTGAGCTGGAGCTGGCTTTGCATCAGTCAAACCTGGATCTGGAATTGAAGGTGGAAGAAAGAACGCATGAGCTGGCCAGGCTTAATCAGGATTTGAGTGGGTTCAATGCCACCCTGGAGCAACGTGTCGCTGAGCGCACTGCCGATCTCGAAAGCTTCAGCTATTCGGTTTCTCACGATTTGCGCGCCCCCTTGCGGGCGATAGATGGCTTTGGCCGCATGCTGGAAGAAGATTACGCCGCTCAACTCGATAGCAGTGCACTGCGCTACCTGTCTGTCATACGCAAGAACAGCCAGCGCATGGGTATGCTGATTGATGATCTGCTGGCATTTTCACGTCTCGGACGACAAGACGTGCATAAGTTTGACCTGGACATGACGGCGCTGGTCAGGGAAGCCATTCATGAGTCTTTGCAACAGACAGAAAATGCGCCGGAAATAATACTCGACAAATTGCCTGCTGCCCTGGCTGACCGCGCCTTGTTGAAGCAAGCCTGGCTCAATCTGTTATCTAACGCCATCAAATACAGCAGCAAGGCTGAGAAGCCGGCAGTGCAAATCAGCGGTGTGATTGAAGGTGACGAGATAGTGTATGCCGTCAAGGACAATGGTGTGGGCTTTAACATGGAATACTACGACAAACTGTTTGGCGTGTTCCAGCGCCTGCATCACAGTAGCGAATTCAGTGGTACGGGTGTCGGTCTGGCGATAGTGCAAAGAGTCCTGAAGCGGCATGGTGGCCGTATCTGGGCCGAGTCGAGCTTGAACCAGGGGGCCACTTTCTTTTTTTCATTACCAATAGGAGCACAGAATGGATGATATCGATGCTGCAGAAATTTTATTGGTAGAAGACAGTGAAGACGACGCAGAAATGACCATGCGTGCTCTCAAAAAGCATAATTTTGGCAATAAGCTGACCTGGGTCAAAGATGGTGCCGAGGCATTGGAATTCCTTTTCTGTACCGGCGCTTATACCAGACGCAGGACTGGCAATCCCAAGCTGGTTTTGCTGGATGTCAAAATGCCCAAGATGGATGGGATAGAGGTATTGAAATACCTGAAGGCAGACAACAAGACCAAGTCTATCCCGGTGGTGATACTGACCTCGTCAGCAGAATGCAGTGATGTGACCGAGAGTTATAAACTCGGCGTCAATAGTTACCTCGTCAAGCCTGTTGATTTCGATGCCTTCATGAATGTTGTGGCCCAGGTCGGCCTGTACTGGACTGTCACCAACAAGGCACCATCCTGAGTGAAGGATGGTGCTGGGGCCCGGGGCTATTGAATGCTGGCTGAAGGCTGTGATGGCTGGCAGATGTGATGCGTGCCTTATCTGCTCGTCCGCGCTAAGCTCGCAGGCCTTATTTTTCTGCCGTCGTCAGCCCTATGCGTATCGCATAACGCACCAAACCGGGTACGTCATGGATGTCCAGGCGGTCCATCAACTGGGCCCTGTGGGTTTCCACCGTTTTACCGCTGAGATTGAGGCGGTAGGCAATTTCCTTGGTGTTGTCGCCCTCAGCAATGAGTTGCAGTATCTGCCTTTGCCTTGGTGTCAGGATTTCTATGTTGCTTCCTTTTTCAGCGACACGACGCATGTATTGCTCCAGTGCCTGTGGCGACAGGAATGAATCAAGATAGCGTTGTCCCTGCATGACCTGGCGTATGGCTTTTTCCAGCTCATGGCTTGCCGAGTCTTTCAGCAGATAGCCACTGGCACCGGCATTCAATGCCTGCATTACATATTCTTCGCTGCTGTACATCGACAGCATGAGCAGTCTGACCGCCGGGCAGCGGGCACGGAAATGGCGTACTGCCTCTATGCCATTCATGCCCTTCATGGCGATATCGAGGATAGCCAGATCCGGCTTATGGGTTTCTGCCTCCATCAGGGCTGCGGCTCCATCTGCCGCCTCGGCCACTACCTGTATGCCCGGCATGGTCCTGAGCAGTGAATGTATGCCACTGCGTACCAGCGCATGATCGTCCGCCAGCAAAACACGTATATTCATCATGTGAGCCCCCTGATGTGAGGTGTGAAGGGGAGCAATACATCGATGGTCACCCCTGCACCGGGTGATGAAATGAAGTCCATCGTGCCGCCCACCAGCAATGCGCGTTCTTCCATGTTCAGCAAACCAAAGCTATTACCCAGCACGGCGTTCTCGCGGGCCTGATCGACATCAAAGCCCTTGCCATCATCGCGTATGCGCAAAATCAGATTGCTTTCATTCTTGTCCAGCCTGACCCAGATATTACTTGCATGCGCATGCCGTAAGATATTGGTGATGGCCTCCTGCACAATTCGGAAGCAGGTATTTTCTATATCAGGATGCAGCTTGCTGATCTGGCCTTCGTATTCAAACCAGCCGCGCAGGCCATCACTGGAAGTCTTGCTTTCCACATACCAGCGCAATGCAGATACCAGGCCCAGGTTGTCCAGCTGGGGCGGGCGCAATTCCAGTGACAGCGTGCGTACCTGAGACAGGATGCTGGCAACCAGTTCCACACCTTCCTGCAGCCTGGTGTGCCGGACTTCGTCATCAGCTTTTTGCGCTGCCTGCAGCATGATCTTCAGGGCAGTCAGTGACTGCCCTACATCGTCATGCAGGCCGCGCGCCAGATGCTGGCGCTCCCTTTCCTGGACTTCGATGATGCTGCCGGATAGCAGTTGTAAGCGCTGGTTGGCAGCTTTCAGGTGTTCCTGATTGTGTACCTCAGCGGTCACGTCCATCGCCAGCCCGGCTACCATGGGCTGGCCCTCATCCATGCCTAGCGGGAAGCGGGTGATGTTCAGTATGCGTGCAGTCAGGCCTTCGTCAGCGATGGTTTCCTGCGTGCTGACGCTGGCACTGCTGGCCAGTACCTGCTCATCATGATGACGTGAGGTTTGTGCCGCGCCTATCGACATCAGGTCAAAATCATCGCAACCTATCATCTCTGCGGGTGCCATGCCAAAAAAACTGGCCTGGGCTGTATTCACATACACATAGCGCAAGTCCTTGTCCTTGATCCAGGCGGGAGTGGGGGCGTTATTCATGAAGGCATGAAAACGCACCTGCATTTCGCGCAAGGCAGTTTCGCTGGCCATTTTCTTGCGTCTCAGTGCCGAGTCACGTAACTCTCTTTCTATGGCCAAAGGCAGGCGCGTGATATTTTGCTTGAGGAAAAAATCATCCGCACCAGCGCGCATGACTTCCAGAGCCGTGTTCTCGCCTATGGTGCCTGAAGTGATGAAGAAGGGAATATGTAGCTTCAGGCTCTTGAGCAGCTCCAATGCTTTCAGACCGCTGAAAGCAGGCATGGAATAGTCGCAGATGACGATGTCCCACTTGGCCTGCTTCAAGGCGTCTTGCATGGCCCTGGCATTATCTACCCGCAGCCAGTCGGGTGCGAACCCGCCGCGTTTGAGTTCGCGAACGATCAGTTCGGCATCTTCGCTGACATCTTCTACCAGTAAAACACGTAGAGGTATGCTCATCAGGTGCTTGCCTTCCAGCATGATTTGAGAAGGAAAAATATTGTTTAATAGAGCGATTTTGCATGCAGATGACGGATAATGACGGTATCCGCGTATGTCTTGGAGAATTTGCTTTGTGTTAATTGCAAATAAGACAAATGCGATGCTTAAAAAAGCTTTATTGCTAATTAGATATTAGCAATAATTATAGAATTATTTGTAATTTTTTGTCAAAATAGATCCTTATTTGACGGTGAATGCAAAATTTACCGGCAAGCGGTATGTTTTTACCTGTTCATTTCAAGGATCTGGCGTTTTCAACTTCATACCAGGATATGTGTATTTTTTTCAACAAATATAAAATATTGCTAAATTCGATAACTAAATTGGCAATATTTGCCAGCATGCTTGCTATACTTGCACCAGCGCTGGCAGAAAATCGTACTGCCAGCCTGGCAGTATCTGCAGTGGTTGTGCCAACTTGCACTGTGAATGGTTCGGCAACTTCTTCCGCGAGACATGAAGTCGTGCCTGTAGAGCAGGCAGGTAATATCGGCGTCAATTGTTCGCAAGGCACAGCCTATGTGCTGAGTCTGGGAAATGGAGCCGATGCCACGCAAATGTCGGGCACCGTGAGTACGGCACTGGACTATGCTTTTTCCCAGAACCGTACACGTGGAAAGCAGTCGCTACCCGCCGTTGACAACCATGCCATAAGCTCTACCGGTGATGGCAATCTGCAAAATCTGCCTGTATATGGTCGTATCCCGGCTGGTCAGGTAGCTGCACCCCTTCATCAAAATGAGGTAGTGAGTATTACCCTGACCTATTGATGTAAAACCTCGCTATGGAGGAGACGTCATGTTTCCATATGCATGTGTTTTAATTTTAGGCCTAGGGTTTTTTGCAGGCAGCTTGTCTGCCCAGGCTTCCAACTTTGAGATAGCTCCCGTTGTGCTCGACCTGAGCATGAACCGCAGCGCCGGGGTGATACGCATCGTCAACAAGGACGATCATCCTGTTTCTCTCCAGGTGCGTGCTTATGAATGGACGCAACTGGACAATGATGACCAGCTCAACAGTAGCGAGGCCTTGCTCATCAGCCCCCCCATGTTTGTGATTGAGCCAGGTGCAGCACAAGTCATACGTGTGATATCGCGCAAACCTCTGGCCAGCAATGTCGAGCTCGCCTATCGCTTGCTGATAGATGAAATTCCTGACGCTGAACAGTCTGCAGTGAAATTCAAATTCCGCATCTCCATGCCGGTGTTCATACAGCCGGAAAAAATACAATCTCCCAAAATCAACTGGCGTGTCGAAGCTGGTGGCAAGCAAGCCATCGTAGTAGAAAATTTTGGCGGACAGCGTGCCAAGTTGCTCAACATCAGTCTGGGTTTGCCAGATGGAAAGCGGCTATCTCCCAAGGCTGCGGCGAATCCTTATGCATTGGCTGGTGCCAGGCGGCGCTACGAATTTGAAAACAATGCCGAGCTCAAGGCCGGGCAGCCCGTAAAAATTTATGCGACATCCGACGCCGGACCTGTCGAAGTGGAAACCACCGTCTTGCCATGAGATTGCCGGCCGGGAGTGCCATGCTGTTCTGTCTGACTGGAGCACTGCATGCGGCTCCGGCAGAGGAGATATTGTTACTGGAGGTCAGTGTGAATGGACGTCAAACGCAAAGTGTTATGCAATTTACCCGGCGCGCTGGCAAACTGTTTGCCAGCGTGGAGGAATTGCAGGCCGCTGGCATACGCTTGAACGCTGCGCCAAAACAACTGATAGACCTGGCCAGTTTTGCCGCAGATGTGCAACTGGACATGGGAGCGCAGACGATTAACATCAAGGTCCGGCCAGACCTGTTGAGCACCACGCAATTGCAGGCTGCGGTAGCAGAGGCTGATGCCCTGACACTGGCAGATAAACATCCTGGTGCCTTGCTCAATTACGATGTGCTGGCAACCCAGACTGGCAGCAGCAGGGGTGTCAGTGCTCTCACGGAGGCTCGCACTTTCTATGGCCCGCACGTACTTAGCAGCACTGGCCTGGCCTATGCCCATGAAGGCAAGGCCAGTTCCCGGCGGCTTGATACTACCTATACTTATTCCAGCCCGGGCAGCTTGCATCGCTACCGGGCCGGTGACTTCATCAGCAATGGCCTGAACTGGTCCAGACCGGTACGGATAGGTGGTTTGCAACTTTCTACCGATTTCAGTTTGCGGCCTGATCTGGTGACGTTCCCTACACCGGACTTGCGGGGGGAAGCCGTGGTCGCGTCGAATGTCGATCTTTTCCTCAATGGCATACGGCAGTTATCCGAGACCGTACCACCAGGCCCGTTTGAAATACGCCGACCACCCATTGCCACCGGTGCCGGCACCATGTCACTGGCAGTGACAGATGCACTGGGTCGCCAGACCTTCAGGAATATCTCTTTCTATGCCAGCGAAAAACTGTTGCGTGATGGTTTGCTGTCGTATTCTGCTGAAGCGGGTTCCTTGCGCAAGAACTATGGTGTTCAGAGCAGTGATTATGGCAGCCTCGTGGCTTCAGGTTCAGTACGGTATGGCTGGTCACCGACGCTCACACTGGAAGGGCATGCAGAGGCGACGGCTGGCCTGCTGCAGGCAGGGTTGGGTCTGGCAACCACGGTGCGCGACTGGGGTGTACTCAGCGCCGCAGCCAGTCGCAGCAGCAATGCAGGCCAGCAGGGCATGCAATACCTGCTCGGTTTTGAAAGACGGGCTGCCGATGCCAGTTTTTCGGTATCGAAGATGCAGGCCGACCGCTTTTACCGTGACATTGGTGCCATGTATGGATCACCCGTACCACGCTCCTTGCTGACAGCCAGTGTGGGTTTGTATTCCCAGCAATATGGTTCGCTGAACCTGGCTTACACATCAGCGAAAACCACATTGCCCGGTACAGAAAGCATGCCCGAGATCAGGCAGCTGGATGCCGACATATTGTCCTTCTCGTATTTCAAATCTATCTTCAATCGTGCCAATTTTTTTCTGACCGGTTTCAAGAACCGCACCGACCAGAGTTATGGCCTGACTGTGGGTCTGCTGATGGCTCTGGGCACCAAAGACAGTATCAGCACCAGCTACACCACGGGCGGAGGTTTGCGTAATTTTTCTGTGCAGGCTTCCCGTCCGGCGATACAGGTGGGTGACATAGGCTGGCAGTTGCAAGACAATGAAGGTGATTATACCCAGCGACTGGCAGAGTTCAGTTACCGGGCAAATGCTGCCCGTGTCAGCCTTGCAGTTTCGCAATCTGGCAATCTGTCGAGCGAGCGCGCCAATCTGCGTGGTGCGCTGGTGTGGGCAGACAGTTCATTGTTTTTGTCCAACTGGATTGATGACAGCTTTGCCGTGGTGAATGCCAGCGGCATCAGCAATGTTGCCGTGTTTGCCGAAAACCGCATGGTAGGCCGCACAGATGCGCGCGGCAAGTTGCTGATACCTGATCTGCGTTCTTACGAAGCCAATAAAATTTCTCTTGATCTGCGCGATTTGCCTATGGATGTGCAAATCGGCGTCTCCGAATATACCGTCAA
Organism: Undibacterium sp. TC4M20W; assembly: GCF_049340245.1. Taxonomy (NCBI): domain Bacteria; kingdom Pseudomonadati; phylum Pseudomonadota; class Betaproteobacteria; order Burkholderiales; family Oxalobacteraceae; genus Undibacterium; species Undibacterium sp. TC4M20W. The sequence continues at coordinate 356,047 of NZ_JBMPPI010000004.1, forward strand.
GCCACAAAACCGCAACGGTGTCATCGTCCATTTCAAGCTTGCCAGAGCGCTGGGTGTGCGCATCATTCTGCAAGACAGCGAAGGTAAATTTCTCCCCGTAGGTAGCTCTGTACAAGTTAAAAAAGGGGGCAACAAGGCGATCGTCGGCTATGACGGCGAAACCTATTTCCCTGAATTGCAAGTCGAAGGCACATTGGAAATCATCACTACCAACGGTGCGACATGCCGGCTTGGTGCGGACAGCGTCCCCAAAAAAGAAACCATCCCTGTCGTGGGCCCACTTACCTGTAAATGACCATGCGCTATTTTTTCAAAACACTTTTTATTCTGCTGCTGAGCGTCAGTCTCCAGACGCAAGCGCAGACTTGTACGGTCTCCACGCTGCCAGTGACTTTCAGCACCTATGACCCATTGTCGAACACGCCTTCTGACATCACCGGGACGCTGACGGTGACCTGTAATGCTCTGGTGTCATTACTGGTCAGTTATAACGTCAAGCTCAATGGCGGCCTGACGGGCAGTGTCGCATCGCGGATCATGACCAGTGGCGTTTCACAGATGACGTATCAGCTTTACAGTGATTCCGGGCGCACCACTATCATGGGCGATGGTACTGCAGGTTCGACCATCATCAATGATGGTTACCTGCTCAGTGTAGTGGCGCCCGTGATACGTAATTATTCTATTTATGGGCGTATCGCTGCGAAGCAAAACGTTAAGGCTGGAGCGTATCTGGATACGGTCACGATTTTGCTGACATATTGACTAAGTAGGGAAAAAAATATGAGTGAAATATGAGTGAGGTGTGGGCTGAGCTGTGGATGAAAGTGGTGTTGAAAAGGACAATTAATTGTATTCCCTGCATCAGGAAAACCCTGAGCCACAATAGGCGAAACTCAGGCTTATCCTGATACCGCAAAGAGCTGGTTGGACATAAAGTTTCATCAAAGCACTGTTATTCAGAAATATGAAAACTGCGCTTTCAACAGTGTCCGATAATCCAGCCTGAGGAAATCATCATGTCCGCCGTAACCCGTAATCGCCTGATCCGCCCCATCCACCTGTTTTTGCCCGCAGTCAGTCTGTGCATTTCTGCCAGCAGCCTGGCAGCTACCTCGAATAGCAATCTGTCAGTGTCATCTACCGTTTTATCGGCGTGTTCTGTGACGGGATCGTCGCTGGCTTTTGGCAGTTATACCAATACCCAGATTGATAATAGTGCTGCCGTCAGCATTACTTGCACCAATGGTACGGCGTATAACGTTGGACTTGATGCTGGCGGTGGCTCAGGTGCCAGCACCGCCGTCCGCAAGATGACTGGCTCGATCAGCGGCACCCTGAGCTATTCTCTTTATAAGGATTCTGGCCGGAGTACCGTATGGGGCAATACTGTAGGTTCCGATACGGCGATTGGTACAGGTACAGGCTCTGCTCAATCGATTTCCGTGTATGGCAGGGTGCCAGGCGGGCAGAATGCCGATGTTGGCATTTATAGCGATACCGTTACTGTCACCCTGACTTACTGATTTGACTTGTTTAATGATTAACTGCCGTTGCACTGGGGTGATTATCTTTTCAGGTGCGCACAGACAATGAAGTCTGGCGATATGTTGATCTTGCCGATGTTCGGCGATGTTTGACCTTGCTTGTTTTTGTTTATTCTTGTTTGATTATTTTTTAGTAATATGTCAATTTTCCGGGGCGGGCTGACCAGGGACATGGTCAGCCACATCCATGTCCGGTTACATTTATCGGCGCTGTCTTGCGATTGATATGCGACCAGGCACTACCCGGGCTGGTATTGCCGCAGGGCTGTCAGCATTTCTATCAACTTGTTTTGTTGTTTTATTCTCTGTCGATTTTTACCTGTATCAGGAAAACCCTGAGTTGCATAAGCCAAAACTCAGGTTTACCCCGATATCACAGAAGGCTGGCCTGGCATAAAGTTCTATCACAGCGCAGTTATTCAGAAATACGAAAAAACTGACTTACAACAGAACCAACAGAACCTGAACCAGATCATTTAGCCCAAGGAAAATATCATGTCCAACGCAAACCGCAACCGCCTGATCACAACATTATTCTCTGCAGTCTGCCTGTGCGTTTCTGCCAGCAGTTTTGCTGCCACCTCCACTGGTAGCCTGACAGTGTCTGCTACCGTTCTGTCAGCTTGTTCCGTCACAGGTGCTTCTCTGGCGTTTGGTACCTACGCCAGCAGCCAGATCGACAACAGCGCTGCTGTTAGCGTCACTTGCACTAATGGCACATCTTATAATGTAGGCCTGGATGCTGGCGGTGGCTCAGGCGCAACGACCGCTGTCCGCAAGATGACAGGCTCGGTCAGTGGCACATTGAGTTATTCCCTCTACAAAGATTCTGGCCGTAGCACTGTCTGGGGTAACACCGTGGGTTCTGATACCTCCATAGGCACAGGTACAGGCTCTGCGCAATCAATCTCCGTCTATGGTCGCGTACCTGCCGGACAAAGCGTTACCGCTGGCGTGTATAGCGATACTGTGACAGTTACCTTGACTTATTGATCGCTGATTCATTCAGCCCTTGATTCAGATAGTGATGGGCTTAAATAATGATGGGCCTGACACCAGTTTTTCAGTTTGATGATGTTTTCCAAAGGCAGATTTTTCAGGACAGACTGACCCGGGGCGCCGGGTCAGTTACAAGCTTGCCGGGATACGCTGTTTTAGCATTAATCCTGTACTAATCCTGCTTTTCACCGTATTTCCGCCTTCCCCCGTGCTTTTCCCCCATTTTGTTCCCCAATACTTGAACTGCTGCCTTGCATAGCGGTCATAATCCCTTTACGTAAAAAAACTGATCACGCATGCCTGCTCAAAAGCCTGGTCAGCATGAATCAAATGGAAAAAGTAGGAGTCTTATGAAACTTAGCAAGGCGTCGCAGCTGTTGTTCCTGTTCCCGCTACTGGTAGTCACTGCTGCCCAGGCACAAGAAGGCATGTTGAGTCTGGAAATGCTGTATCACCCGACAAAAAAAGAAAAATTTGATACCACGCCACTGACGCGCCTGGCATGGGATGCGCAAAACCGTTTGATAGAAACCCAAAGCAAGGATGGCATAGTCCAGCAATTTGTGGTTAATCCTGTGACCTGGGACAAACAGGTGTTAAGCCTGGATGGCAATATCCTGGCGATGATGACAGCCGCAGGCATACCAGAAAAAGAAGCCAAAGCGCAGATAGACAAACTGACACCGCAAATCAAGCCGGACCTGAAGTCTTACCTGTTCACGTATAAAAATGACTTATGGCTGCTGGATCTGCAACAGGGCAAGGTCAAAGAACTTACCCATACACCAGACCAGGCAGAAGATGAAGCGATACTGTCGCCTGACCTGCAATCGGTCGCCTATCTGAAAGGTAATGATATTTATCTGACAGATGTCGCCACTGCCACAGAAAAACGCCTGACCACCGGCGGCAATGAAACCACTTTCAATGGCCGCCTGGACTGGGTCTATATGGAAGAGATTTATGGCCGTGGCCATTTACGCGCATTCTGGTGGGCACCTGATTCCAAAAAAATCGCTTACCTGAGTTTTGATGAAAGCAAGGTGCCGGTATATACCTTGAGTGGTGATCATGTGCAACCGATCAAGAGCGAACGCACCCGTTATCCCAAGGCAGGCGACCCCAACCCTGAAGTCAAGCTCGGTGTTGTTGATATGACGGGCCAAACCAGCTGGACTGAAAACCCTTATGCGGGCAAGGAAACCCTGATCGTACAGGTAGGCTGGACACCAGACGGTAAATTGCTGGCATCCTGGCAAGACCGCGTGCAGACCTGGCTGGATTTGCGCCTGTATGATGCCCAATACCGCAGCAGGCAATTGCTGCGCGAGAGCAGCCCGGCCTGGGTAGAGCGTTTGCCTTTGCCACAATTTTTGAAAGATGGCAGTTTTGTCTGGGAATCTGACCGCACAGGTCACCATCACCTGTATCGCTATGACCAGCAATATCAGTTCAAAGGTGCAATCACCAAAGGTGACTGGGATATACGCAGCGTTTATGGTGTCGATGAAGCCAAAGGCAAAGTTTTTTTTGCGGCCAATGAACGCAACCCCATAGGCAATGATGTGTATGCCGTCAATCTCGATGGCAGCAAGCTGCAAAGACTGACGACAGAATCAGGCACTCATAATGCACGCTGGAATAGCGCATATACCCATTTCATCGATAGTTGGAGTAGTCTCAAACAGCCACCAAGGCAGGCAGTATTCAATGCAGAAGGTGTATCGCAAAAGCTGGTTGATGATGTCGGCGTGCCTGAGAAAATGCAAAGCCTGAAACTGGCCAAAGTCACGCAACAACAAATCAAGTCGCGTGATGGCTTCCTCATGGAAAGCCTGCTGTTCCTGCCACCAGACTTTGATCCAAAAAAGAAATATCCAGTTTATCAGCATCTGTATTCCGGCCCCATGGCGTCACAAGTGGTTGACCGCTGGAATAATAATCTTTTGTACCACTTCCTGGCGCAGCAAGGTTATATCGTCTGGGTACTGGATAACCGCAGCGCCAGCAACAAGGGCCTGGCCAGCGCCTGGCCGATACACAAAAAACTCGGCCAGCTTGAATTGCAGGACCAGCTTGATGGCCTGGAATGGTTGCGCAAGCAGGGCTGGGCAGATATGGACAGGATAGCCCTGAATGGCTGGAGCTATGGCGGCTATATGACTTCGTATGCGATGACGCACAGCAAGGCCTGGAAGATAGGTTTCGTCGGTGCGCCTGTCACGGATTACCGCCTGTATGACAGCGTTTATACCGAGCGCTACATGGGGCTGCCACAAGACAATGCCGAAGGCTATGACAAGGGCAGCGTGCTCAAAGCTGCCAAGGATCTGAGTGGCAAAATCATGATCATGCACGGCACCATGGATGATAATGTCCATCCGCAAAATACCATTATGTTTATTGATGAACTGATCAAGAATGGCAAAGACTATAGCCTGCAATTGTATCCTGGTGTGGGCCACAGCCCGCGTGGTGACTGGATCAACTGGTCTTTGCAAAAAGCCAAATGGGAATTCTTGAAAAACAATCTCTGATTTTTTTGATCTTTGAGATGCAAAAAAAGCGGTGCAGAAAAATCTGCACCGTTTTTTTATTGCATCAAAGCTGATAAAGCAGAATGACGTGCATGCAAGAAAGCGCTTAAGAAAACAGGGTAGTCTTCACTGACAGCAGTCCGTACTGAAGCCCGTGCCTGCAAGGCTTGTTGCCATGCCGTTAGTTTGGGAAGGTCAGTAAAAAATCCAAAATCTGCTATCCGCTCAAACACATCAAAATAGCGGAATACCGGTGCAAATGCCGCATCTGCGAGGCTGAAATTTTCTCCTGAAAAATAAGGCCCATTGCCTAGCTGTTTTTCCAGTTGTGCAAACTTCGTTTTTAGTTCTGTTGCTTTGGCATTCAGGATTTGCGTATCTGCGGCATTGTAAAAACCGCCTATGTTATTCAGCGTGGCTGAGGCAAATTCTATCCAGGCGCGATGCTGCGCTCTTTCCAGTGCAGCTTCCGGATGCAGGCGGTGTGGCATGGTTTCATCCAGGTATTCGCAAATGACTGCTGATTCAAAGATGGCTTGTCCATCCACCAGCAACACTGGTGTCTTGCCCAGTGGTGATACTTGCAGAAACCAGTCAGGCTTGTTCGCCAGGTCTATGTCTATGCGTTCAAACTCCAGACCTTTCTCGGCGAGGGTAATGGCCGCGCGTTGCACATAAGGGCAAAGCTTGTGGCTGATCAGGGTATATTTATTGCACATGATTTTCCCCTTATGCCAGTGAAAAGCGTGAACTACGGCGCAGGGTAAAGGCACCATCACCGAGTAACCAGACCGCGATTGAAGTCACGATCAGAAACACCGGATATTCCCAGCCACCATTCGGGCTGGTATGCACCCAGCCATTGCCAAAATGCACAGTCGCGGCAACCGCCATGATGGGCACCAGTGCCAGCGCAACCTGGCGGCTGTAGATGCCGAGTACCAGTGCCAGGCCGCCCAACAATTCCAGCGCAAATACGGGATAAGCGAGAAAGCCCGGATAACCTATGCTGATGAAAAACTGCGCCGTACCTGGCAGGGTAAACACAAACAGTTTCAGCAAGGCGTGGGCTATCCACATGACGCCGAGGCTGATGCGTAACAGGGTGATACCGTAGGCATTGCTGCCTTGGTCGGTAGAAGGATTTGAATGCGTCATTTTGTTCTCCAAAAAAGTAGTTGATGGAGCTACTATATGATTTCGCATTTGCAATGAAAATAGGCGATAGGGCAAACTATGAATGCAAAAACGCAATACAAGCTAAATGCTGTTGACCTTGAGGTGGTGCTGGCGCTGGTACGCACCGGCAAACTGGCTGAGGCGGGAGAACGGCTGACACTGGATGCATCCACCGTCTTTCGCAGCATACAAAAGCTGGAAAAAGGCCTGGGCCAGCGCCTGTTTGAACGCTCGCGCACAGGCTATCAGGCCAATGAGCTGGCGCAGGAACTGGCGGTTCATGCAGAGCAAATGGAAGCGCAGCTGGAAGCTGCCCGTTCAGCCATGCAAATGCAGCCAGATCAGGTCGCAGGAGCCGTGCGTATTACGACGACAGACACCATATTGCACGGCTTGCTGGCACCAGTACTAAAGCCCTTGCAATTGCTGCATCCCCTCTTGAGTCTGGATCTGCATGCAGGCAATGAGCTGGCCAGTCTGACCAGGCGCGATGCCGACATTGCGATACGGGCAAGCAAGCGGCCACCGCAGCATTTGATAGGCAAGCATCTGGGGCCTATACGGGTGGCTTTGTATGCAGGCAAAACTACCAGGATAAAGCACTTTGATGCCGATGTCGCGCAGCGTCATCACTGGATAGCCCCTGACGATGCCTTGCCAGAACATCCGTCCGTGGTGTGGCGCAAGAAGCATTTCCCAAAGCTGCAGGCGACCTACAAGGTCAATAGCATACTCACCGTAGCAGAAATGGTGGGGCAGGGTTTGGGCCTGGGTATCTTGCCGCTATTCCTTGCCCAGGGTCGCAAAGATGTAGTGCAACTGAGCGATGTGCTGGATGAATGCCAGACCGAGCTATGGCTGCTGACGCATACCGAGGCCAGGCATTTGCGCCGGGTCTCGGCGGTGTATTCCTACCTGTCGCAAGAGATGGTCTTGAATTGAAAAAAAGCCGCTGTGAGCTTGATCACTCACAGCGGCTTTCTATCGGTAAGACAATATCAGGAAGGGATATTGAAGTCGGACAGTTTCTTGCTGAACTTGAACAGCCAGATACGGTTAGGGCGTTCAGTATCTGCACCACGGGCTACGCGCATGGTATTGCCTGCGGTACAGCCCAGTGCCCCGGCGGTAGTAGTCATCGCACCACTGGCATCTACCGTACACTTGGTGACGTCGGCACCAACCACGATTGCACCGCTAGGATCAACAATCACAGTCTTCATGCCAAAGTCATCATCATTGGTCAGTGCCAAGGTGTTTTCATCGACCAGGGCCAGACCTTCGGCTTTTTCTGCCAGCCAGCCTGCATTGTTCAAATCAAACAACTGTGTTTTCTTGAGCAAGACTACATCGGCATAATTGACACCATTGACTGCCGCACCTGTCATGCTGCTTTTTTCCAGGTCCGTACCCATGTTGGCGATATCGGTCGCATTGCTGGGTACCTGTACCAGCATCAGCTTGTTGAAGGCCTTGCCGTTCGCATCTGTACCCTGTTCTATGACGATGAATTTGCCGTTACCCAGCGAGACCATATCACCCAGTTTGGCATTGCCGGTTTTGCCCGCGGTGTATTGCGTGCTGTCGATAGGGTAGGCATACAGCTTGGTTTTTTCTGTGGCCGGATCAAACTCTACCCAGCGGTTGAACTTGGCATAGTCCTTGATGCTTTCGCTGGTCGCTGCCGTTGCACCAGGCACCGTGTAATTAGCTTTGCCATCGTCCAGCGGGCTTTGGATAAATCCATTCAATTTGCCAGTGGCGATTTCCAGTGACAGACCTTCCATGCCACGGTTGGCGCGACGTTTCAACAAGACGGCTGGCAAGTCGCTTGCGCCTGTGCCTGGCTGGTATTTTTTCAGGATGATGCCGGTGGCAACATCAATCTTCAAAATGAATGGGCCGTATTCATCAGACACCCAGACTACACCGCGTGCTGCATCATAGACGATGGATTCAGTATCGAGGCCATAGTCGCTGAACGTGGTTTTGCTGCTGGCATCAAATTTGGCAGCATCATTCAAAGGCACTTCGGCAGAAGAACCCACTTTACCCGCCGCGATAGACAGGCCGGAAGCATTGATGGTAGGGCTGAACTTGATAGGTGTGCTGGATTTCAGTACAGCGCCATCCTTGCCTATGCTGATCAGGCCAAATGACGGCGTGAAGCTCGGTGACGGGAAGAATTTGGCATCGCTGGTACCAGTGGCGCCAGGCGTCACTACCGAGTTAGGTACTTTGGGGCCATCGCCGTTAGGACCACGATCGGTGATGCCATAAAATTCCAGCGAGCCATCAGCCGCCTTGCCCTTGAAGGTCAGGCCAGAACCATACGATGGCAAGAAACCTTTCGGGAATTCTGCCTTGACTGCGGCATTCGTGCCTTCATACGGCACAAAGAAATTGTCCGCAGCCTGTACCTGGTAACGCGTGATGGCGGCGCTGACCGTGCCCAGGGCATTGGTTTGCGTGACAGTATCAACGACAGGTGTGCCCAGTTTGGATGCCATTGTGTCTTCAAAATGTTCGCGTACCAGGGTGCGGCGGTCTGCATCCACGGTGAGCTTTTGGTAATTCGCTGGCAGCTTGGCCAAAGTTGCCGTCAGTGCTGTATTGAAGTTGGCAGCAGTGGCATTGAAATCCAGCGTCTGACCAGCGAGCGCAGTCTTTACTGTAGCAGGTATTTTGATACCTGTAGCAACATCATTGTCTTCATCCAGCAATTGCAGGAATAGCAGGCGGTTGACCACGCTGTCATCCTTGACGTTACTGGAATTAGCCAGCGTTAATGGTGTAATGGTTGTGGCGCAAGGAGCAGAGCCGATACCTATGCCACCCACAGAAAATGCAACAGTGTCGCCCACATTGCAGCTAAAGCCGCCCGTGGCAGATGTGTTTTGCTTGGTGCCGCCAGCAACAGAATATTCAAGACCATCCACTGCGGCATCCAGGAATATGCCATTGACCGGTGTAGGCGTGGCAGGTGTGGTGACGACAGTATTATTGCTGCTGCCACCGCAGGCGCTCAGCAGCATGGCGGCAGCCAGGCTACTGAGTATCAGGTTCTTGTTACTTTGCATCATTTGATATGACCTTTTGAATAGATAAATTTGCGTGAAAATTCTTGCCCGCGAATTTACTACCGGCATATGACGCAGCAATGACACTATCGACAATGTTGTCGTAATGCGAAGGTCACAATTGGCTTTTATAGTGTGCTCATCAAAATCCATGGAGTGCATATCATGATCAAGTTTGTCGTTCGTACCAGCATATTCAGTCTAGCTTTGAGCGTGTTGCTGCCACTGAGTGATGCAATTGCCGCCGGCAATATGGTGCCCGACTATGAAGTCAAATTGCTCATGAACCCGAATGTGGTTCTGGATGCAGATCACAAACTCAAGAGTACGGTACTCAGCACCTTCAGCATGCCAACATCCGTGACCAAGATGAATGTGCTGTTCATGGATACCAATGCCAAGGATATCTACGGCAATACATGGATAGCGCGAATACGCAAGACCGAAGGTGAAAGTGATTTCGAGCTGACCTACAAGAAACGCTATGCCATAGACAATGGCAATATCACTGAAGCCCTGTATAAAGCCAATGCAGAGGGTTTTGACTCTACAGAAAAGAATTATGAAGCCCAGGTTGAATGGGGTTATCAAAAGAAGACCCTGAGTATTTCCAACAGCAAGACAGACAGCAAATCCGGATATAGCGGCATGGACCTGCCATCGGCCAGTGACTCCCGCAGTCTGCTGAAAAAGAATATCCCTGGCAAGCTGAATAACTGGCTGTATAGCGGCTGGGGCACATCCATGCTGGATAGCTCGCGCAAGTATGGCCCGATACTGGCCAAGCGCTCAGTCGGCACCTGGAGCGGCCTGAAGCTGTACATCGAAGTCTGGCCTATTTTGAACCAGGCTGGTACAGGTACTGACTACATCGTCGAAGCCTCTTTCAAGACCACGAGCGAAGCAACAGCATCAGCCAAGCATGATGAATTGCAGGCTTACCTGATTTCGCGTGGCTGGTTTGTGGCAGAAGATTCGCTGAAGACCCAGCTCATCATGGATCGGTACTAAGGACTTACACAAAATTGTCCCAGCAAGGCTAACGCTTTAGGTAAGCTCTCTTGCAAGAGAGCTTCGTTACATTGGCAGACAACGTTGTTGTCTGAAACCCCAAAACACCGTAGCGACGAAGACAGTACTTTAGTACCGGGTTTTACTAAATGCGGGAGCTGCAACGCAGCTGGGGCGGTTTTGTGTAAATCCGCTAAGAATCTTTAAGGCCTTGCCAGCGTGGCGTCAGTTCATGCGGCAAGGCAAACATATCGAGTACGCGACCCAGCGTGTGATCGACCATCTCTTCTATGCTTTGCGGACGGTGGTAAAAACCAGGCAGAGGCGGGAAGATGATGCCGCCCATTTCTGTGACGGCTGTCATATTGCGCAAGTGCGCGAGGTTGAACGGTGTTTCGCGCACCATCAGGACCAGGCGGCGGCGTTCCTTCAAGACCACATCGGCAGCGCGGGTGATGAGATTGTCGGACAGCCCATGTGCCACGGCTGCCAGGGTTTTCATCGAGCAGGGCGCGATGACCATGCCGTCTGACAAAAACGAACCGCTGGCGATACTGGCGCCGACATCGCGCACATTGTGGACAACATCGGCCAGGGCTTCTACATCCTTGCGCTTCAAGTCCATTTCCTGGTGCAAGTTCAGCACACCTGCTTCTGAAATCAGCAAATGACTTTCTACGCCAGAAATATTGCGCAAGACTTGCAGCAGCCGCACACCATAGATGGCACCTGTTGCACCGGTAATGGCAACAATCAGGCGCTTGGGGGCTGCGGCTTCAGTCATGCCTTGCTTAGTCTTTCAGCAAAGTCTGCAATTCACCGCTGTCAAACATTTCATTCATGATGTCGGAACCACCAACGAATTCGCCTTTGACATACAACTGAGGTACGGTAGGCCAGTTGGAAAAATCCTTGATGCCCTGGCGTACTTCCGGGTCTTCCAGCACATTCACGGTGACCATGTTTTGCACACCGCAAGTCTTCAACAATTGTATTGCACGGCCAGAAAAGCCGCATTGCGGGAATTGGGCAGTACCCTTCATGAATAACACTACAGGGTTTGCAGTAACAGTTTCTTTGATCCAGCTTTGTACATCGCTCATGGCTATCTTCCAGTAATTATTACGAATACCGTCATTATAGTAGAAAGCACACTGCAGTGTCGGTTAGCTCAGGTCAGGTAAGTGAAGGTAAATTAATTTGCGGTTTCTGGTGCGATAATCTATTAGTGTTACATTAAGACCTTAGAGCAATAGCCTAGAGCCGATAAATCGGCCATGTCTCAGGAGACCCGTATGCAAATGCGTGACACTGGAATTTCCTCCGGGCAAGTTAAGCCTGGCCCTGGCATAAGTTCTGCTTCATCAGCCCGCATGATGATAGAACAGGCACATGAACGCTCCGCCGCCTATGGCTTGCCGCGCACGGCTACGCCAGACTATGACCCCCTGGGCAAGACTGATCTCAAGACCCTGCTCGAGCAAAACCGGGTCTTGCATCAGCATGCCTTGCCGGTCATGGAAAACCTGTATGAGCAAATAATTAACACGCACAATATGGTCATCCTGACCGATGTGAATGGGCTCATTATCCATACGCTTGGCGATGCTGATTTTCTGGAAAAGGCCGACAGGGTGGCACTGAGTCCCGGTGTCGTCTGGTCTGAGCGCAGCAAAGGCACGAATGCCATAGGCACGGCCATTGCCGAAAAAACACCTACCATCGTCCATGCAGACCAGCATTATCTCGAAGCCAACAATTTTCTGACTTGCTCAGCCGCACCTATTTTTGATGTCATGGGCAATGTCATCGGTGTGCTGGATGTGACGGGGGACCAGCATAATTTCCACAAGCACACCATGGCCCTGGTGCGCATGTCGGCGCAGATGATCGAAAACCAGTTGTTTGCCTCTTCTTTTCAGGATGCAATCAAACTCAGTTTTCACAGCCGCCCGGAATTTTTGGGCACCCTGATGGAAGGTATCGCCTGTTTCGACAATGATGGCCGTTTTTTATCTGCCAGCCGTAGTGGCTTGTTTCAGCTGGGTTTGCCACTGTCTGCCTTGCAGACGCATACCTTCAGTTCCCTGTTTGGTTTGCCTGTATCAGCTTTGCATGAACACTACCGCACCGCGACACCGGGTTTGCTGACGCTGTGCCTGCATAATGGTGTGCGGGTGTATGCCAAAAGCCAGAGTCTCAAACGTCAGTCAACTGGAGCCAGACATGTGCTGGACAATGCACGTGAACCGCAAGCGGCAGAAGTCAAACCCAAGCTATCCAGCCTGCATTATCTGGATACCGGCGACCAGCAACTTGCCCGCGCCATCGATAAACTCAAACGTGTCATAGGTCGTGATATCTCGATACTGGTGACGGGTGAGACGGGTACCGGCAAGGAATTGCTGGCCCAGGCAGTACACAATGATTCACCACGTAAATCCAGCCCCTTTGTTGCCGTGAATTGTGCATCGATACCAGAGACCCTGATTGAATCAGAACTGTTCGGCTATGAAGATGGCGCTTTCACTGGCGCACGCAAGAAAGGCAATATAGGCAAGATCTTGCAGGCCAATGGCGGTACGCTTTTTCTAGATGAAATCGGTGACATGCCCCTCAATCTGCAAGCCCGTTTGCTGCGGGTCTTGCAGGAGCGTATGGTGACACCACTGGGTAGCAGCAAATCCATCCCGGTCAACCTCGCCCTGATCTGCGCCACCAACCGCAACCTGCGCGAGATGATAGGTAAAGGCGAATTCCGTGATGACCTGTATTACCGTCTGAATGGCCTGGTAGTGCGCCTGCCGCCCTTGCGTGAACGCACGGACCTCGATGTTGTTATTGCTAAAGTCCTGGCGACAGAAAGCGAAGGCAGGCAATACAAGATTGCGCCTGCAGTGATGCAGTTATTTCATGCCCATGGTTGGCCGGGTAACTTCCGCCAACTGACAAATCTCTTGCGCACTGCCATTGTCATGACGGACGCCGACATGGAAATCCGTCTCGAACATTTGCCTGAGGATTTTCTGGAAGACATGGACGTGGCATTCAAGCCCACTACCATAGCCTTGAGTCAAACACCAGCCAGTCTGGATGCGCTGGAAATGGATGCTATACAACAAGCCTTGCAGCAACATCAGGGCAACGTTACTGCTGCGGCCAAGGCCCTGGGGGTGTCGCGTAATACAATTTATCGCAAGCTGTCCGCTTTGAAGAGTGACTGATCAAGCCTGCGGGCCGTGCAAAACCGCAGTACCCAGTAAATCATTTTCTTCATCCGTAAACAGGCGTGAACGTGTCAAAAAGCGTTTGCCTGTGCCATTGTCGAGTGAAAACATACCACCCATGCCATTGACGACATCAATGATCAGTTGTGTGTGCCGCCAGTATTCAAACTGATCACTGCCCATATAAAACGGCGTGCCATCCAGATCACCCAGATACACATCGGCATCGCCTATGCCGTATTCATTCCTGGCATAACAAAGCGGTGAACTGCCATCACAACAACCGCCAGACTGGAAAAATAATAGCGGGCCGTATTTGGTTTGCAGCACGCTGATAAATTCGAGTGCTGCAGGTGTGGCAGTGACGCGGGCAGGTGTGTTGGTCATTTTGTTTGTATCGGTTGTTTATGCTTAAGACCGAAAAGCTCACCACAGAGGCACAGAGACACAGAGAAAAAACAGGAGAAGATCCACATCTGTTTTGCAATGTCTCTATGGGCCAGTAGATGAATGAAGCATAAAGAGGAGAAGCAAGTTTTGGTCTCTCAGTTTCTCTCTTGCCTTCCTCTGTGTCTCCGTGTCTCTGTGTTGAGAGGTCTTAAATGTCAATCAAAAGAACCCCATCGCATTCGGGTTATAGCTTACCAGCAGGTTTTTAGTTTGCTGATAATGATCCAGCATCATCTTGTGATTCTCGCGTCCTATGCCGGATTGTTTGTAACCACCAAATGCTGCATGCGCTGGATACAGATGGTAGCAATTGGTCCAGACGCGGCCAGCTTCAATGGCGCGGCCAACGCGGAATGCGCGGGAACCGTCGCGTGTCCACAAGCCAGCACCCAAGCCATACAGGGTGTCGTTGGCGATAGCTATCGCGTCTTCTTCATCCTTGAAGGTAGTCACGGACACCACAGGTCCAAAGATTTCTTCCTGGAAGATACGCATCTTGTTGTGACCTTGGAAGATGGTCGGTTTGACGTAGTAACCCTTGGCTAGATCGCCATCCAGCATATTTCTTTCGCCGCCTATCAAGAGCTGGGCGCCTTCCTGTTTGCCTATGTCCAGGTAAGAGAGAATTTTTTCCAGCTGTTCCTGCGAAGCCTGGGCACCTATCATGGTGGTGCTGTCGAGCGGGTTGCCCTGCTTGATGGCGGCGACGCGCTTGATTGCCCTGGCCATGAACTGGTCATAGATGGATTCCTGTATCAACACGCGTGAAGGGCAGGTACAGACTTCACCCTGGTTCAGTGCGAACATGGCAAAGCCTTCCAGGCATTTGTCGAAGAAGGCATCATCTTTTTCCATGACATCGGCAAAGAAGACATTCGGCGATTTTCCACCCAGTTCCAAAGTCACAGGGATCAGGTTTTGCGAAGCATATTGCATGATCAGGCGGCCAGTGCCAGTCTCACCGGTAAAGGCAATCTTGGCGATGCGCTTGCTCGATGCCAGTGGCTTGCCGGCCTCCAGGCCAAAACCATTGACGACATTGAATACGCCAGGCGGTAACAGGTCCTTGATCAAATCAACCAATACCATGATGGAGGCTGGTGTTTGCTCTGCCGGTTTCATGACTATGCAATTGCCTGCGGCCAGTGCTGGGGCCATTTTCCATACTGCCATCAGGATAGGGAAGTTCCATGGAATGATCTGACCGACCACGCCCAGTGGTTCATGAAAATGATAGGCATAAGTCTGGTCATCGATCTGTGAAACCGAGCCTTCCTGCGCACGTATGCAACCGGCAAAATAACGGAAGTGGTCAATCGCCAGCGGGATATCTGCCGCCATGGTTTCGCGTATGGGTTTGCCATTGTCTATAGTCTCTGCAGTCGCCAGCAGACTCAGGTTGGCTTCCATGCGGTCAGCGATCTTGTTGAGAATATTGGCACGGTCGGCTGGTGAAGTTTTGCCCCAGGCCACTTTGGCAGCATGGGCAGCATCAAGTGCCAGCTCCACATCTTCAGCCGTTGAGCGTGCCACTTCACAAAAAGCCTGGCCGATGACAGGACTGATATTCTCGAAATATTCACCCTTGACCGGGGCCACAAATTTACCGCCTATGAAATTATCGTAGCGTTTGGCGAAAGGATTGCTGATGCCGAGTTTGCTGATGTCTGCCATGTTCATGATGGTGGTCTCCGTTGTTTATTAGATGGTGCGCATAAGCTGCGACACGGGGATAACAACGCAAATGGCGTGCCATGATGGGAATGTTTTCCTGACAGAAAAACACAGCAGGTGCAGACTGGAGATAGGAAAGGTACAGAGGGGGATTTACTGCTGATGCTGGTGAAGGATTTGCGGAGAAGAGATAAGTGGAAAATTCATATGTCACATTATTTCGCAACACTGATCAGACTGTCACAATTTGGGACAGTCTGATCAACAAGTTTATTACTTACCCACGCAATTTCGCAAACGCCGCTGCCATCGCATTACCCGAGGGTGCTGGTGCCTGAGCTTGTGAGCGATGTTGATTGAGGCGCTTGGCGTCGTTACGGTCGCCACGCTGTTCAGGCTTGCTGCCTGCTACAGGCGCAGCATCGCTCAGGCGCATGGTCAGCGCGATACGCTGGCGTTTGACATCGACTTCCAGCACTTTCACTTTGACAACCTGGCCAGCTTTAACAACTGTATGCGGGTCCTTGACGAAGGTATTCGACAAGGCAGAGATATGTACCAGACCATCCTGATGCACACCAATATCAACGAAAGCACCAAAGGCGGCAACGTTGGTGACTACGCCTTCCAAAATCATGTCGGGGCGCAAATCCTTGATTTCTTCTACGCCGTCCTTGAAGGTGGCAGTAGTGAATTCAGGACGTGGGTCACGGCCTGGTTTTTCCAGTTCGCCTATGATGTCCGTGATGGTCGGTACACCGAATTTTTCATCGGCGTATTTAGCTGGATTCAGGGATTTCAACAAACCAGAATCACCGATGACGCCCTTCACATCCTTCTTAATATCCGCCAGGATTTTTTCTACCAGCGGATAAGATTCGGGGTGGACTGCGGAAGCATCAAGCGGGTTGCTGCCATTCATGATGCGCAAGAAACCGGCGGCTTGTTCGAATGTCTTGTCACCCAGGCGCGGTACTGCACGCAAGTCTGAACGCGAGTTGAACATGCCCTTGGCATCGCGGAAATTGACGATGCTTTGTGCCACGCTGGACGACAGTCCAGAGACACGCGCCAGCAAAGGTGCAGAAGCCGTATTCACATCGACACCAACCGCATTCACGCAATCTTCAACCACTGCATCGAGTGAGCGCGCCAGTTGTGACTGGCTGACGTCATGCTGGTACTGGCCTACACCTATGGACTTGGGATCGATCTTCACCAGTTCCGCCAACGGGTCTTGCAGGCGGCGTGCAATTGATACTGCACCACGGATGGATACATCCAGGTCAGGCAATTCTTTGGACGCAAATTCAGAGGCAGAATACACCGATGCACCCGCTTCAGAAACCACGATCTTGGTCAGTTTCAGTTCAGGCTTGAGCTTGATCAAATCGCCTGCCAGTTTGTCGGTTTCACGCGATGCCGTGCCATTGCCGATAGAGATCAGCGAGACATTGTGCTTGGCTGCCAGTTGCGCCAATACATGCAGCGAACCATCCCAGTCGTTGCGTGGCTGATGCGGGTAAATTGTGGCGTACTCAACTACCTTGCCTGTGGCATCCACGATCGCTACTTTGACACCGGTGCGCAGGCCAGGATCAAGGCCCATGGTGGCGCGTGGGCCAGCAGGTGCGGCCAGCAGCAGGGCTTTGAGGTTGCGCGCAAAGACATTGATGGCTTCGACTTCTGCGGTTTCGCGCAGCTTGCCCATCAGCTCAGTATCGAGATGCATGAAGACCTTGACGCGCCAGGCCCAGCGCACAGTATCGACCAGCCATTTGTCGGCTGGGCGGTCTTTCTGGCTCACGCCAAAGCGGGCAGCGATGCGGCTTTCGCAAGGGTTCAGCGGTGCATCCCATTTTGGTTTTTCTTCTTCGCTATCCAGACGCAAAGTCACAGTCAGCATTTCTTCGCGACGGCCACGGAACAAAGCCAGGGCACGGTGGGAAGGGATAGTGCCCAGGGTTTCTGAATAGTCGAAATAATCGGCAAATTTTTCACCGGCTTCTTCTTTGCCGGCAACGACCTTGGATTCCACGATGCCATGGTCATTCAGGTATTCACGCAGGGCTTGCAACAGGGTCGCATCTTCGGCAAAGCGTTCCATCAGGATCTGGCGCGCACCATCGAGGGCAGCTTTGGCATCTGCCACACCCGGGTTGTCGCCATTGTCGGTGGTGAAGGCTGGTTTCAGGTAATTCGCAGCTTCGGTATCTGGGTTCAACATCGGGTCGGCCAGCAAGGCATCGGCCAGTGGCAGCAAACCAGCTTCAACAGCGATCTGGGCCTTGGTGCGGCGCTTGGGTTTGTACGGCAGGTACAAGTCTTCGAGACGAGTCTTGTCTTCGGCATGGGTGATGGCATCCAGCAGCACTGGTGTCATCTTGCCCTGTTCTTCTATTGAGGCGATGATGGCGGTGCGGCGGTCTTCCAGTTCGCGCAGATAGCGCAGGCGCTCTTCCAGCAGGCGCAACTGGATGTCATCCAGGCCACCGGTCACTTCTTTACGGTAACGGGCGATAAACGGGACGGTTGCACCTTCGTCCAGCAAGGCAACAGCAGCAGCAACCTGAACCGGCTTGGCAACCAGTTCTACGGCAAGTCTTTGTTCAATCGAAGGCAACATAAATCCAGAATCCAGACATAAAAAAAGCAATCAAGGCGCAGATGATACGCAATTTGTGACTTTGCGCCAGTCTTGACAGCAGGCGCAGACTAGGCTTAGTTCTGCCCAATTTTCATTTCTGCCAGTCACAAATTGAAATCGCGGGCAAGAAAATAACAAAACTGTCCCGTATTCCGGGGCAGTTTACCTCGCTCTTGTCGACTGAGCTTGTTGTTTCAGCAAGCCATAGACCAGATGTCGGCGCTTGCCACATGGGAAGCGGGTGCGGCAGTCGCGATTACCTGTACCGGTCTGGCACCCGTCAGGCCTGTAATGCCATCGGCTGTCAGCACGAAGGCATGTGTTTCATAGGTTCTGGTATTCATGGCAGAGCCAACTATCCAGCCCTTGTCATTGATATCAAGGGCGTTTGCCAGTGTCCAGCCGGCGTCGCGCTGAGACTGGTCGAGGAATTGATTCAAATCGACGGGAGCACTGTCAGGTGTATTCCAGAGCAAAGCATGGAATTGGCCGTTGGCGCTGATCTCTGAACCGACTACCTGATTTTTATTATTGATGGCACTTGCATAACAAAAAGATCCCGCAGTGCTTTGCATGATGGTTTCTTTTTGATTGTTCCACAGTACAGGATGTGCGTACATCTCGTCGTCAAGTATATATCCTACGACCATGCCACTGTCATTGATGCTGTCGGCGGCACCATGATGCGTTGGCGATAAATTGATGATATTGCCATCTTTCCAGATGACAGGATGGGTATAGTCGCTGGGTTCTGCACCAGAAGCCCAGCCAGCTATCACGCCATCATTATTGATGGCTAATGCATTACTGTCCGTGCCGCCCAGGGTGCCGAGATCAATCACTCCTTTGTCATTCCATAGGGTGGCGTGGTGTGCATCCCATGAATTGCCTGTAAAGCTGTTGCCAACGACCACACCTTTGTCATTGATGGCATTAGCACTACTCTTATACAGGCCATCGCTTAATGATGCGAGGTAGTTCGTCTTGCCGTCTTGCCAGATGGTGGCGGTTGTCTGGAAACTGCCATTCACTTCTTTCAGTGAAGAGCCAACAATGTCGGACAAGTTGTTGATCCCGTAAGCATGGCTCTCAACATCTGCCAGCAAGCTGGTTTTGGGGACGTAATATGAATTGTCCCAAAGTACTGCATAGGTAGTTTGGACACCATATTTAGATGAACTATGTGAGTTGCCAGATTCACTTTTTGTATCGCTGCCTATCATCTGGCCAGCATCGTTGATGGCGTTGGCAAAACTATACTGGCCACCAAAAGTGCTCAGGTCTGCATAAGTGTAGACGGGTTTTTGAAAACTGATTTTGTTTAAGGACATTAAGGACTTTAAGGACATGCAACAGGCTCCAATGTTGTTGTGATCAATCTAGCTTTTTTCAGGGGGACGCACGAAAACCTGACCAGGCAATACGTATCAAGGCAGCAGTTTTCGCAAGTCTTGTTGGTTAATTGGTATGATGGGAGAAAACTTTGGCCTATCCCAAATACCTGATTGCTTTGACAATGTTGCTATTGTATTAGTTCTTGCTTTTAAACATTATTTTTATTTCAAGATGACTATCTCTACCAAATCCATTTTGAGGGGCCTGTTCCCTGTTATTGCTATTAGCGCGCTGTGCATGTCCAATGCCATGGCTATCGAAGATTGTGAATTAAGGAATCTCTGATTAAGTCCCCGAGCAATGATTCAGAAACGGTAATATAAGCTTATTTTCCATTGAATCATAAATACCATGAGACAGACAACATTTGCCGAAGGTGGCTTTGAACGCTATGCCAAGAC
>NZ_JBMPPI010000005.1:0-51571 GCF_049340245.1 Undibacterium sp. TC4M20W
GTACACGTGGTATCAGGGCATCTATGCCGCCATTATGATAGCTACGCTCCCAATTACCAATACATCCCGGACTGCGGATATTAAACAGGGCAGCAACTTCCCGGTAGGAAAGCTGGTTATCCCATAGGCATTTGAGTACCGACAGTCTGAACTCTACATCGTATTTACCAGGCACCTGCTTTTTTGCTAATCCTGATACACCATGGAGACGATGTAAATTTACCCACCGCTCTATCACCGAATGATGGAGATCATGCTTATCGGCAAGCGCTCTATATCCTCCTTTATGAGCAAGATACTTCCGCACTATTTTCAACTTGAACTGCTCGTCGTATTTAGTCATCAAAAAACCCCAAAAGTTGGTGTCCAACTTTTGGGGTTCAGTTCAAAATGCACTGGTGGCTTTTTTTGGAATGACAGTTTGTTTTACAGGTCTATTTTGTTGCCGACCTTCTCACACCTTCAGCAAACCCAGGATGGATTGCAATTCATCCCTGATCTGATGCAAATTCACTGGCTCTTCAACAGGCTCATTGGATGCCGATTCCGCATGGCCACCATTGACGTTGAGTTTGTTTCTCGCGCCATTGATGGTAAAGCCCTGCTCATATAATAATTCGCGGATACGGCGTATCAGCAACACTTCATGATGTTGATAATAACGACGGTTGCCGCGACGCTTGACTGGCTTCAGTTGCGTAAATTCCTGCTCCCAATAGCGCAGGACATGCGGTTTGACGCCACACAATTCACCAACTTCGCCTATCGTAAAATACCGCTTGGCCGGAATAGGCGGCAGTACAAAAGACTCAATCTTGATTTCAGTCATGGAAAATATCAGGCAGCATGGGCAAGAGGTTGATTACCGACATCATCGACCATGCCTTTGAGTTTCTGACTGGCATGGAAAGTGACGACACGACGTGCAGTAATAGGAATTTCTTCACCGGTTTTAGGGTTGCGACCAGGGCGTTGCGGCTTGTCACGCAACTGGAAATTGCCAAAGCCGGACAATTTGACGGCCTCGCCTCTTTCCAGTGCATCACGGATTTCATCAAAAAAAGTTTCGACCATATCCTTGGCTTCGCGCTTGTTCAAACCTACATGTTCAAACAGGAGTTCGGCCAATTCTGCCTTGGTCAAGGTAGGCAATTCCTTTTCCGCCTGTGACCGCGCCCGGGCTTCCTGCATTGCGCGATTCAAATCAGCATCCAGCACCGACTGGAACTCGGCGGAAATCACATCATTCATTTCGAAACTCTTCTCAATTAATACTAACAATTACAGACAAGATCAACGCAGTTTGGCAGCAAATTGCTGGCTCGCAGCTTGCACCAGGGCTTGCATTGCAGCCTCCACTTTATCGTCTTGCAGCGTACTTTGAGTATCTTGCAAGCTAAAGCGGAAAGCAAGACTTTTCTCATCTGCTTCCAGACCTTTTCCACGATATTCATCAAACAAAACAAAGCCTTGCACGATTTTACATGCTTCGTTCTGCTGCGTTTCCTGCTTGAAAACATCCAGCAGATTTTGCACTACAACTGTCTGTTTGACAACTAGCGCCAGATCGCGGGTGACTGCCTGAAACTTGGATATTTCCTGATATGAGGGCACTTGCACTTGTTGCAAGGCTGTCACATCAACTTCAAATACCACTGGCGCCAAAGGCAGATCATATTTTTGCTGCAAGCGCGGATGCAATTCACCAATAAAGCCGATGCCTTTGCCATCAAATTCTATACTTGCACTGCGACCAGGATGCAGGGCGACATGCTCATTCTTAACGAAGCGCAAAGAGCAAGGTGCAAACAAGGCTTCGAGGTCAGCCTTGATATCAAAGAAATCAACGTTGCGGGTATCCTGCCCCCACTGCTCTTCTGCTACCGGACCATAGGCCAATGCGGCCAGACGCTTGGGCTGATTGTAACCAGCCACTTCCAGCGGGCCATCCTGCACGCCGGCATCTTGCAGATACACTGCGCCGATTTCAAAAATGCGGACGCGGTTCAGTTTGCGGTTCAGGTTATAACGGGTATTCGCCACCAGGCTACCTATCATGCTGGTACGCATGACACTCATCTGGCTGGCGATAGGATTGAGCAGTTTGACTGGCGCATCATTGCCAGCAAAATCTTTTTCCCATGCTTCTTCAACGAAGCTGTAATTCACGACTTCCTGATAATCCTGATCAGCCACGAGACGACGCACAGCAAACAGTGAACGCTGGTTTTCTGGTGCGATCAACATGGCATTGGCAGCTACTGGCGGCAATGCAGGAATATTCTCAAAGCCATATACACGCGCTACTTCTTCGATCAGATCTTCTTCGATTTCTATGTCGAAGCGATAAGATGGCGGCGTCACCAGGAACTCACCTGGCTGCTGGGTGAATTGCAAACCCAGGCGGGTGAAAATGTCAGCAATCCTGGCATCATCCAAAGCAACGCCAATAACTTTCACAGCACGTGCAGTACGCAGCTTGACTGGCGGACGCTGTGGCAGGTTGACGATCTGGTCATCCACCGGGCCCAGCTTGACTTGCTCAGCACCGCCACAAATCTCAACGATAAGGGCGCTGATACGCTCTATGTGTTCAACGATGGAGGCAAAATCGACGCCGCGCTCAAAGCGATGAGCAGCATCGGTAGAGAAATTGAAGCGGCGAGCACGACCCTGTATCGCTTGCGGCCACCAGAAGGCGGCTTCCAGATAAATATTTTGCGTGTCCAGTGTTACGGAGGTGGAATCACCACCCATGATACCGGCCAGCGATTCGATTTCTTTATCATCAGAAATAACACCGACCCAGCCATCCACTTCAACCGTATTGCCATTCAAGAGCTTCAGCGATTCACCAGCCTTACCCCAGCGCACTTCCAGGCCGCCGTGGATCTTATCCAAGTCAAACACGTGGGAAGGACGTCCCAGTTCCAGCATGACATAGTTGGAAATATCCACCAGTGCAGAGATAGGACGCTGACCACTGCGTTCCAGTCTTTGCTTCATCCATTCTGGTGTCGCGGCACGGGCATTCACGCCACGGATAACGCGGCCAGCAAAACGGCCACACAAGTCAGGTGCGCTGACTTTAACAGGCAGTGTTTCTTGCAAAGTTACTGGCAGCACGACTGCCTCTGGCAATTGCATGGCTGTGCCAGTCAGGGCAGATACTTCACGCGCGACGCCGAGCAGCGACAAGCAATCTGCCTTGTTCGGTGTCAGCTTGATGGTGAATTTCAGGTCATTGAGTTGGTAGTAATCGCGGAAGTTCTGGCCGACTGGTGCATCCGATGGCAAGTCCATCAGGCCACCGTGGTCTTCAGACAATTTCAATTCACGTGCCGAGCACAGCATGCCGTAAGACTCTACGCCGCGCAGCTTGCCTATCTTGATTTCAAATGGTTTGCCATCTGCGCCAGGTGGCAGGATAGCACCAACCATGGCGCAAGGTACTTTCATGCCTACACGTACATTCGGTGCGCCACAAACGATGTTAAGCAAGCTGCCTGTGCCTACATCAACCTGACAGACATTGAGCTTATCAGCATCAGGATGCTTGGCGATTTCGCGGATTTCCGCGACGACGACATTATTAAATGGGGGAGCAACCGGCTCCACCTCTTCGACTTCCAATCCCGACATGGTGAGCAGATGGGACAACTCGTCCGAAGTCATCTTCGGATCGACCATGGTACGTAGCCAGTTTTCAGAAAATTGCATAATTCAGCCGTCTAATGTTGGATGCAGGGCGCGATGCGCCACTTAAAAATTCAGGGATGCGCTGCGTAATTCTTTTAGTTGAATTGCTTCAGGAAGCGCAAATCGCCTTCGTAGAACAGGCGCAAATCATTGACGCCATAACGCAGCATGGTCAGGCGTTCGAGACCGGAACCAAAGGCGAAGCCTATGTATTTTTCCGGGTCCAGGCCCATGTTACGCACTACGCTAGGATGGACCTGGCCAGAGCCGGATACTTCCAGCCAGCGGCCTTTCAAAGGGCCACTACCGAAGGCGATATCGATCTCGGCAGATGGTTCCGTGAATGGGAAATACGATGGACGGAAACGCACTTGTAAATCGTCAGTTTCAAAGAAGGCTTTGACGAAATTCAGATAGACACCTTTGAGGTCAGCAAAGCTGATGTCTTCAGCAATCCACAAGCCCTCAACCTGATGGAACATCGGGGAGTGCGTGGCATCGCTATCGACGCGATAAGTACGACCAGGTGCAATGACCTTGATCGGTGGTTTGTTCATGCGCGCATAACGCACCTGCATGGGGCTGGTGTGCGTGCGCAACAATAATTGTTTGCCCTGGCTATCTTTGCCATCGACATAAAAAGTGTCCTGCATCGAACGTGCAGGATGGTTTTCCGGGCTGTTGAGCGCGGTAAAATTGGTCCAGTCCGTTTCGATTTCGGGGCCATCTGCCACGTCAAAACCGATAGAACGGAAGATTTCTTCAACACGCTGCCAGGTACGCATGACAGGGTGGATACCACCAACGCCACGGCCACGGCCAGGCAAACTGACATCAATCGCTTCTGCATTCAGGCGTGCCTGCATTTGCGCATTCGCCAGGGCATCGCGTCTTTCAGTCAGGGCTTCTTCTATCTGTACTTTGGCGGCATTGATCACTGCACCCTGTACTTTTTTTTCCTCTGGTGGCAATTTACCCAGACTTTTCATCTGTTCTGTAATCTGACCACTCTTACCAAGGTAAAGCGCTTTCGCGTTCTCTAATGCTGCAGCATCATTTGCTGCCAGAAAATCAGCACGTGCCTGGCTGACGATTTGATCTAAAGGGTTCATGCCTTGTTCCCGCTTACTTTGAAGCTGAAATAATGATCTGAAAACAAAACGGGGCATAGGATTCAACCTCTGCCCCGCTTGATATTTGCAACTGGCTTGCGCCAGTCACTACGACTCACTGATTGCGATCACTAATGTGATTAGGCAGCCAGGTTAGCTTTGACTTGATTAACAATCGCAGCGAACGCTGGTTTGTCAGTCACAGCCATGTCAGCCAGTACTTTACGGTCGAGTTCAATTGCGGCTTTTTTCAGGCCGTTCATAAACACGCTGTAAGTCAGGCCATGCTGGCGAGCCGCTGCATTGATACGTGTGATCCACAAAGCGCGGAATACACGTTTCTTGTTGCGGCGATCGCGGTATGCATATTGACCAGCGCGCATAACTGCTTGCTTGGCAATACGGAATACCTTACTACGACGACCACGGTAACCTTTAGCAAGGTTGAGAACTTTCTTATGACGGGCACGAGCTGTAACCCCACGTTTTACTCTAGGCATAATAACTCCTTAAATAATGAGTATGAGGTTAAGCTGTTGGCATCATGCGCATGACGGATACCATGTTGGTGTCATGAACACCTACGGAACCGCGCAATTGACGTTTGTTCTTGGTAGTTTTCTTGGTCAGAATGTGACGTTTGAAAGCTTGACCGCGTTTAACGGTACCACCTGGACGGACGCGGAAGCGCTTCTTGGCGCTGCTTTTCGTCTTCATTTTTGGCATAGTACTATCTGTCTTTTAAGACAGCTCCACTTTTATATGATGGTAGGTGGCAGCAACAATCGCTACTCTTGGATGCCTACTTCTCACTTATCGTGACTCACCCAGAAGATGAGTCTTTCGTAATGCGCGCAATGCGTGCCTCACAAACCTGCTCAAGAAACGCACAGAAAATAAGCAAAACCTATTTTCTGTTATTTCTCATTATTTCTTTTTCTTAGGTGCCAGAATCATGATCATCTGACGACCTTCCATCTTTGGAAACTGCTCGACCTGGCCATACGGTTCCAGATCAGCCTTCAAACGCTCCAACATACGCATGCCGATTTCCTGATGCGCCATTTCACGACCACGGAAACGCAGTGTGATTTTAGTCTTGTCGCCATCATCCAGGAACTTGGTCAGATTACGCAATTTGATATTGTAATCACCATCATCTGTACCCGGACGGAATTTGACTTCCTTGACCAGAATGACTTTTTGCTTCAGCTTGGCTTCGTGAGCTTTCTTTTGCTCCTGGTATTTGAACTTGCCGTAGTCCATCAAACGGCAAACTGGCGGCTGCGCCGTCGGCGCTATTTCCACCAAATCAACATTGGCCTCTTCCGCCAAGCGGAAGGCTTCACCCAGTTTTACGATGCCCAGAGGCTCGTTCTCAACGCCGGATAAGCGCACTTCTGGCGCTGTAATTTCACCGTTGATGCGATGTGACTTGTCAGTAGCTATTGCAGTTTCCTTCGAAAATAATAATAAAAGGCTATGCAGCCCTGTTTAAAACAGGGTCGCTGCTAATCTGTTAAACCTTGGTTTCAACTTCGTTTTTCAAACGAGCTATAAAGGCGTCCAGAGGCATTACCCCCAGATCCAGATTGCCACGCGTACGCACAGCCACTGTATTGGCATCCCTCTCTTTGTCGCCTATCACGAGGATGTATGGCAGTTTTTGAATGGAATGCTCGCGTATTTTAAAGGTAATTTTCTCATTACGCAAATCAGTTTTCACTCTAAACCCTTGTTTCTTCAGGATTTCTGCAACAGATTGTGAATACTCCGCCTGCGATTCCGAGATATTCAGGACAGAAACCTGTACTGGCGCCAACCACAAAGGCAAGGCAGCAGCATGATTTTCTATCAAGATACCAATGAAGCGCTCCATCGAGCCAACAATCGCACGGTGCAGCATGATAGGTACTTTACGGCTATTGTCATCTGCAACATATTCTGCGCCCAGGCGGCCTGGCATGAAGAAATCGACTTGCATAGTACCGACCTGCCATGGACGACCCAGGCTGTCTTTCAGATGGTATTCAATTTTAGGACCGTAGAAAGCACCCTCACCCGGCAATTCTTCCCACTCAACACCGCAAGAACTCAGCGCAGTACGCAGGGTGGCTTCTGCCTTATCCCAGATTTCATCGCTACCGATGCGGTTTTCAGGGCGCAAGGCCAGCTTGATGAAGATTTTTTCAAAGCCAAAGTCTTCATATACTTTCATCGCTTGCGGATGGAAAGCCATGACCTCATCCTGAATTTGCTCTTCAGTACAGAAAATATGACCATCATCCTGAGTGAAGCCACGCACACGCATGATGCCATGCAAGGCACCAGACGGCTCATTGCGGTGACATTGACCAAACTCACCAAAACGCAAAGGCAGATCGCGATAGCTCTTCATGCCAGAATTGAAAATCTGCACATGACCAGGGCAATTCATGGGCTTCAAGGCATATTCACGGCTCTCGGATTCAGTGACAAACATATTGTCTTTATAGTTTTCCCAGTGACCAGTCTTGCCCCACAGGCTTTTATCCAGAATCTGCGGGCCTTTAACTTCTTGATAGCCACAGTCCTGATAGACCTTGCGCATGTATTGCTCAACTTGCTGCCAGATAGTCCAGCCTTTGGCATGCCAGAACACCAGGCCAGGCGCTTCGTCCTGAAAGTGGAACAAATCCAGCGCCTTGCCGAGTTTGCGGTGATCGCGCTTTTCTGCCTCTTCCAGCATGTGCAGATAAGCTTCCTGATCTTCTTTCTTGGCAAAAGCAGTGCCGTACACACGTTGCAGCATCTCGTTTTTGGAGTCACCACGCCAGTAGGCACCTGCCAGCTTCATGAGCTTGAATACTTTCAGCTTGCCAGTAGATGGCACGTGCGGACCACGGCACAAGTCAGTGAAATTGCCTTCTGTATATAACGACACATCTTGATCAGCAGGAATTGATTCTATGATCTCGGCCTTATAGGCTTCGCCTATGGATTTGAAGTAGGCAACAGCCTCATCACGCGGCAAGACCTTGCGAGTGACTGGCTCGTCTTTTTTTGCCAGCTCAGCCATTTTCTTTTCTATCGCCACCAAATCATCCGGTGTGAATGGGCGCTTGTAAGAAAAGTCATAGTAAAAACCATTTTCGATGACCGGGCCGATAGTGACTTGCGCATCTGGATACAATTCCTTGACGGCATAGGCCAGCAAGTGAGCAGTAGAGTGACGTATCACTTCGAGACCATCAGCATCCTTGTCCGTGACGATGGCCAGATCCGCATCAGCATCAATCAGATGCGAGGTATCGACCAGCTTGCCATTGACGCGGCCAGCCAGAGCAGCTTTTGCCAGGCCAGCACCGATGCTGGCAGCAACTTGCGCCACCGTTACCGGCGCATCGAATTGTCGTTGCGAACCATCAGGAAGTTTTACTGAAACCATGTCACTCTCCAAAGCGGAAAAAATACAAAAATAATTGAGATTATTGAGATAAAGGATGAGTCTAAAAAACGCAGACGAAAAAAAAGCACGGCTAGCCGTGCTTTTTCAGTTTGTTTCAAACGAAAAGTATCCTCGACTAGAGTCGCTCCCAAACCAGTTTAGTGGTAGTTCGCGGTGTCATAACCAGGGATGCCTTTCTCGCTCTTAACTATAATGTTTTAATAATTTTAAAATCTTTGGTAGGCACGATTGGACTCGAACCAACGACCCCTACCATGTCAAGGTAGTGCTCTAACCAGCTGAGCTACGCGCCTAAGAAACAAGAGTATAGCAGAGCCTTTAGGAAAATTGCTAGCCCCCTCGGGCAAAATATTTCCACCAACCCTATAAACCTGAATATAAAGGCTGCCTATTTAGCTCTATCAACTCAAAGAACAGCATCCGGAAAATTGCCATGTATATATATGATCCCGCCTTAGGCTACACTAATGCCATATTTAACACAGCACCATACTCTACATGACCTCTCCCTCTCATCATCAGAGCAGCGAACATTTGCACGACCACAGGCGCGGCGATGCCGAGCACAGACATTATTTTGAAAACCGCAGCCAGAAAATCCTTGCCTGGGCCCTGGGCCTGACCCTGAGCTTTGCCGGCGTCGAAGTCGCGTTTGGTTTCATCTCCAACTCCCTGGCCCTGATTTCTGATGCCGGGCACATGGTGACTGACGCTGCCGCCCTGGGCCTGGCCCTGCTCGCGCAAATCATCGCCAAGCGCCCTCCCACAGCAAAAAATTCTTTTGGCTTTGGCCGCGCCGAAGCACTTGCCGCCTTTGTCAATGGCCTGGTGATGCTGGGGGTCATTATCTGGATATGCAAGGAAGCAGTACAACGCTTCTCCACTCCAGAAGCTGTACAAGGCGGCACTGTGATGCTGGTGGCTGGCATAGGCCTGGCAATTAATATCGTGGTTGCCTGGGTACTTTCTCATGACAAAGACAGCGTGAACACCAAAGCCGCGCTGGTACATGTCATGGGTGACTTGCTGGGCTCTGTCGCAGCCATCATTTCTGGTGCAGTCATCTACAAAACTGGCTGGATGCAAATCGATCCCCTGCTGTCGATTTTTGTTTCGTTGCTGATTTTGAAATCGACATTCTCGGTATTAAAAGAGTCTTACCACTTTCTGATGGAAGGTGTGCCACATCACATAGACTATGTGCAAATCGGTGCCGACCTCGAAGACATCAATGGCGTACTGTCAGTGCATGACTTGCATGTCTGGGAAATGTCACCCGGCTACCCTGCCCTGATCGGCCATCTCGAAATCGAAGACCTCAGCGCCTGGCCACGCATACTCGATAGCGTCAAAACCATGCTGCTCAGCAAGCATGGCATTGATCACATTACGCTGCAGGCGGAAGTGAGTGAGGAAGACGACTGACGCAGTCTTGCCAACTACTGCTAAATATGAGCAAGCAAAACCGGATAGCGACTGGCCAGCGCAGTGTCAAGCTGACGCAAATAATTCTGCCCAAATTCACCTGACTCAAGACCATGCACCAAAGATGCAGGAATATCGACCACATATTCTGGCGTCAACGAAGCAAGTCCCATCGCAATTGCCGCAACACTATCGACATCACCACCAAAATTGACGCATGCCAGCAATAACGTTGACATGCTGCGATTCCCTTGCAAGGCGGTATTGACGGCATGCAGGGTCTGCAATGCATCACATTCAACCTCGTTACACCAGTCATCTCTCAATGCAAATCCTGTCGCGGTGAATATAATTTCAGGCAAATCTGAGAGACTGGCTTTGTCATATAAAAGCACATGTGACATCAGCGCAATAACGTGAGAAGACAACATACCTTCAGCAGTATTGTGTGTCACCATGGCCTGTTGACGTGCGGCTTCTGCCAGTAAAGCCTGCAATCAAGCCCAAGGGAACTGAGCGCATTGCCGCCCCATTCCGGCGGCTTTCCGGTGCAATGCGCTGCCAAAGCTCGGCACCAGACTCACATATATCCAGCAAGCCTTGCAAGCCCCTGGCATATCCAGAGCGCATGTCACGCCGGTATGATTTGACAAAAGCCTCTGCAAATACATCCGCCGATAGACCAGCATTGGAAAGCAATACTTCTGCAATCGCAATACTCATTTGCGTATCATCCGTATATTGGCCTGCAAGAATTCCCAGCTCATGCGGCAGGTATTTTTCAATTGTATTGCCCAATACGATTTTTTCACGACTGCAAAACTCGAAGCCGGCTCCGTAGGCATCACCTACTGCTATGTGTAAGAGCAAATTGCTTCTCCATAAATTCACGCCCCATGCACGACACTAGCACATATCCAGCAATCATCACGAGCTCGCTTTAAAAAAAGGCACCCACCTGAATTAGTCTCCAGTCAAAACTCAAAGTCAGGTGGAGTAGCAAATTTAGCAAACCAGCACAGACAAGACGCAAGCACCTTCACAATACTGGTTTGTTTGACTCACAAATATCTCAAAGCATATGGCGCTGATGCTCACCGCTTGCGAGTCACTCGCTTTGGCTACCGGAATACGGAACAGGTCCGCGCCATTGATTCATGATATCAACAGCATGATGAATGTCCGCAAAAGTGTTATAGATATGCGGACAAAACCGGATACGGGTTTCATCGGTCCGGTTCGTGGTCGGAGAAAATGAAGCGGCAATACCATTTGCATAGAGCTCATCGCTGAGTTTTATGGTTTGCGTGCCTCTCGGCACTTTGACCCACACTACTCCCAGGCTCATGGCAGCATTGGCAGGCGTTTCGACGTCCCATTTGCACTCTTTCAGATCGATCATCAGTTTACGCGTCAACTCTGTCACCCGGCTATAGGCGCGGCTATATCCTATGTTGTGCCACATTAATTCTGTCCAGAGCAAAGTGATGATGTTGACGTCATCACGCTGCCCCAGCAATTCAAAGCGCTCGGCAGTCTTTGGCAGGTCGTTCCAGTTGAGGATGTCTATTTTGTAGTCGTAAGCAAAAATGTTCGGCTCAAAGTTTATTGCCTTGGCCGGATCGATATACAGAATGCCGGTTTCTTTCGGCCCCAAAAACCATTTATGGCAGCTAGACACAAAGCTGTGGCAGAAGGGCCTGGAAAAATCGAG
Organism: Undibacterium sp. TC4M20W; assembly: GCF_049340245.1. Lineage (NCBI taxonomy): Bacteria > Pseudomonadati > Pseudomonadota > Betaproteobacteria > Burkholderiales > Oxalobacteraceae > Undibacterium > Undibacterium sp. TC4M20W. The sequence continues at coordinate 11,399 of NZ_JBMPPI010000005.1, forward strand.
TTGACGTGCACCAAACGCCATAGTGCCATCAATATGTATGTGGCAATTGCTATATCGAGGATCACTGGACACGTGGTTCCAGATCGCCTGTATCGCAACTTCAGGAATACGTACACCATTGCCGTTCGACGTCTCAGAGAAAGAGATGAAGCGGGTACTTTCATTGATATGCCGGATGAAATGTTGTGCAACCTGGTCCGGCGTGACATTGGCAGGTAGCACGACCATATGGATATCGAACACATGGCCAACCGGGTCTGGGGCTGGCTGGCCAGGTATTATTTTTCTGCCACCACGCAATTCCCATGCAGCAAGATTGGTTGGATGATTCTGATCCCACAGGATGACATTATCCCTTCTGCTGCCAGGTGCGCTCCATTTACGGTAACCACCATTGATGGCATTGTTTGCTTCACTGGCATTGCGCACGATGGCGAGATTCTTTGGTACAGCAATTCTCACACTTCTAGCCAGTGCGGCACGGGCTTCGTCAAACTGCCTTGCCCGCAAGCCACCCCTCATTCTCGTTTGCTGGGCGACATTGCGGTTAAGCTCAAACCTCAGCTCATTCGCGGCCCTCAGCAATGGGCGGGGTTCCGGGCAAAGATTAGCCGCATTCATCGGCACCTTGATTGCATCCAATCCTGGCTGAATGAAATCAAACTCCTTCTGAAACGCGACCCAGTAATCTTCCGGATTGGTTGGCGTTTCGCGCAACAGCGCATAAAACCGCTCAAGGTCCGAGTAAATTTTTGTATAGCAATCTCTGGATATAAAACCTGCATCCAGCAGCGGCTCAAGTGTAGATTGTAGTTGCAACTGGCAATCAGCCTTTGTCAACGTGTCGTTTGCATGCGTACTCATAACGTGCTCCCATAAAGGATTTTTTAATAATCAGGCATCAATTAAAATTATAAATTCAACAACAAATAAACTATAATATTCCCGGTGTACTTCAGATGATGCGTCAGGGGATCTTGTCAAACACCACTACGGCAAAGAAGATCAGGCACTGAAAGACGCAGGATGAATACTAGGGCGTAGCAAGCACCTTGCAGACTGGCCGGGACCTAAGTCCCGGTTTATTGAGCATCCGGCAGTCTTTGCATAAGATGGCAATGACCTGTCCCTGGAGATAAATATGTGTTTTTGTCTGCAAGCCATGCAGTGTTATCACCGCTATTGAAAGCCTGTCATGCCATATAAAATCCTGATCGTCGATGACCATGCGCTGGTGCGAGAAGGTCTGGCCACGCTGGTATCCACCTTGCCAGGCGGCGCCACTGTATTTACTGCAGGTACAGCCACTGAAGCACTGGAGCAGGCTGAATACCACACGCCGCTGGATGCAGTTCTACTGGACTGTGGCCTGCCCGACGCCGATGGCATCAGCCTGATCCATGCTCTCTCGCTACGTGCTGGCCGGGCACCTGTGATCGTGGTCTCAGCTGACGAAACCCCTGCGACCGTACAACGCATCACGCAGCTAGGTGCAACGGCTTTTGTACCCAAAAGCAGGGCTTCGTCTGAAGTGATCAATGCGGTCAAACTGGCTTTGGCAGGCGGAGCACCGCCCTCTCCTTGCTCGCCCCACGCTACAGGTACAAACATGCCAGCGGCATTGAACTTGCTGACAGCAAGACAGCTAGACGTGCTGCTGATGCTGGATAAAGGCATGACGAATCGTGACATCGCCCTGCAACTGGGTCTGTCAGAAAAAACCGTCAAGAACCATGTTACCGCCCTGCTCAATGGCCTGGGCGTGATCAACCGCCTGCAAGCCATAAGACGGGCGCGTGATCTTGGCTTGCTAAAGTAAGCGACAAACGCATGAGCACCGCCATCAACACCGTCGTCAGCGCCAGCCCAAGGCTACCGCCGGGCAGCGTGCGTCAAGCCTTGCATGCACATGTCGCGCCAAGCATTAGCTGGATCATGGGCTGCAACTGGGTCACGATGATGCTGATGAGCCTGACCATCAGCCTGCTGCTGCCTGCACAGCAAAGCCTGGCCTGGCAATGGCTGGCGGCAGGCTCGGCCTACTCGTTGGCATTCATGCAGTTGCGCTGCCGATATGCGGCTGCCGAGTATGCTGTACGAGAAGGTTTTTACACTCTTTCCATCTGCGGTTTCAGCCTGTTGTGGGTGGCAGTACCGGTGCTGTTTTTTGACCCGCAGAATTTTGCTTTTTCCATGTTCATGCTGACCATCTTTGGTGGCCTGGCTGCAGCGGCGGTACCGATACTGTCAGCCTCATTACTTCTGTACTGGATCTGGGTGATTCCACCTTTTCTGACCCAGATCACTACTTACTGGCTACGCGGCGGCGGCCCTTATTATTGGGGTATAGGTTTTGGCATGCTGATTTTACTGATCAGCCAACTGATATTTGCACGCCATCATCATAAAACCATCATTGCCTCGATACGCCTGGGTCTGCAAAATACCCTGCTGGTGCAACAACTGGAAGAAAAAACTGCGCTGGCCGTTTCTGCCAATAGAGCCAATACCCGCTTTTTGGCAGCAGCCAGCCATGACTTGCGCCAGCCTGTCTATGCGCTGAGCCTGTTCCTGGATGCACTGGGAAGTTCTGGCCTCAATACCAGACAGGCTGCCATGGTACAGCACGCCACTGCAGCCAATCTTGCCGCCAGTGAAATGCTGCAAACCCTGCTTGATTTTTCTCGTATAGAAGCTGGCGTCCTGAATCCTCAACAAAGACGCATGGACTTGATGAGCATACTGAACCAGCTAGGTGAAGAATTTGGCCCGCAAGCCTACAAGAAAAACCTGCTATACCGCACCCGCCCCAGCGATATCTGGATAGACAGCGACCCACAGCTGATTGCACTGGTCTTGCGCAATCTGGTCAGCAATGCCTTGCGGTATACCCAAAGTGGCGGCGTGCTGGTCGCCGCGCGGCGCAGGCAGCAATATGTCATGCTGCAGGTGTGGGATACTGGCATAGGCATACCGGCTGACAAGCATGAAGAAATCTTTCGTGAATTCCATCAATTAGGTAATGTAGAAAGAGACCATCGCAAAGGCCTGGGCATGGGCCTGGCAATAGCTGAAGGCCTGGCCCGCAGCCTGGGGGCCAAAATCGAAGTTGCCTCCCGGCCAGGCAAGGGTTCAGTGTTTTCACTGGTGCTGCCGCTGCAAGCCATGCGCAAGATCGAGCGTCATGTCAATGAACAGCAACTGATTTATGCCGAAACCAGTGAAAACAGCTTACCTCTGTTAGGAGTTCATGTACTGGTGGTGGATGATGATGAAGCCGTGCGGGCCGGGTTGCATGCGGTATTGCAAAGCTGGGGTTGCCAGGTCAAGCTTGCAGAGGGAATGGAAGACGCGCTGGCAAGAACTACTGAGGATGTGCCTGACGTACTAGTCACAGATTATCGTCTGCGCGGCGGCGTTACCGGCGGCGACATTATCCATGCCGTGCGTCAGGCGATCAGTATTAATATGCCTGATAAAAAACTGGTCTTGCCAGCTATTATCGTCACTGGCGACACCCACCCTGAACGCCTGCGCGAAGCCCAGGGACATGCTGCCCTGCTATTGCACAAACCACTCACTGCCAGTGCATTAAAAATCGCACTGGTGCAAGCACTCGCAAGTGATACGTCTGCCTGATTTCAAAAAACTGTCAAAGAAATTTTGTTTATCATTCCTTGAGAGTCAGGAGGCTACAGCAACGTCCCTCAAAAGACAGTCAGCTCAAATTGCTGATATTCAATTCCGGCGCACTTCGAGCACACCACTGACTTCATGCAAAACATGCAGCGCCTTTTGCAACTGCGTAGTGCCGCCTATTTCTACAGTAAATGACATGCGAGCCTGTGACTTTGCACTCTGGGTATTGACGCCGATGACATTGATTTTTTCACGGGAAAACACTTCAGAAATATCACGCAACAAACCCTGGCGGTCTTGCGCCAGCACGAAGATATCGACGGGATAAACCGTGTCCCTGCCGTGATCACCCCAGGTGGTCTGTATGACGCGCTCAGGTGCCTTGTTGCGCATCTCGGCAAAATTCTTGCAACTCAGGCGGTGTATGGATACACCCTTGCCACGCGTAACAAAACCGACGATATCATCAGGTGGCGCTGGTTTACAGCAGCGCGCCAGTTGGGTCATCAAGCCTTCAGTACCGACCACCAGCACGCCAGATTTAGCACCTTGCGTAACGCTGGATGCACGGCTTTTGTTGGTGAAGCTGAGTTCATCCGGCTCAACTTCCGCCACATTCTCACGCAAGACTGTTTCGATTTGCCTGAGGCTGAATTCATCTTTGCCAACGGACAGGAAAAGATCATTGACATCTGCAAAACCCAGCTTGCGCGCCAGTTCTTCAAGATTGACTGCGGTCTTGCCTTCACGCTGTAAAGTCTTTTCAACCAGGGCACGGCCATTCGACAGGGTTTCTTCCTGATCGATGGCATTGAACCAGGCACGGATTTTGGTGCGCGTGCGGGTGCTGGCAGAGTAATCTGGCGAGAGCCAGTCACGCGATGGGCCAGCCTGGGAAGAGCCAACTTTCAAGGTAATGATTTCTACCGTCTGGCCATTTTGCAAGGGCGTATTCAGCGGCACCATGACATTATCAACCCTCGCGCCACGGCAGCGATGGCCAACATCAGTATGCAGGTGATAGGCAAAATCCACGGGAGTGGAATTGCAGGGCAACTCTATGACACGGGCTTGCGGGGTCAGTACATAAATTCTGTCGTCCAGGCTGGCGGCCTTGAGTTTTTCCACCCATTCGCGCTGCAGCTCTTCTTGCTCGACGACGACATCGGTGACATCAGTTTTCCAGGCCAGCAATTGCCTGAGCCAGGCAATTTTTTCATCGTATTCTTGCGCTGAAAAATTCGAACCTCCCGACTCTTTATAACGCCAGTGAGCCGCCACACCATATTCAGCAAACTGGTGCATTTCACGCGTACGTATCTGCACTTCCAGTGGCCTGCCATCCTCAACTACCACGACCGTATGCAATGATTTATAGCCATTCGGTTTGGGGCGGGAAATATAGTCGTCAAACTCTTTGGGTATTGGCACCCAGGCATTATGAACCATGCCCAGAACTGTATAGCAGTCCTTGATGTCATCAACAATGACACGGAAGGCACGCACGTCATACAACTCATCAAAGTTGACGGACTTGCCCTTCATTTTTTTCCAGATACTGTAGATATGCTTGGGGCGGCCTGACACTTCAGCCTTGACGCCAGCTATCTGCAATTCCTTGTTCAGTCTTTCTATCGCATTGACAACAAAGCTCTCGCGCTCCAGGCGCTTTTCTTCCAGCATCTTGGCAATGCGTTTGTATTGTTGCGGCTCCAGAAAACGGAAGGACAGATCTTCCAGTTCCCATTTGAGCTGCCATACGCCGAGGCGGTTTGCCAGCGGCGCATACAAGTCCATGGTTTCGCTGGCATATTGCTGGGCCGCGCCATCTTCGCGCTTGCATTCAGCAAAATAACGCAAGGTGGTTACTCGGGATGCCAGGCGCACCAGCACCACGCGCATATCGGTGGCCATGGCCAGCACCATCTTGCGCAGGGTTTCCATCTGGCTCGCGGCTTTTTCAGCAGCGTCTTTGCCACGGCCTACATCATGCTGCGTCAAAGCGGCTTCACGCAGCTTCATCAAGCGGCGTATGCCGGTAACGAGATCAGCGATCTCCTTGCCGAAGCGGATTTCTATCTGCTCTGCGGCAATCGGGTTCAGCTCTGGTAATTCAAACAGGATGGCAGCGATACGAGTATCAACATCAGTACGCAACATAGCCAGCGTCGCCACCACGCCATTCACAAATTGCAGGGCATTTTGCTCTGTGACGACGCACTTGTTCGCATACAAGGGGGTGACGTATTCCAGCGCCGCGATGACGCGCTCTGCGTCGGCTTCGGACAAGCCTTCCAGCAAAGCTGCTTCAGTTGCTGTGGTCGAGATTGATACCATATGATTTATATCTGTGCTGCAGTGACAACGACTTCAATGAGCCAGGCAGGATTGGCCAATTTAGCTTCTACCGTGGCACGCGGTGGTGTATTGCCTTGTGCAACCCAGGCGTCCCACACCTGGTTCATGCCACCGATGAGGCTGATGTCAGATAAAAATATTTGGCAACTGAGTATGCGCGACTTGTCGCTGCCTGCCTCGGCCAGCAAACGGTCGATATGGGCCAGTACTTGCGCTGTTTGTCCTGCTATATCCTGGCTGGCATCATCAGGGATTTGCCCGGCCAGATACACGACTTTATTAAAAATCGCGGTTTCAGACAAACGCGGACCTACGTGAAATCTTTGGATACTCATTTTTTGACTCTATTTTTCAACTTATTCTTGGTTCAATAAAAAATCAACAGCTACCGCTATCTGCTCGGACTGCACAAACGTCGGTGCATGTCCCACGCCGGCAAATTCCACCAATCGGGCGCGCGGGCCACGCTGCGTCATCGCCTGCGCTGATTCAGCCGTCAGCAAATCTGACTTTGCGCCACGCACCAGCAAGGTCGGGCAGCTTATTGCATCATACGCTGCCCACAACATGGTCTGGGCAATTGCTGCCAATTCTGGCGTGCTGGCCTTGATAGGCTGCGCGAGACCCAGATCATAGTGTCGCACCCATTGCCCCTGCTCGTTTTGACGCAATACATCCCTCGCCAGTTTTTCCCACTGAGCCTCGCTATGTGGGCCGAAGGAGATCGAGATCGCCTTGATATAGGCCTCCGCTTCCTCAAAACTGTCAAAGCGCACATCCTGGCCTATGTAGTCGCCTATTCTGACAAGTGCATCAGGATTAAGCACGGGCCCCACATCATTCAGAATCAGCTTTTTGATGGGATTATCAGGCAGGCTCGCAAGACTCATGCCTATCAGGCCACCCATGGATGTACCAAACCAGTGCACGGTTTCGGCATCCAACCTGGCCAGCAAGCTGACCATATCACTGACATATTGCGGAATTTGATAATGCATGGGATTGCGCAAACGGCCTGAATAGCCACGCCCTACCACGTCAGGGCACACTACCCGGTACTCATCGCATAATGCCACGGCCAGGGAATCAAAGTCCTCAGCCACCCGTGTCACACCGTGAACACAGACCAGGACCTTGGGATTGAGCGGGTCGCCCCACTCTTTGTATGACATGGCGTGCAAGCCGGTAGGCGAGATACATTGCACTGATTTGCGTCTGGCCTGCATGGATTTTCCTCGTGAACAGTATTTTTACATTCTTTATGACGACATTTTACCGTTCGTTGGGCTTAAAATCATTGTTAACTGCATAAATGCTTATTTTTTAGGCAAAACAACTTAGACAAAAGCGTCTCCGCGCCTATGAGTAAACTGTACGGACGTCTTAGCAAAAGACCGCCAATAGAGGCAATATCCGCGGGATTCGTTGGAATAAACGTGCCAGCATGGCCAGCCAATTCACTATTGAGCTGATACTGAACATTTATGTAACGCGACTAGAATGCGACAGACATCTTATTTTCTGCTTTCGTCCCAATTTTTTCAGATGTATAGTGCCATTACACCATCGAACGGGGAGCTCCCATGCATGTTTTTGTACGTCTGGCTGGCGTGTCAGCCATACTTTTAACGACTGGCACTTGTTTTGCTGCAGACAGAATGAAACCCGGCCTGTGGGAAATGTCCATGAAGTCAGATGCCGTAAAAGCCATGCCCAAGATTCCGCCAGAACAACTGGAGAAGATGAAGCAGATGGGCATCAAAATCCCTGACATGCAAAATGGCGGGATGACGCATAAGGTTTGCCTCACCAAGGAAATGGTAGAGCAGGACAAGCCACCTTCAGGTGGCCGCGACCAACAATGCCAGAGTAAAAACTTCACTCATTCCGGCAGTAGTTATTCAGGAGAGGTTGTATGTGACATGCCTGAAATGAAGGGTAATGGCACGATCAAAGGTAGTTACACGCCCGATAGCATGACTTCCATCTATGATTTCAAAGGCGTGTCTCATGGAAAGCCCATTTCACAACACATGGAAACAACCGGCAAGTTCATAGGCAGTGACTGCGGCGATGTTAAACCACCGCCTATGCCACAAAAAAAATAAACCTTGCTGGCATCGCAAGGAAAACAAAAAAGCCGATGTTGACAACATCGGCTTTTGCATCAAAGACTATGCCTCATCAATCCAGTAACTCAGGCAACAGCACTGACATCCAGTGGGGCCTCTGTCTTGGCGATGATTTCTTCCTTGCTGACGCCGCTGGCCAGCTCAACCAGTTTCAAGCCCGCTGGGGTAACGTCAATAACGCCGAGGTCCGTGATAATGCGGTTGACCACGCCCACGCCCGTTAATGGCAGATTGCAAGCCTTCAGGATTTTATGGGCATCGCCCTTGGCAACATGCTCCATCAACACCACGACACGACCTACACCCGCTACCAGGTCCATCGCGCCGCCCATGCCCTTGACCATTTTGCCAGGTATCATCCAGTTGGCCAGGTCGCCATGTTCGCTGACCTGCATCGCCCCAAGAATAGCCAGATTGATCTTGCCGCCACGTATCATGGCGAAAGAGTCAGCCGAGCTGAATATCGATGAACCGGGCAAGGTTGTCACCGTTTGCTTACCAGCATTGATCATGTCGGGATCAACCTCTTCTTCAGTCGGGAATGGGCCTATGCCCAGCAAGCCATTTTCTGACTGCAGCCAGACTTCCATGCCTTGCGGTACATGGTTGGCGACCAGGGTAGGCAAACCTATGCCCAGATTGACGTAAAAGCCGTCTTGCAATTCTTGTGCTGCACGCGCAGCCATTTCATCACGATTCCATGCCATGTCTTGTCTCCTGCTATCTTAATTCGATGGGCGTACGGTACGCTGTTCTATACGTTTTTCTGGATTGGCATTGACAACAATACGTTGCACGAAAATGCCTGGTGTGTGGACTTCATCCGGGTCCAGTTCACCAATTTCTACCAGCACCTCAACCTCGACCACGGTGATCTTGCCAGCCATTGCCACATTGGGATTGAAGTTACGCGCTGTCTTGCGATACACCAGGTTGCCTGCCTTGTCGGCTTTCCAGGCCTTGACCAGGGATACGTCAGATACCAAAGCACGTTCCATCACATATTTCTGGCCATCGAATTCACGGATTTCCTTGCCGTCGGCAACTATCGTGCCTACACCGGTCTTGGTGAAAAAGGCTGGGATACCGGCACCGCCAGCACGCAGTTTTTCTGCCAGCGTCCCTTGAGGCGTGAATTCCAGTTCCAGTTCGCCAGCCAGGTATTGGCGTTCGAATTCCTTGTTTTCACCGACATAGGATGAAATCATTTTCTTGATCTGACGGGTCGTCAGCAACTGGCCCAGGCCAAAACCATCTACACCAGCGTTATTTGAAATGGCGGTCAATTCCTTGACACCGGAATCGCGCAAGGCAGCGATCAGTGCCTCAGGTATGCCACACAGACCAAAACCGCCTACGGCGATAGTCTGGCCGTCCTTGATAATGCCAGCCAGAGCACTGGCTGCGTCAGGATAAACTTTGTCCATATTGTCCCCTCTCCAGGTTGTGAATCGATATTTCTTTTGTCAAATGGCTGCATGCAACATACTACCAACACACGACCAGCAGCCACGCAAATCATTAGTCTTACAGGATATGATGCTGCGTTATACTGCGCAATACCGTAAAAATACGCCTTTACCAGAAACCTGTCAGTGGACCGCAGAAATGAATGTCGCACAGCCCATCGATTTTGAATCCATATTTCAACATGCACCTGTCGGTATGTGCGTGTCGCAAAACCGTATTATCCAGGCTTGCAATGATGATCTGGCTAAAATGTTTGGCTATCAAAAAGATGAATTACTGGGCCAGTCATTCCTGGTACTTTACCCCAGTCCGGATGAATTTGAACGTACCGGGGCCAGGATCACACCTATCATGAATGCCAAGGGCTATTATTCTGATGAGCGCATCATGAAACGCGCCAATCAGGAGCTGTTCTGGTGCCACGTCTCAGGTCGCGGCCTGAACAAGGACAACCCTCATGCTGCCGGTATCTGGACTTTTGAAGATCTCAGTGCAAAGCGCTCTGTCACCGCCGAGCTGACACCAAGGGAGCGCGAAATTGCGGCGCTGCTGGTAGAAGGCAAGACCAGCAAACTGATTGCCCGCCAGATAGACCTCAGCCCCAGAACCGTGGAAATGCACAGAGCCAAACTCATGCGCAAATTCAATTCAGCGACATCCAGTGAGCTTGTGCACAAATTGCTGGGCATCATGCGCTGAGCCCTGCAATAAACTCAAATACAGAAGCTGGCAGGGCCGGCCTCTTGCATGATTCATTCACATCATACAACTGAAGTAATTCAGATCTTCGCAGTCCTGGATTGACGTTTTGCGACTTTGATTTCACTGAGTTTCTGCTTGATGGCTTCAGGCAAGGCCTCGGATTTACCTGTCTCGGCAGATACCCACACTACTTTGGCCCCGCCTTCGGCATACAGGGCATAACCATCACCGACTGAACGCATTTCCTGTATGGTTTCAAAACTGCTGCGGCCTGCAGCACCGATATAGGTACATACCTCTACCTGCCCCGGATATTTCAGGGGCTTCTTGAAGGTGCAATAGGCATTGACGATCACTGGGCCATTGCCCTTGTCATCCGGCAGGCAACCCATCATGCTCAGCCACTCAATACGCGCCTGTTCCATATAACGGAAATACACGGTATTGTTGACATGGCCCATGGCATCCATATCGCCCCACCGGATAGGAATGGTGACGGTATAGACCAGTTTCTTTTCCGTGACCTTGTTGTCTATCATTGCACGCTCATACCGTCATCGGCAGTAACGATGGCACCATTCAGGAAGCGGGATTCTTCCGCCGCCAGCAAAAGCAACAAGCCATCAAGGTCTTCTGGTGTACCAACACGTTTTCTTGGCAGCATATCGACCAGTTTCTGACCTGCATCGGTAGAAAAATAGTCTGAATTGATTTCAGTTGAAATATAGCCCGGGCAAATTGCATTGACATTGATACCGTACTTGCCCCACTCCACTGCCATGGCCTTGGTCATGTGCACTACGGCAGCTTTGCTCATGCAGTAAATGCCTATTTGCGGTAAGACGCGCAGACCGGCTACTGAAGCGATATTGATGATGCGATGTTGTTTTTTAGGATCACCCTTGTGGCGGGCGATCATGCGCTTGGCCGCTTCTTGCGCCACGAAAAACGCACCGCGCTGATTGGTATCCATGACATAGGCATAATCGTCAGGCGTCACATCGACCAGGCGTTGTGTGGTCGATACACCCGAATTATTGATCAGGATATCGATAGGGCCAGCCTCAGTCTCGGCATGGGCAATCGCTGATTTGATACTGCCATAGTCAGTCACATCCAGTGCCACTACATGGGCGGCACCGCCTTCAGACTCGATCTCGGCACGTAATTCCTTGAGCCTGTCTATGCGACGCGAGGCCAATACAACTTGCGCACCTGCCTGTGCCAGGACTTTTGCAAAACGCGCACCAAGGCCACTGGAAGCACCAGTAATCAATGCAATCTTGCCTTCGAAATTGACTTCTATGCCCATCTGATTCTCCACGAATAATTTGAATAAGCTTATAGAACTCATTTCATAAATAGGGTGAGTGCGAACACGACGATTTGGGATGCAGTGCAAGGCGTGACCCGCTGCTAAGGCTCCTGCCTTAGCGAGGGGCGCAACGCAGCAATGCGCCCAAATCGTCAGTTCCCGAAGGGTTTGCCTCATTGCGTGGTCTGGACTGCAGGTGTTGACAATTCGACTCGTTGTCAATAGGCAAAGCTATTGACTGTCTCGTCCATAGTTTTACCCTTTGCCAGCCCACGTTATGAGGCAAACGCATCTCATCCTATTTATGAAATGAGTTCTACTCTATCTACCCGCTATGATGACATACTGATTATGCTTGTGTTGTATGGATTTGAATTAGTTGAGGATATTTACAGAAATTTTCCTGCCATTTCACATGATCTTGATGCACACCAAAGTTGGCTCTGCGATAATTCTGAGTATTTTGTACTTCCACAACAATAAAAATTCGAGCACACCCTCGCTTGCGCAATACATTCACAGCAGATAACATGCTGACAGCAAATAAGCACGCTCGTTCGAAAATCTTCAGAAAGTGAAAATAGCCATGACACAAAGCATACTTGAACAGTACGGCCCCCGCGACGCGATGGAATACGACGTCGTCGTCGTCGGCGGCGGACCCGCTGGCCTGTCAGCAGCCATCAAGATCAAACAACTGGCCGCGGAAAAAGGCACGGAAGTCTCAGTCTGCGTACTCGAAAAAGGTGGTGAGCCTGGTGCCCACATCCTATCTGGCGCCGTCATGGACCCGAAGGCCCTGACTGAACTCTTTCCTAACTGGAAGGAAATGGGCGCGCCCCTGAATACTGAAGTGACTGAAGACCGCGTTCTGGTTCTGACTGAAACCAAGGCTTACCGCACACCTAACTGGATGCTGCCAGCCTGTTTCGAGAATCATGGCAACTACATCGTTTCATTGGCCAATGTGACGCGCTGGCTGGGCCAGCAGGCCGAAGCGCTGGGCGTAGAGGTATTCCCAGGCTTTGCTGCGGCAGAAGTCTTGTATAACGAAGATGGTTCCGTCAAAGGTGTTGCGACTGGGAATATGGGTGTAGATCGCCACGGTCAGCCAACTTCTTCTTTCCAGCTCGGCATGGAACTGCATGCGAAATACACCCTGTTTGCCGAAGGGGCACGCGGCCATCTGGGCAAGCAAGTCATTGCCAAGTACGATTTGAACAAGGGCAAAGACCCGCAATCCTATGGCATAGGCATCAAGGAATTGTGGGAAATTGATCCCAAGCAGCATAAGCCTGGCCTCGTGGTGCACACGACAGGCTGGCCATTGATGGACCAGTACAGTGGTTCTTTCCTGTACCATCTGGAAGACAATTTGGTGGCAGTTGGTTATGTGGTTGGCCTGGCCTATGAAAACCCTTACCTGTCCCCTTACGAAGAATTCCAGCGTTTCAAGACCCACCCGTCTATCCGCACTTTCTTTGAAGGTGGCAAGCGTGTTTCTTATGGTGCGCGTGCGATTACTGCCGGTGGCTTGCAATCCCTGCCCAAGTTGGTGTTCCCAGGTGGTGCATTGATAGGCTGTGATGCCGGCTTCCTCAACATGAGCCGCATCAAGGGTAGCCACGCTGCAATCAAGACTGGCATGCTGGCTGCCACTGCCGCATTTGAAGCAGTATCAGCCAACCGCCAGCATGATGAACTGAGTGCGTATTCAACAGCATTCGAGCAATCCTGGTTGCATGAAGAGTTATATACTGCGCGCAATGTCAAACCCTTACTCAAGCGCGGTACTTATGGTTCACCACTGGTGTGGCTGGATCAGGTCGTCTTGCGCGGCAAGGCACCATGGACACTGCATCACAGCAAGGCTGATCATGAATGCTTGCGCCCTGCTTCTGAATTCACGCCCATCGTTTATCCGAAACCGGATGGCAAGCTGACTTTTGACCGCCTGTCGTCAGTGTTCATTTCGAATACCAATCATGCAGAAGATCAGCCTATACATCTGACCTTGAAAAATGCTGATGTACCGGTAGCAGTCAACCTGGCCAAGTTCGCAGGCCCGGAAGCGCGTTATTGCCCGGCTGGGGTGTATGAGTTCGTAAAAACTGAAGAAGGTGCAGACCGCCTGCAAATCAATGCGCAAAACTGCGTGCATTGCAAAACTTGCGATATCAAGGACCCGACGCAGAATATCGTCTGGGTGACGCCTGAAGGTGGCGGTGGACCAAATTATCCAAACATGTAGTCGAAGGCCTGATTAAGCTACTGCGCAGCGCAATTTTGAGCCTGCGATGCTCGCCGTACGTTCGTACGACTGCGCTTCTTAACTCAAACTTGCGTTGCTCGCTACGCTTACTCAGACCTTCTTGACAATGCTGTTTGAAATGAAGTTCTACTGCGAAAAGCCGCTGATCAGCGGCTTTTCGTTTTTAAAACTTTTTGCAATTCCGACCCGCAATCACCACTTACCGGCCAGGATTTTCTCCAGCCAGAATGTGCCTATGACGGTTTTTACGTCGGTGATCTGGCCGGATTTAATCCAGTCCAGCATCTCTGGCAGGGTGGCGGTGAATACTTCGAGGAACTCTTCTTCATCCAGGGCGGCCTGCCCTGCCGTCAGGCCTTTGGCCAGGTAGATGTCGAGATGTTCGTCGGAATAAGCGATGGCGTTGTGTATGGTGCAGACGAAAGACCAGTCACTGGCTGTATAGCCGGTTTCTTCGCGCAATTCGCGCTGGGCGCACAGCAAGGGGTCTTCGCCTGCATCTATCTTGCCAGCTGGGAATTCTATGAAGACCTGATGCAAGGGATAACGAAACTGTTTTTCCAGCAGGATGCGGCCATCGTCAAATAAGGGAATGATAACGACTGCACCAGGGTGGCGTATGTATTCACGGGTGGCAGTCTGTCCATCAGGCAAGGACACAACATCTTTATCGACTTTGAGGAAGCTGCCCTCATACACCAGCTCGCTGCTGATCTTGTTTTCTTGCAGATCCAGCTTGCTGGTGATTTTCTCAGCCATGATTGCGCTTCAGGTAACGATACACAAAACCAGGGAAAGCCAGTACCAGGAACAGGCAGGCATTGATGGCGTAAAATTCCCATCCTTGCGGGAAACGATTGCCTGCGGAAGATTCTAGAACAGCAGCAATACCGCCTACACAAAAATACAAAATGATGAGTTCAAGAAGGCGCACCCAAAGAGACTTGACCTGCACTGCATTCAATTGCGGTACCTCAGCATATACAGGGATATTGCGTACAGGCAGATCATCGGTGACGACAGGTGTCGCATTCACATGGTCATCATCGCCACCAGGCGCGGCACCAGTTAAATCGACTGCAGATGATGAAACTGATTTCCAAAAGAAAATAGATTTGAGAAATGCAAAGCGCTGCAAGCCTATGATAGCAAAGCAGCGCTCATTCAAGAAAGGCAGGTTGGCAGCCAGAACTGCCAACACGATGATCAACCAGGTCGATGCAGAATTACCCACTGCTGGCCGTATCAGTATTTGAGTGTATTGGAGATGGCGTTCACGCAGGCTGTCATCAACGAGCCTGGCAAGATCCCCAGAACCACGACCATCAGACCATTCACGCTCAAAACCATGCGCATGTCAGCACTGGCAACGATAGGACTATTATCTACCGGATCATCAAAATACATGAGTTTGACGATACGCAGATAATAGAAAGTACCGATCAGCGAGAACAATACGGCAACGATAGCCAGCCACAATTTGCCAGTAGATAAAACCGCCTGCAAGACCGACAGCTTGGCATAGAAGCCCATCATAGGTGGAATACCAGCCAGCGAGAACATCAGCAGCAGCATGACCAGGGCAAACCATGGATTGCGCTTGTTCAGACCTTTCAGGTCTTCGAGATTTTCTGCTTCAAAACCTGAACGTGCCAGCAACATAATGACGCCGAAGGTACCCAGCGTCGTCAATACATAAGTGATGCTGTAGAACATGGAAGAGCTGTAAGCATCGACTGCCAGATCAGAATTACCATTTGCCACGCCAGACAACATACCCAGCAACATAAAGCCCATTTGTGAAATGGTGGAATAAGCCAGCATACGCTTCAAGTTGGTTTGCGCAATCGCGGTCAGATTACCTATCGCCATCGACAAGACCGCCAGCACCACCAGCATCTGTTGCCAATCAACAGCCAGCGGGAACAACCCTTCTACCAGCAAACGGAAGGTAATTGCAAACGCCGCCAGCTTGGGTGCGCCGCCCAGGAGCAAAGTCACCGCAGTTGGTGCGCCCTGATACACGTCAGGTACCCACATATGGAAAGGCACTACACCCAGTTTGAATGCCAGACCCGCAACCAGGAAAACGATACCGAAAACCAGGATAGTTTTATTGGCTGTTGCAGTTGCAGTGACTTTAACAACTTCATTCAACTGCAAAGAGCCCGTAGCACCGTACAACATGGAAATACCGTACAACATGAAACCGGACGCCAGCGCACCGAGGATGAAATACTTCATCGCCGCTTCAGTAGAAACGGTATGGTCACGACGCAAGGCTACCAGGGCATACAGTGACAGGGACATCAATTCCAGACCAAGGTAGATCACCAGGAAATTATTACCAGAAATCATCACCATCTGACCCAGCAAGGCAAACAGCGCCAGCACATAGTACTCACCGCCAAGGTGGGTATTGGTCATCGCGCGATCGCTGACGTATTGACGGGAATAAATCAGAGTCACGCCTACTGCGATATAAGAGAACAGCTTCAGCAGTACGGCCATAGGGTCAGAAACGAACATATTGTTACTGACGTATTCCGACTTCACCGGATCAGCGAATACCACTGTCAGGACACCACAGATCGTCAATGCCAGTATGCTGAGCGCATACGTCACATTGCGTTTGCTATCCGGCAAAAACATATCAGTCAGCAAGATGCCGCAAATCGCCAGCAGCAAAAAGATTTCAGGGTAAAGTGGTATCAGGTTCATATTATTCAATTTTTACTAGCATTGATCTGCTGCCACAACTATCTGATGCAGACTGCCGTGGCTTGCGTATCCAAATTCCCGGTCAAGGTATCAGCTTAGCGACTGCCACATGTCGCAACAGATCAGCTACCGACACTTGCATTGCATCTGTAAATGGTGCTGGATACAAACCCATCACCAATACCGCTATTGCCAACACACCCAGCATGAAGAATTCACGTTTGTTCAAATCGCTCAGGTGGGCCACATGTTCATTCGTGATATTGCCAAACACGACGCGCTTGACCATCCACAAAGAGTAAGCTGCACCAAAAATCAGCGCCGTTGCTGCCAGCATGCCGATCCAGAAATTGAACTGGACTGCACCCAGGATGACCATGAACTCGCCAACGAAACCGGAAGTTGCCGGCAAGCCGCAGTTAGCCATGGAGAACAACACGAACAAGGCTGCAAATTTAGGCATGGTATTGACTACACCACCGTAGTCAGCAATTTCACGGGAATGTACGCGGTCATACAAGACACCGATACACAGGAACATCGCACCAGAGATAAAGCCGTGAGAAATCATCTGTACGATAGCGCCCTGCACTGACATGTCGTTGAACATGAAGAAGCCCAGAGTCACAAAGCCCATGTGCGCAATCGAAGAATACGCCACCAGCTTTTTCATATCTTTTTGTACCAGTGCCACCAGGCCGATATAAATAACGGCGATAAGTGACAGCGTGATCATGAAACCTGCCATGTAATGGCTGGCGTCAGGAGCGATAGGCAAAGAGAAACGCAGGAAGCCATAAGCACCCAATTTCAACATGATGGCTGCCAACACGACAGAACCACCAGTCGGCGCTTCAACGTGGGCATCTGGCAACCAGGTGTGTACTGGCCACATAGGTACCTTGACTGCAAACGCCATCAGGAAGGCGCAGAAAATCATGATCTGAGTTGTCAATGGTAAAGGCAGTTTATGCCACACCAGAATATCAAAGGAATGACCGGCTTTCAGATACAGGTAGATAATGGCTATCAGTGTCAGCAGAGAACCCATCAAGGTATACAGGAAAAACTTGAACGCAGCATACACACGGTTCGGGCCACCCCAGACACCGACGATGATATACATAGGGATCAGCGTCGCTTCAAAGAAGACATAGAACAACATGCCGTCAGTCGCGCAAAACACACCTATCATCAAGCCTGACAAAATCAGGAAGGCACCCATGTATTGGGAGACTTGTTTTTCTATGACTTCCCAGGCGGCGATGACCACGATCACGGTGATGAAGGCTGTCAAAGGTATCAGCCACAAAGAGATGCCGTCTATACCCAATGCATAGAACACATTGAAGCGTTCTATCCAGCTGTGTTTTTCAACAAACTGCATGCCATGCGCAGTATTGTCAAAAAGTTTGATCAAAGGCAGCGTGACAATAAAACTGCAAATCGAACCGATCAGCGCAACACCGCGCACCAGCGCAGGATTGTTATCGCGACCAAAGGCCAGTATGAAGATACCGAAGGCTATCGGTAACCAGATCGAAAGGCTAAGTAGAGTAGAAGTTGACTGCATAATAATTATCTTTTTATAGCCGTGGTCACTTATTTAGCAAAGGGAAACAGCACTGTATAAGCCAGGAAACCCATCACGCCGAGTATCATCACAAATGCATAGTGATAGATATAACCACTCTGCAAATGACGTATCAGTTTGGAGACCCAGCCAACCAATTTGGCGCTGCCGTTAACTACCAGGCCATCGATGAGGCCTTTGTCACCAATGTTCCACAAACCGCCACCGAGTACACGTGCGCCACCGGCAAACACGATTTCGTTAAAACGGTCCATGTAGTATTTATTCTCAAGCAAGGTGTACAGCGGGTTAACTGCCTTCTTGATCGCCGCTGGAATTTCCGGTTTGACCATATAGAACACATAAGCTGTCACCACGCCTGCGAGCGCCAGCCAGAATGGTGGCGTCATGAAGGAATGCAAACCCATCGCACCAGCGCCGTGGAATTCGTGGTGCAGTTCCTCCATGGCATGATGTGCTTCATTGACAAAAATCACGTTCTTGAAGAAACCGCCAAACAACATCGGTTCAATTGCAATCGCACCGATAAACAGCGAAGGAATCGCCAGCAGAACCAAAGGCAACCAGACAACTAACGGTGACTCATGCGGTTTTTGACCAGGCGCCAGACCATGGTGGTGATCGTCATGATGATCATCGGCAGCGTGGTGATCATCTTTGTGTGCATCCTTATGTGCATCTTTATGGTCATCGTGATGATCATGTGCATGCGCCTTGCCAAAATTTTCCTTGCCGTGAAAGACCAGGAAATACATACGGAAGGAATAGAATGCTGTCACAAACACACCTGCGAGCACAGCAAACTGGGCAAAACCGGCACCAGGCAAATGGCTGGCCTGCACTGCTTCGATAATGCTGTCCTTGGAATAGAAACCAGACAGAAATGGTGTCCCTATCAATGCCAGCGAACCAGCCAGAGATGTCAGCCATGTAATCGGCATGTACTTCCTCAAACCACCCATGTTGCGGATATCCTGATCATGATGCATACCGATAATGACGGAACCGGCACCCAGGAACAAAAGCGCTTTAAAGAAAGCATGCGTCATCAGATGGAATACCGCAACCGAGTAAGCAGAAGCACCCAGTGCCACTGTCATATAACCCAGTTGTGACAGCGTGGAATAAGCTACCACGCGTTTAATGTCGTTCTGGATGATGCCCATGAAACCCATGAACAGTGCAGTAATCGCACCGATCACCAGGATGAAGGACAAGGCAGTGTCAGACAATTCAAACAATGGTGACATGCGTGACACCATGAAGATACCTGCGGTAACCATGGTCGCCGCATGGATCAGTGCAGAAATCGGAGTCGGGCCTTCCATGGAATCTGGCAACCAGACATGCAGGGGGAACTGCGCCGATTTACCCATCGCACCAATGAACAGGCAGATACAGGCAACAGTAATCAGCATCCAGTCTGTATGTGGCAACAACATGGCTGCCAGTTCATTTTTCTTGGCGAATACTTCAACATAGTTCATGGAACCAGTATTGGCGACCAGCAAGCCTATGCCCAGGATAAAACCAAAGTCACCGACACGGTTAACCAAAAAGGCTTTCATGTTGGCGTAGATGGCTGTTGGTTTGGTGTACCAGAAACCAATGAGCAAATAAGATACCAGGCCCACAGCTTCCCAGCCAAAGAACAATTGCAGGAAGTTGTTACTCATCACCAGCATCAGCATGGCGAAGGTGAACAAGGAGATATACGAGAAGAAGCGGTTATAGCCCTCGTCTTCTGCCATATAGCCAATTGTGTAGATATGCACCATCAGCGACACAAAAGTCACGACGCACATCATCGTGGCTGTCAGGCTGTCGACCATGAAGCCGACTTCCAGCTTCATGTTACCAACCTTCATCCATTGATACAGGGTCTCGTTATATGTTGCGCCATCCAACACGGCAGACAAGGTCATGCAAGAGATGATCAATGCAATCAACACACCGAGTATGGTGACTGTATGCGATACCTTGCGGCCAACGACGTTGCCGAAAAACTTCGTTCCTAGCAGACCTGCAATAGCAGACCCGACCAGGGGCGCCAGTGGTACTGCCAATAATAATTGTGGGTTAAGTTGCCCCGCCATGATGACCCTTTGTTAGCTTTATTACTTTTCTAAATCGCCAGCCTATACCGGACTACCGGACTGCCGCAGCAGGCGACAATCCGCACCATTAACCTGATTAACCTTTTAATGCATCCAGATCTTCGACATTGATGGTATCCAGATTACGGAACAAGACCACCAGAATCGCCAGACCTATTGCTGACTCAGCAGCAGCAACGGTAAGTATGAAGAACACGAATACCTGCCCTGCTGCATCACCCAGATAATGGGAGAACGCGATGAAATTGATATTCACTGCCAGCAACATCAATTCAATCGCCATCAGCAAGACGATGATATTTTTACGGTTGAGGAAAATACCGACGATGGAAATCGCAAACAGGATTGCGCCCAAAATCAGGTAATGCGTCAAACTCAAAGTCAAAGCCATTTAAGCCTCCGGATTCACAGTAGCTGCCGCAGCAGTGGCATTGTTCTCAGCGCGTTCGGATTCAGCTTTCATGCTGACGATACGGATACGGTCCTTGGCTTTTACTTTGACCGCAGCAGCAGGATCAAAATACTTGCTGTCTTTACGGCGACGCAAAGTCAGTGCAACTGCAGCAACGATAGCCAGCAACAGAATGGCCGCTGCAACCTCAAAAGCAAACTGGTAATGCGTGAAAATCTCTATACCCAGGTATTTGGTGTTACCTATCTTGTCAGCTGCTGCCGGTACATGATTGTCCGGACGCAAAAAGCCGCGCAACAACACTGCCGACATTTCCAGCACGATGATGACGCCAACTGCTGCAGCCAACGGGAAGTGACTCCAGAAACCTTCTCTCAGTTTATCGAGATTAATATCCAGCATCATCACCACAAACAGGAACAACACCATGACCGCGCCGACATACACCAGCACCAGCACGATGGCCAGGAACTCGGCCTTCAACAACATCCAGATACCTGCCGCATTGAAGAAAGTCAGGACCAGAAATAAGGCGGCATGCACAGGATTGCGTGCAGAAATCACCTGGATCGCAGCGACTATCATGATCGCTGCGAAAACATAAAATAAAACGGTAGTAAATTCCATATCGAACCAGGTCCAGTTAGCGGTATGTGGCATCAGCGGCGCGCGCTGCTGCAATTTGTGGCTCGTAACGATCACCTACAGCCAGCAACATCTCTTTGGTGAAATATAGATCGCCGCGTTTTTCACCGTGATATTCCAGTACGTGGGTTTCCACGATGGAATCGACCGGGCAAGACTCTTCGCAGAAACCGCAGAAAATGCACTTGGTCAGGTCGATGTCATAACGGGTAGTACGGCGAGTACCGTCAGCACGCTGATCAGATTCAATCGTGATTGCCATTGCCGGGCACACTGCTTCACACAATTTACAGGCGATGCAACGCTCTTCCCCATTCGGGTAGCGACGCAAAGCATGCAAGCCACGGAAACGTGGAGACTGTGGTGTTTTTTCCTCAGGAAATTGCACCGTGATCTTGCGGGCGAACATATAGCGACCTGTCAGGGCGAGGCCCTTGATCAGTTCGCGCAGCATCAGGCTGCCAAAAAAATCCTTGATTGCTTCCATTTTTTTAGCCTCTTACTTCCAAATATTCCATGGAGTTTGCATCCATGCTGCGACGATAACCAGATACACCAGAGTCAGCGGGATAAATACTTTCCAGCCCAGACGCATGATCTGGTCATAGCGATAGCGTGGGAAAGATGCGCGAGCCCAGATGAACATGGAAACCACAACAAAAGTCTTGATACCGAGCCAGATCCAGCCAGGGATAAAATCCAGGAAACTGAACGGTGCAGACCAACCGCCGAGGAACATCAAAGATGCCATGGCAGAGATCAAAATCATATTGGCGTATTCAGCCAGGAAGAACATGGCGAAAGACATGCCGGAGTATTCAACCATGTGACCGGCAACGATTTCGGATTCACCCTCAACCACGTCAAACGGATGACGATTGGTTTCAGCAATACCGGAAATCACATACACCACGAACATAGGCAACAGCGGCAACCAGTTCCATGAAAACAGGTTGAAACCATAGCTGGCTGCAAAACCTTTGGTCTGGGCATTGACGATGTCAGTCATGTTCAAACTGCCAGATACCATCAGCACGATCACCAGTACGAAGCCCATGGCGATTTCATACGACACCATTTGCGCAGATGCACGCATGGCACCAAGGAAAGCATACTTGGAGTTGGATGCCCAACCGGCGATGATGATGCCGTAGACTTCCATCGAGGTGATTGCCATGATCAGCAGCAAACCTGCATTGACGTTCGCCAGGACAGTTTCAGGGCCAAAAGGGATCACCGACCAGGCTGCCAGCGCTGGCATGATGGTCATGATAGGCGCCAGCACGAACAAGATTTTGTTTGCTTTTGCCGGGATGATGATTTCTTTGAGCAGCAGCTTCAGCGCGTCAGCAATAGGTTGCAGTAAACCTGCAGGACCTACGCGATTCGGGCCAAGACGGATGTGCATCCAGCCTATCATTTTGCGTTCCCACAAGGTCAGGTAGGCTACACAGCCCATGACTGGCAAAGTGATGCAAACGATCTTGAGCAGCGTCCACAAAGGCATCCAAAAGGCGCCCAGGTAGTGCTGACCAAATTCATGGATAGAGAGCAGCAAATTCATTATGCACGCTCCAGTTTGATCGCGCCGAACATACCGTCCAGATTACTTGTCAGGTTGTGGCCTGCAGCAATCCTGACTACATTCTCAGGCAGAGATTGATCGATTCCGACAGGGATCAGGGTAGAACCTGTTTTGCTCAGTCTGACCATGTCACCTTCGGCGATGCCCAGCTTGCTAGCATCAGCAGAGCTGATCCATGCTTGCGGTGCGCGGGCATCGGCTGTCAGTTGCAGGGATTCTGCACGGCGTACGATAGCGTCTGTGCTGTAAATACCAACGTCAGCAATACGCTCCATGCCAGCAGCAGCCTTGACAGGAACTGATGGAGCTAGCCTGGATGTGTTGTTCAATTGCGTAGTCAGGTCAGCTTGCGTCAATACTGTTGCACGCACTGCTTCTGCTGTCTCGAAATCAAAGTTCTCCAGGCCCAGCAAATTACCAAGTACGCGCAAGACTTTCCATGCAGGACGGGTATCGCCCAGAGGTTTGACTACACCATGGAAACTTTGTGCACGGCCTTCGCAGTTCACAAAAGTACCGGATGTTTCTGTGTATGGAGACACTGGCAGCAAAACGTCAGCATATTCAGCACCATGTTTAAATGGCGACATGACGACGACCATTTCAGCACTATCCAAAGCGGCTTTGGCTTGTACCGGATGCGCGCTGTCAAGCAAAGGCTCGGCGTGCAAAACGATATAAGCTTTTTTGGCTTCAGTGAATACTGGCTTGGCATTGTTGGCAGGAATCGCATTTGTCAGGTAGCCACCAACTGTATTTGCTGCTTCTATCAGATAACCAAATTCTGAACCTGCGTTTTCAGCTATCCATTGTGCCAGTGCGTGCAATTGCGAGGCTTCTGGATGGTAAGACGCTGTATTGCCGAGGAATACACCGGCATTGCCAGCCAGCAGGCTGGCCGCAATCGCTTCTGCTTTGGCAGATGCTTGTACTGCGTCGTAACCAGCTGGTTTGGCGATTTCTTTTTTAGCTGCGATAGCAACGGCAACTTCAGCCAGGAAAGCTGTCCACAGTGATGGAGCTACGATTGCATTATTCGCCAGCTTGATGAGCAATTCATCATTCGTCGCATGCAGGATGCTGAGCTTGGCACCCATTTTTACTGATTGACGCAGACGGGCTGCCAGCAAAGGATGATCCTTACGCAGGAAGGAACCGATAACGAAAACATTTTTCAACTGCCCAAACCTGGCGATGCTGGTACCCAGCCAAGGCTTGACAGAAGAATCCAACGCAAAGTCAGACTGACGCAGACGGAAATCAACATTATCAGAACCCAGGCCACGCACAACGCGTTGCAACAGCGTAAGTTCTTCCAGAGTAGAACTTGGTGCAGCAACCGCAGCGATAGCATCAGCGCCATGCTCATGCTTGACGTTACGCAGGCCATGCGCAACATATTCGAGTGCAGTCTGCCAGTCCGTTTCCTGCCATAACCCGCCCTGCTTGATCATGGGCTTGGTCAGACGTTCTGTGCTGTTCAGTGCTTCGTAAGAGAAGCGGTCTTTGTCAGAAATCCAGCATTCATTGATTTCTTCATTTTCCAGCGGTACTACGCGCATGACCTTGTGGTTCTTGACCTGAACGATCAGGTTAGAACCCAGGCCATCATGACCACTGACTGATTTACGGCGTGACAATTCCCAGGTACGGGCGGAATAACGGAAAGGCTTGGACGTCAGTGCGCCTACCGGGCACAGATCGATCATATTGCCTGACAATTCGGAATCAACCGTTTTGCCAACGAAGGAAGTGATTTCAGAATGTTCGCCACGGTTGAGCATGCCCAGTTCCATGACGCCAGCGATTTCCTGACCAAAACGAACACAGCGTGTGCAGTGTATGCAGCGGCTCATTTCTTCCATGGATACCAGAGGACCTACGTCCTTGTGGAATACCACGCGTTTTTCTTCATCGTAGCGGGATGCCGTACCACCATAACCAACTGCCAGATCCTGCAGTTGACATTCGCCACCCTGATCGCAGATAGGGCAATCCAGCGGATGGTTGATGAGCAGGAATTCCATCACAGCTTTTTGTGCTTTTACTGCCTTGTCGCTGGAAGAACGGACGATCATGCCCGGCGTGACAGGCGTCGCGCAGGCAGGCAAAGGCTTAGGTGCTTTTTCAACCTCAACCAGACACATGCGGCAATTGGCCGCAATAGATAATTTTTTGTGATAGCAAAAATGAGGGATGTAAGTGCCAAGCTTATTGGCAGCATCCATCACCATACTGCCCTCTTGGACTTCGACTTTTTTGCCGTCTATTTCGATTTCAACCATGGTCTACTCTAAGTGTGCTAACCGAAGCTGGCTTACATGTAAGTGGGCACCAAGCAATGCTTATGCTCGATGTGATATTCAAATTCTTCGCGGAAATTCTTGATCATTGCGCGTACCGGCATCGCTGCTGCATCGCCCAGAGCACAAATCGTTTTGCCCTGAATATTGTCAGCAATGGAGTTCAGCATATCCAGATCATCTGGACGGCCATGACCATGTTCTATCCTGTGCACCATGCGATACAACCAGCCGGTACCTTCACGGCAAGGTGTGCACTGACCACAGGATTCTTCAAAATAGAAATAAGACAGGCGCAACAGTGACTTGACCATGCAGCGTGTTTCATCCATGACGATGACAGCACCAGAACCCAGCATGGAACCGGCCTTGGCGATGGAGTCATAATCCATGTCAGTCGCCATCATCACATCACCAGTCAATACCGGCATGGATGAGCCACCAGGGATCACTGCCTTGATTTTTTTACCGTCACGCATGCCGCCAGCGAGTTCTAGCAAGGTGGCAAACGGTGTACCCATAGGTACTTCGTAATTGCCAGGTTTTGCTACGTCGCCAGACATGGAGAAAATCTTGGTGCCACCATTATTTGGCTTGCCCAGTGCAGCGTATTTCTCACCGCCCATGGCCAGCACAAAAGGTACGGCTGCAAAAGTTTCTGTGTTATTGATCGTGGTTGGCTTGCCATACAAACCAAAGCTGGCCGGAAAAGGCGGCTTGAAGCGTGGCTGCCCTTTCTTGCCTTCCAGTGATTCCAGCAAGGCTGTTTCTTCGCCACAGATGTAGGCGCCATAACCGTGGAATGCATGCAACTGGAAGTTGAATTCAGAACCGGCAATTTTGTCGCCCAGCATATTGGCTGCACGTGCCTCTTCCAGCGCTTCTTCGAAACGGTCGTAGTCAGCAAAAATTTCGCCGTGGATGTAGTTGTAACCCACCGTGATACCCATGGCGTAAGCGCCTATGGCCATGCCTTCAATCAGGGCATGCGGGTTATAACGGATGATGTCACGATCCTTGAATGTACCAGGCTCGCCCTCATCTGTATTACAGACCAGATATTTTTGACCAGGGAACTGACGTGGCATGAAGCTCCACTTCAAACCGGTAGGAAAACCCGCACCACCGCGACCACGCAATGAAGAAGCCTTCAACTCAGCAATCACTTGCTCAGGAGGGATTTTTTCATTGAGGATACGCTTCAGGGATTCATAGCCGCCGCGTGCTACGTAATCTTGCAGATGCCAGTTTTTGCCATCCAGGCCAGCCAATATTAAAGGCTTAATATGGCGATTATGCAGACTCGTCATTATTTAACCTCTTTCAATTCATTGACCAGACCGTCAATTTTTTCATTCGACATGAAACTGCACATGCGTTTGTTATTGACCAGCATGACAGGTGCATCACCGCAGGCACCCATGCATTCGCCTTCAACCAGGGTAAACTGGCCATCTGCCGTAGTTTCCCTGTAATCGATACCAAGTCTTTGCTTCAGGTGATGTGCTGCACGTTCGCCACCAGACAAGGCGCAAGGCAGGTTGGTACAGACCGAAATCTTGAACTTGCCCACCGGTTTGGTGTTGTACATATTGTAGAAAGTCGCGACCTCCTGCACTGCTACTGCGGGCATGCCGATGTAGTCAGCCAGGGTCTGCATGACTTCCGGGGATACCCAGCCAGTTTCATCCTGGGCAATAGCCAATGCGGCCATCACAGCGGACTGGCGCTGGTCAGCCGGGAACTTTGCAAGTTCGCGATCAATTTTTTTAAATGCCTGCTCTGATAACACCATAGCTAATGCCTCGATTCGACGTCCTCAGGACGCCGCTTTATCTGTCAATCTCACCAAACACAATATCCTGAGTACCGATGATCGTTACCGCATCAGCAATCATGTGACCTTTTGCCATTTCATCCAAACCCTGCAAATGCGCGAAACCTGGCGCACGGATTTTCAGACGATAAGGCTTGTTAGCACCATCGGACATCAAGTAAATACCAAACTCGCCTTTTGGATGCTCAACTGCGGCATAAGCTTCGCCAGCAGGAACATGGAAACCTTCGGTGAACAGTTTGAAGTGATGGATGAGTTCTTCCATATTCGACTTCATGTTCACGCGATGTGGTGGCGCAACCTTGTGGTTATCAGTAATCACCGGGCCCTGGTTATTTCTCAGCCACTCTACGCACTGTTTGATAATGCGGTTGGACTGGCGCATTTCTTCTACGCGCACCAGGTAACGGTCATAACTGTCGCCATTGACGCCAACTGGAATATCAAAATCCAGCAAGTCATAGACTTCATACGGCTGCTTCTTGCGCAAATCCCATTCGATACCGGAACCACGCAACATAGGACCACTAAAACCCATGGCCATGGCGCGCTCAGGAGACACCACACCAATACCAACCAGACGCTGCTTCCAGATACGGTTGTCGGTCAACAGTGTTTCGTATTCATCGACATATTTTGGGAAACGGTTGGTGAAGTCTTCAATGAAATCCAGCAGGGAACCCTGACGGTTTTCATTCAGCAACTTCATCGCTTTTTCATTCTTCAAGGCCGATACAGTGAATTGCGGCATTTGATCCGGCAAATCACGATACACACCACCTGGGCGATAGTAAGCAGCATGCAAACGTGCACCTGAGACTGCTTCATAGCAATCCATCAGGTCTTCACGCTCACGGAATGCGTACAGGAACACCGCCATCGCACCGACGTCCAGCGCATGCGCGCCTATCCACAACAAATGGTTCAGCAGACGAGTAATCTCATCAAACATGACGCGGATATATTGCGCACGCAAAGGCACTTCCAGGCCCAGCATCTTTTCTATGGCCATGACATACGCATGTTCATTGGCCATCATGGATACATAGTCCAAGCGATCCATGTAAGGCACGGATTGCAGGAAAGTTTTTTGCTCAGCCAATTTTTCAGTCGCGCGATGCAAGAGACCAATGTGCGGATCGGCACGTTGTATCACTTCACCATCAAGCTCCAGCACCAGACGCAACACACCATGCGCTGCAGGATGCTGAGGACCAAAGTTCAGGGTGTAATTCTTAATCTCAGCCATTATTTCATCCCGTAATTTTCTTCACGAATCACACGCGGCACATTTTCGCGTGGTTCTATCGTGACAGGCTGGTAAACGACGCGCTTTTGATCTGCGTCATAACGCATTTCAACATAGCCGGAAACTGGAAAGTCTTTACGGAATGGGTGACCGATAAATCCATAGTCAGTCAAAATACGACGCAAGTCATTGTGACCATCAAACAGGATACCGTACAGATCAAACGCTTCGCGCTCATACCAGTTGGCTGCATTCCAGATATCGATCAGCGAAGGTACGACTGGCATTTCATCATCCGGCGCGAACACGCGCACACGCAAACGCCAGTTATGCTTAATCGACAGCAAATGCGAAATGGCAGCAAAACGCGCACCTTCCCACAAGCCATCACCATAAGCAGAGTAATCGACACCGCAAAGGTCGATCAGTTCTTCAAAACTGGTTTCTGCATGATCACGCAAAGTGCGCATGACATCCAGATAAGCAGTCGCAGAAACCACGATGGTGATTTCACCCAGCGCATTCTTCAAGTCCAGAATACGCTCACCCAGGACATTTTTTACTGCTGCCTCAAGGTTTTCCAGTTTGGTAGTCATAATTTAATATTGCCCCAGCGATCGCACGATTAACGAGCAATGGTATTGGTACGTTTGATCTTGTTTTGCAACTGTATGATGCCGTACATCAGTGCTTCTGCGGTTGGCGGGCAACCTGGCACATAAATATCAACTGGCACAATACGGTCGCAACCACGTACTACTGAATACGAATAATGGTAGTAACCGCCACCATTGGCGCAAGAACCCATGGAAATAACCCAGCGAGGCTCGGCCATCTGGTCATATACCTTGCGCAGCGCAGGTGCCATCTTATTGCACAGCGTACCGGCAACAATCATGACATCAGACTGACGCGGAGAAGGACGAAACACCACACCAAAGCGATCCAGATCATAACGGGAAGCACCAGCATGCATCATCTCGACCGCGCAGCAGGCCAGACCAAAAGTCATGGGCCACATGGAGCCGGTACGCGTCCAGTTGATCAGTTTGTCGGCTGTTGTCGTAACAAAGCTCTCGTTGAATACACCTTCAATTGACATAATCCATCACTCCCAATCCAGAGCGCCTTTTTTCCAGATGTACCAAAATCCAACGCCGAACTCGAGCACAAAGCCGAGCATAATCAGAAAACCTGTCCAGCCCAAGTCACGCATTGCCACACCCCAAGGGAAGAAGAATGCCGTTTCCAGGTCAAACAAAATAAACAAAATCGCCACCAGGTAGTAGCGCACGTCAAACTTCATGCGCGCATCTTCGAATGCCTCAAAACCGCATTCGTAAGCAGAATTTTTTTGTGAGTCTGGTTTGTATGGAGCAAGAACACGCCCCAGGATTTGCGGCACCACACCTACGGCGATACCAACCAGAATAAAGAGAAGAACTGGGAAATAATTTTCGAGGTTCACGTTAGGCTACCTGTAATTGAATGCCAGATTGAAGCATTTATTTCTTAAGATCAAACCACAAGAAATAAAGCTTCCTCGACCGGATCAGCAAAGAAAACTGACCCTATTTTTTTGGTGCCGACGACGAGACTCGAACTCGTACAGCTTTCGCCACTACCCCCTCAAGATAGCGTGTCTACCAATTTCACCACGTCGGCTTAAGCCCAGCATTCTACTATGTATAGCCTCATTGTTCAACGCGCAATTGCAGCAATTCAATGTTTTTTGCTGGGCAAAATCAAATTATTTTGGAATCTGACCCGATTGACCAGCAGAAGAAGCCGGTGCGGATGTTGCAGCTGCAGCAGAAGCTGCGGCCGGCGCACTCGCAGGTGCAGCATTTGTCGCAGGCTGAACTACAGTCACACCTTCCATGACACCACCAGAAGGCTTGCGGGCGCCAGTACTGAATACCGCCAGACCCAGGGTTGCCGCAAAAAATATCGCAGCAGCTATACCCGTCGCCTTGGACAAGAAATTGGAAGAACCAGTTGCACCAAACAAACTACCAGAAGCGCCAGAGCCAAAAGAGGCACCCATATCAGCACCTTTACCGTGCTGCAATAAAACCAGACCAATAATTGTCAATGCAGACAGAATCTGAATAACGATGACCAACGTGTGTAAAGTTTGCATTCAAAACATCCAAGTAAAAATTAAGTACTACAATAAACCAATTAACTGGCAGCGATAATTGCAAGAAAGTCTTGTGACTTCAGTGCAGCCCCGCCAATCAAACCACCATCAATATCGGGCATTGCCAATAACTCTTTGGCATTTTCCGGCTTCATGCTACCACCATACAAAATCTGTACTTTTTCTGCCGCACCCGCATCACGGACAGCCACTTGCTGACGCAGGAAATGATGCACTTCTTGCGCCATTTCAGGCGTTGCGGTTTTACCCGTACCTATCGCCCAGACGGGTTCATAGGCAATCACCAGGCCATTAAGGCTATCCAGCACATCCAGCACAGCATTCAACTGCGCCGCTACAACCGCATTCGTCTGACCACTTTCTCGCTGCTCCAGGGTTTCACCGACGCAGACGATAGGCAAGACACCATGCTTCAACAATTGCTGCGCCTTGTGCGCTACCAGCTCGTTTGTTTCAGCATGATAAGCACGGCGCTCAGAGTGTCCGACAATCGCATATTTACAAGCGCAATCCTGCAACATGGAAGCAGAAATCTCACCCGTATAAGCACCATGCGCATGCACAGATACATCTTGCGCACCCCAGCTCACAGCAGTACCACTCAACAATTCTGCACACTGCGCAAAATAGGGCGCAGGAGCACAGACCAGCACGTCACACTGCAAACTGGCAGGCAAACCCGCCTTGACTTCAGACAACAATGAACGGTTGGCAGCAAAACTACCATTCATTTTCCAGTTACCGGCTATTAAGGTGCGTCGCATAGTGAGCCAAAATATAAATAACCGTCTATTGTAGCCTTCGCTGCAGACAGGGTCAAACCAGCAAGACCAGTTTTTACATTCCGAAGTTACTATAAAGACATAATTACATCAAATTTATGAGCAATATGGCAATTTTGTAAACTTCGACACATCCAGACACAGGTTTAATAAAAAAATAACAAGCAACAACTAATCCAGAGCCAGCATGATTTTACCTATATGCAAACCCTCTTCCATCATCGCATGCGCCTGAGCAGCTTGCTCCAGAGGGAAAACCTGATGTATGACGGGGACTATTTCTTTCGATGCCAACAGCGGCCAGACTTGCTCTTGCAGTTGTGTCGCGATTTTTGCCTTGAATGCAACGGAGCGTGGGCGCAATGTCGAACCCGTCACCGTCAAACGCCTGCGCAAGACCTGCGCCAGATCAAGCTCCGCCGAATTACCACCTAGCAGGGCAATAATCGCCAACCGGCCATCATCTGCCAGGCAATTGATTTCTTTTGGCACATAGGAGCCCGCGACCATATCCAGAATGACATCGACACCCTTACCTGCCGTCAATTCCTTGATGAGCTCGACGAAATTTTCAGTCTTGTAATTGATGCCGCGCTCAGCACCCAGTTTTTCTGTCGCTCTGCATTTTTCATCCGAGCCCGCCGCGGCAAACACCCTATGTCCCAGCGCCTTGGCAATCTGGATGGCTGCCACACCTATACCCGAAGTACCGCCCTGCACCAGAAAACTTTCGCCCGGCACCAGATGCGCGCGCTGAAATACATTACTCCAGACTGTAAAATAAGTTTCTGGCAAAGAAGCCGCTTCCACCATGGAAAGACCAGCAGGCACCTTCAAGCACTGACCCGCTGGCGCCACGCAATATTCCGCATAACCACCGCCCTGCACCAATGCGCAAACCTGGTCACCCAACTCAAAACCACTACCCTGCACATCACCACCGACTATTTCGCCAGCCACTTCCAGGCCCGGCAAATCTGAAGCACCTGGCGGCACAGGATAAAAACCAAGGCGCTGCAAGACATCAGGGCGATTCACACCAGCCGCGGCAACCTTGATTAATAGCTCGCCCTTACCCGGCACTGGCACAGGCCTGCTGCAAATCTGCAAGACTTCAGGCTTGCCATATTGGGTAATTTCAATTGCGCGCATTTCAGTTTTCATCTTCAGCCTTTGTAGGGGTCCAGCAATACAGTACGCAATTGTAAGCCAATAAAAAAACGCCCGTGCGAGACGGGCGTTTTTAACTCTGAAAGGTCAGAAGACCTTAGAATTTATTACTGCTGCTGTTGTTGCTGCTGTTGCTGCTGTTGCGGCTGAGCTGGTGCTTCAGATTCAGAAGCTGCTGCCTTCATCGACAACTTGAAGCGACCACGGTCATCAGTTTCCAGTACTTTTACACGTACTTGCTGACCTTCTTTGAGGTAGTCAGCAACTGCATTCACGCGCTCATTGGCGATCTGACTGATGTGCAGCAAACCATCTTTACCTGGCATGATTTGTACGATCGCGCCGAAGTCCAGCAATTTCAAGACTGTACCTTCATAGATTTTGCCAACTTCAACTTCTGCAGTAAGCTCTTCGATACGGCGCTTGGCTTCCTGTCCAGCTGCTGCATCAACAGAAGCGATCGTCACGATACCTTCATCGCTGATATCAATTTGCGTGCCAGTTTCTTCTGTCAAGGCACGGATTACCGCACCACCTTTACCGATCACGTCACGGATTTTTTCCGGATTGATCTTGACGGTGATCAGGCGTGGCGCAAAGTCAGACAATTCTGTATTACCGACTGGCACAGCTTCTTGCATTTTGCCAAGAATATGAATACGGCCTTCTTTAGCTTGCGCCAGAGCGACTTGCATAATTTCTTTAGTGATACCCTGGATTTTGATATCCATTTGCAGGGCAGTGATGCCTTCTGCAGTACCGGCTACTTTGAAGTCCATGTCGCCGAGGTGATCTTCATCACCGAGGATGTCTGTCAGAACGGCAAACTTGTTGCCGTCCTTGATCAGGCCCATGGCGATACCAGCAACGTGTGCTTTCATTGGTACACCAGCATCCATCAACGCCAGGCAGCCGCCGCAGACGGAAGCCATGGAAGAAGAACCATTGGATTCTGTAATTTCAGATACCAGACGGACTGAGTAGCTGAAATCTTCCGGATCAGGCAAAGCAGCTTGCAATGCACGTTTAGCCAGACGACCATGACCGATTTCACGACGCTTAGGTGTGCCAACACGGCCTGTTTCGCCAGTAGCGAACGGGGGCATGTTGTAATGCAGCATGAAGCGGTCAGAGTATTCACCCATCAGCGCATCAATTTTTTGCTCGTCACGGGCAGTGCCCAGAGTCGCAATCACCAGAGCCTGAGTTTCACCACGTGTGAACAGGGCTGTACCATGCGTACGTGGCAGAACGCCAGTGCGGATAGTGATAGGACGTACAGTACGTGTATCACGGCCATCGATACGTGGCTCGCCTTCCAGGATTTGGGAACGAACGATTTTCGCTTCCAGATCAAACAGGATATTGCCAACTTCAGATGAATCAGGAGCAGCTTCGCCTTTGGCAGCAGCTTGCTCAGCCAGTGCTGCAGCAACTGTAGACGTTGCCGCCTTCAATTGTTCAGTACGTGCTTGTTTTTCTTTGGTTTGATACGCAGTGCGCAACAGAGGCTCTGCCACTGCTGTAACAGCAGCGATCAGCGGCTCATTTTTTGCAGCAGGTGCCCATTGCACTTCAGGCTTGCCACCGTCGCGTACCAATTCATGGATCGCATCGATTACAGCTTTCATTTGCGTGTGGCCGTAAACAACTGCGCCCAGCATGATTTCTTCAGACAATTGCTGCGCTTCAGACTCAACCATCAACACGGCTTGCTCAGTACCGGCAACAACCAGATCAAGCTTGGATTGTTTCAGCTGAGTTGCGGTTGGGTTCAATACATATTGGCCATCAATATAGCCAACACGTGCCGCACCTACCGGGCCACTGAATGGGATGCCAGCAACGGAAATCGCTGCAGAAGCACCGATCATCGCAGCGATATCAGGGTCGATTTCTGGATTGACGGACAATACATGAATGATGACCTGAACTTCGTTCAGATAGCCTTCTGGGAACAGAGGGCGGATCGGGCGATCGATCAAACGGGAAGTCAGTGTTTCTTTTTCTGATGGACGACCTTCACGCTTGAAGAAACCGCCAGGAATACGGCCAGCAGCGTAAGTTTTTTCCATGTAATCCACGGTCAGAGGAAAGAAATCCTGACCTGGTTTTGCATCTTTCTTGGCAACGACAGTCGCCAATACAACGGTATCTTCTATGGATACCAGGACTGCACCCGATGCCTGGCGAGCGATTTCGCCGGTTTCCAGTGTTACCTGGTGCTGACCATATTGGAAGGTTTTAGTAATTTTATTAAACACAATGTGTCCTTTCTATTTGCCGACAGATTTTCAGGCGCTGTCGTTCACCTCACCACGAGCAATCCGCCTGGACTGCTTTTTGCCTGTTTTTTAATATTTACATCAAAAACCGGGCTAAAACTGGATAAAACTAAGTGAAACCAAAACTCTAGATGGACAAAAAGCCTGCGACAGTTAAATGACGCAGGCTTTTTGCTACAAATCTTTTGCTAAATTCAGCAAGAATTACTTACGCAAGCCGAGTTTTTCGATCAGTGAGCGATAGCGATTCAAGTCTTTACCTTTCAGGTAGGACAACAGACTCTTACGACGGTTAACCATCATGATCAAACCACGACGTGAGTGGTGATCTTTAGAGTGTGCTTTGAAGTGACCATTCAGGTCATTGATACGTGCAGTCAACAGAGCAACTTGCACTTCAGGAGAGCCTGTGTCGTTTTGACCACGGGCATTGTCCGCTACGATAGCGGCTTTTGCATTTTTTTCGATAGACATGATTTTCCTTAACATGCGATAACAATAGTCATATTAACCATACAAACCATCATTATCGTGACACAACAATTCCGCCGGAATGACGGAACGCGTGACTATAACACCGTTTTTAGCCAGAATCAAATCTGCTTTAAATCTGTGGGTTCAGCTTCTCTGTCTTCGATTGCAATTTATTCAATGCCGACAAATAAGCTTTCACTGAAGCAACGACGATATCAGGATCAGCACCCACCCCATTGACGATGCGGCCAGCCTTGGACAAACGCATGGTGACTTCACCCTGCGACTGAGTGCCAGTAGTGATTGCATTCACCGAGAACAACAACAGTTCTGCGCCACTCTGCACCTTGGAATCGATGGCATTCACAATGGCATCAACCGGACCATTACCATTGCCCTCACAAGTCACTTCCTTGCCGTCTGAAGTAAATACGACTTTGGCATAAGGCAACTCGCCAGTTTCAGAGCGCTGCGAAAGAGACACATAATGGAAGGCATCGTTATTTTGTGCATGCTCCTCATCAGACACCAGGGCAAGAATATCTTCGTCGAATATTTCCGACTTGCGGTCGGCGAGCTCTTTGAAGCGGGCAAAGGCGGCATTAACTTCAGTTTCTGATTCCAGCGCGATGCCCAACTCTTCCAGGCGCTGCTTGAAGGCGTTACGGCCAGATAATTTGCCCAGGACCAGTTTGTTCGCGCTCCAGCCCACATCTTCAGCACGCATGATCTCGTAAGTATCACGCGCTTTCAAGATGCCATCCTGATGGATGCCAGATGCATGGGCGAAGGCATTCGCACCAACCACAGCCTTGTTAGGCTGAACGGCAAAACCGGTGATTTGCGATACCAGCTTGGATGCTGGCACGATCTGGCTGATATCTATGCCCAGCTGCAAATCAAAATAGTCCTTGCGGGTGCGTACGGCCATGACGATTTCTTCCAGAGCCGTATTACCAGCACGCTCGCCCAGACCATTGATGGTGCATTCAATCTGGCGGGCACCACCTATCATGACGCCGGCCAGGGAGTTGGCCACCGCCATACCCAGGTCATTGTGACAGTGCACAGACCAGACTGCCTTGTCGGAATTGGGAATACGCTCACGCAAAGACTTCAACATATTGCCGTAGAGTTCAGGAACGGCATAGCCGACTGTGTCAGCAAAATTGATCGTCGTTGCACCTTCTTTAATAACCGCTTCCAGCACACGACACAGGAAATCCATATCTGAGCGGCTACCATCTTCAGGGCTGAATTCGACATCATCTGTAAAGTTGCGGGCATAGCGCACAGCCTGTATGGCCTGCTCCAGCACCTGGTCCGGCGTCATGCGCAATTTCTTTTCCATGTGCAGAGGAGACGTCGCGATGAAGGTATGAATACGCTTGCGTTGCGCCGCCTGCAAGGCTTCTGCTGCGCGGGCGATGTCGCGGTCATTGGCGCGCGACAAAGAGCAGATCGTTGAGTCCTTGATGATGGAAGCAATCGCCTTGATAGATTCAAAATCGCCAGGAGACGCCGCCGCAAAACCAGCTTCAATCACATCGACTTTCATTCTTTCCAGCTGCTTGGCAATACGGATTTTTTCATCCTTGGTCATGGATGCACCAGGGGATTGCTCTCCATCGCGCAAAGTTGTGTCGAATATGATGAGTTTGTCGGCCATGTTATTGCTCCTGATATGATTTAAGTCTGAAATGTCGTAGATGTAAAACTGCAAACTGTGAATATTCTTTGACCTACCCTTGCAAGACGCACATGGGTGGTGAGACTACTCGAATTGTGGGTATAGGGGGATTTAGCGCGTGAACGCTAGTAGAGATGCCAGCAATAGCGATAGCAGACCAGACAGGCCTGCCATAGTGTTTTTTGCTATTGATGTAGATGCGAAGTTCATGCCAAAGACTATAAGCGCAAAGGCAGAAAAGTGCAAGAATTTATAGCAGGAAAATCCTGTTTTTATGAGGCAAAAAAGCAAAAAAGCCGCGATACATTTTCCGTATTGCGGCTTTTCTTGAAAAACGCCGAATTTAATCTGGCATTGCGCGTTTTGATATCGACTTTTTTGATGAAGACTTATTTATCATCATGGTGATGATCATCCACAGTAGTCTGCACGATGCTGACTGGCCTGCCCTTGCGCCAGCGCCACAGCAAGACGACATAACCAGACAAACCATACAGGACAAACAAACCAAACAAAACCTTGGGCGGATCACTGACTACCGCAACATAGGCAAGCACGATGAGGAAAGGCGCAATGAATGGCACTGACTTACGCAGGTTCACGTCCTTGAAACTATAAAAAGGCACATTGGTCACCATCGTCAACCCAGCGAACAAGGTGATACTCCAGGTACTCCAGCTCAAGTCGTGCCGAAGAAAATGCAAGTCCTCCATCAGCAAGACAAAGCCGGCAACCAGCGCCGCAGCAGCAGGACTGGGCAAGCCCTGGAAATACCGCTTATCGACGACACCAATATTGGTATTGAAACGTGCCAGACGCAAAGCTGCACCGGCGCAATAGACAAAAGCCGCCAGCCAGCCAAGCTTGCCCATTCCCTTCAACGACCATTCATAAGCCACCAGTGCCGGTGCAGCACCAAAGGAAATCATGTCTGACAAACTATCGTATTGCGCCCCAAACTCACTCTGAGTATTGGTCATGCGGGCGACGCGCCCATCCAGACTATCCAGTACCATAGCCACGAAAATTGCCAGTGCAGACTGGTCAAAACGTTGATCCATTGCCATGACAATCGCATAAAAACCGCAAAACAAGGCTGCAGTTGTAAATGCATTCGGCAAAAGATAGATGCCGCGCCTGGGTTTGACTGGCACACGCACATCTTCACCCACATGAGCGCTCACAGGTGCATTCTTGCGCGCACCCTTGGGAAAGAGCTTAAAACTACCTTTTGGCTTTCGCTTTAGTATTGGTGCCATTCTTGCTATCGTAATCTGTAAAATATATCTCTTACCTGGGCAAGGGATGAAAAAGTGTGCGAAGTATAACCCCGATTATTAGCAATGAAAACAAATGCATCTTTCACGTTGCAAGCTCCAATATACATCTTCATTCACATTCAATTAAAAAATAGACCTACAGTTTGGTGAGGCGATCATGGAAGATCAAAGTAAAAATCGCCCTGATGGGCGATTTTTACTTTGATCGGTCTCTGAAGACATTCACAACTTACTTCAAATTGAATGCAACGATAGTGTTATCCCGACTCTTAATATAAAGAATACCATTCCTGGATAGCGATAGTTCGCCCGCATGAGAATAAGTCCATACAGTTTGATGTGTGTTCAAATCAACTGCATAGGTATTTTTATCGCCTGAAACAAAAAGAAGATTGTTCGTCACCAACATAGCCTGTGGAGTACTGTACACCTGCAACGTATCATCCAAAGCTGGCTTCCACTGCCATAGCACTTGCCCTGTATTGATATCCAATGCGCTTAAAGTCCCGGGCCAGGTAATGGCAAATACTGTGTTTTTTGAGCAAACAAGTGAACTATTTGTATAACTGGTTGATGAACTACCAGCAAACTTACCTGCGGCAAGATCAAAAATAACAATTGATGAATTGAAGCCTTCTGGCTTTTGAAAACTCAAAAACGCATTCCTGTCAGGGCAATATACAGAAATCGCATTCATATTGATGAATTGATAATCAGAAAAAAGTGTCACGGGTGTGCCACTACCAAATTTATTGAAAATGCT
This sequence comes from Undibacterium sp. TC4M20W, assembly GCF_049340245.1. Lineage (NCBI taxonomy): Bacteria > Pseudomonadati > Pseudomonadota > Betaproteobacteria > Burkholderiales > Oxalobacteraceae > Undibacterium > Undibacterium sp. TC4M20W. The sequence continues at coordinate 50,358 of NZ_JBMPPI010000005.1, forward strand.
TAAGCCAACACGTTCTGCTGCTTGACTATTCTTTTCTTTCTGCACCGTGGTTGAACGATACGCCATTACGGATTGATCATTAAATGTCAGCATGCTGGAATCAAACCGGAACTTGGCCACAGATTTGACTTTGTACGTATCCGGGTCAATAACAAACGCCGATCTGAATAAACTGACGCCAAAATCTTCAAAGCTTAAATTACCCGAACTATAGGATGCCTGTCCATAAACGCCGCTGACATCAGCAACCAGCTCACCAATGCCATTGACGGAATATACTTGTCCAATATTGGTCTGCCCCAAAAACTGACCACTGCCCAGATCAAATACTTTTACTTCAGGCTGGGCCGAGGTTTGCGCATAAATCTTGTTTTGGTAGATTGCTGGTGTCGGTGATACAGGCGGAATATAGCTTGGTTTATAAACAGGGCCATTGCTAAGATTAACCCGCCATTTTTCGCTTCCATCATTTTCATTTAAAGCGTAAAGAATCTGGTTTTTAGTATCGTCCAACTGCACAAAATAAAAACCACTATTCTGCGTAACAAGTCTTGACAATGCATTACCAAAACTATCACTTGCCTGAATTTTTTTCTCGAAACGATATGAGAATTTATTCGGATCAAGGCTGACAGGCACATTTCCACTATGGCTGGAATTACCCTGAAAGGCCGACCAGTCATACGCACCGGGGAGTGGTGACAACTGCGACAAAACAGCGGCCTTGACTTCAAAACGATACGGCAATTTCCATGGCGAGCCCTGATGCGCTTGCTTGCATATAAGCGGATTATCTTTACACAGGCGTATTTCGATGACACCGGAATAAACACCAGGTGATAGATTAGACGCGACTTCCAGCGTGGCTTGATAGGTATAAGTATCAATAGCATTAACTTTCACATCAGGCTTAATTCCGCCGTTGATGTCAATAATGCCTATGTTGATGATGTCAGGGAAATTCCGGGTCGCACGGGCTTGAACAACGATTTGACGCTTTTCATTTGGCCATATAACCGCGTTCAATGCATTGGGAGCCAGTGCGAGTCCGGGATCATTGGAAACAGCTACTGCAACTCCGCCACCTGTTGTAGTTCCGGTAGTCGTACCTGTTGTAGTTCCGGTAGTCGTACCTGTTGTAGTTCCGGTAGTCGTACCTGTTGTAGTTCCGGTAGTCGTACCTGTTGTAGTTCCGGTAGTCGTACCTGTTGTAG